>NZ_LT607753.1:2769419-3077133 GCF_900090295.1 Micromonospora coxensis | reverse complement strand
GACCTGGTCCGGGTGCTCCCCGCCGACGAGCAGGCGGCCGACGTGGTGCTCGCCGAGGCGACCGGCCAGCCGGCCGGCACCGAGCTGGCCGCCCGCCGGCTGGTCCGCGCCCGGCGGCGACGGCAACCCCTGGCGGTGCTGCTGCGGGCCGTCCGCAGCTTCGCCACCCGCAAGATCGGGATCGCGGTGATCGTGCTGCTCGCGGTGATCGCCGGGCTCGGCTGGCTCAACGCCCGCGCCACCGACGTGAGCTGGGCGGAAGCGCTCTACCTGACCCTGGTCACCACGCTCAGCGGCCAGGACCCGGACGTCGACAAGCCGGCCGCCGCGCAGATCATGCAGGTGGTGCTCAACCTCGCCGGGCTGGCCCTGATCCCGCTGATCACCGCCGTGGTCGTCGACGGCATCGTCAACGCCCGGCTGGCCCTGCACGCCGGCCGGATCCAGCCGGACCGCACCGGGCACGTCGTGGTGGTCGGGCTGGGCAACATCGGCACCCGGGTGATGGCGCAGCTGCGGGACTTCGGCGTCGAGGTGGTCGCGATCGACCGGCACGCCGAGGCGCGCGGGGCGTCGCTGGCCCGGCGGCTGGGCGTACCGCTGATCGTCGGCGACGCCGCCCGGGAGGAGACGCTGCGGTCCGCCTCCGTCGAGCACTGCCAGGCGCTGGTGGTGGTCTCCACCGACGACGGGGCGAACCTGCGCGCCGCGCTGAACGCCCGGGCGCTCAACCCCGAGCTGCGGATGGTGCTGCGCCTCTTCGACGGCGACTTCGCCGAGCGGATCCAGAAGGCGTTCGACATCGGCGTCTCGCGCAGCGTGTCGTACCTGGCCGCACCGGCGTTCGCCGCCGCGCTGCTGGACCGGGCGGTGATCGCCACCATCCCGGTCGGCCGGCACGCGCTGCTGGTGGTCGAGGTGCCGGTGGTGGCCGGCGCGCCGCTGGACGGCCGCCCGCTCTCCGCGGTGGCCCGGCCGGGGGAGGTACGCCTGCTCGCCCACACCCCGGCCGGGCAACGGACCGACTGGACGGCCGACCCACGGATGGTGATCTCGGCGGGGGACCGGCTGACCGTGGTGGCCCGCCGGGCCGGGCTGAGCGCCCTGCTGCGGGAGACCACCCCGGTCCCGCCGCCGGCCCCCGCGTCGACACCCACCGGCCCCTCGAATCCCGCCCGCAGCCGCGGTGCGGCCCCCAACCCGCCCCCCGCCCCCACCCCCCGCCCACCCGAGCCCTAACCACCCCGCACCAGCCGAGCGCCCCACCACCCCGCACCAGCCGCACTTTCAGAGAAAGAGTGGCTATCGGGCCGTGAATAGCCACGCTTTCTCTGAAAGTGCGGCACGGGGCGAGGGCGGGCGCGAGGCGTCAGGGGAGGCGTCGGGGGAGGAGTCAGGGGCGGTGGTGGTGGCGGTGGGCGTACCAGAGGGCGCCGAGGGCGAGGACGCCGAAGCCGGCGAGGACGCTGGCCGGCGGCAGGCTGACCGCGAGCAGGAGACAGCCGACCAGCCCGGCCACCGCGAGTGCCCGCACCGGTAGCCGGCGACCCGGGTCGCGGCCGAGGGTCAGCGCCGAGGCGTTGGTGATCGCGTAGTAGACCAGCACGGTGCAGCTGGAGAAGCCGATCGCGGCACGGACGTCGCCGAGCGCCACCACCACGACCACCACGGCGGCGACCGCCAGTTCGGCCCGGTGCGGCACCCGGTGGACCGGGTGCACCACGGCCAGCGCCGCGGGCACGTCCCGGCGACGGGCCATCGCCAGCAGCGTCCGGCCGACCCCGGCGAGCAGGGAGAGCAGCACCCCGGTCACCGCCACCGTCGCGCCGGCCCGGACCACCCAGGCCAGGCCGGGCAACCCGGCGGCGGTCACCACGTCGACCAGGGGCGCGGCGGACGAGGCCAGCCGGTCCGCGCCGAGCACGCCGACCGCGACCACGGCGATCACCAGGTAGATGGCCAGCACCACGCCGAGCGCCAGCGGGACGGCCCGGGGGATGGTCCGCGCCGGGTCCCGGACCTCCTCACCCAGGGTGGCGATCCGGGCGTACCCGGCGAAGGCGAAGAAGAGCAGGCCGGCGGCGGTCAGCACGCCACCGACCGAGCCACCGCCCGCGCCGAGCCGGTCGAGCCGGACGTCACCGGCGACCAGCCCGCTCACCGCGACCAGGCCCAGCACGACCAGCACCACGACCACCAGGGCGGTCGTCGCGGCGGCGGTCTTGGCGATGCCGCGCAGGTTCACCGCGGTCACCGCGAGCACGGCGGCGACCGCCACCAACCGGGCCTGACCGGGCCAGAGGTACGCCCCGACGGTCAGCGCCATCGCCGCGCAACTGGCCGTCTTGCCGACCACGAATCCCCAGCCGGCCAGGAACCCGGCGAACGGGTTCAGCCGCTCCCGCCCGTACACGTAGGTGCCGCCGGACTCGGGGTAGCGGGCGGCCAGCCGGGCCGAGCTGGTGGCGTTGCAGAACGCGATGAAGCCGGCCAGCGCCTGCGCGGCCAGCAGCCCCGCGCCACCGGCCGTCGCCGCGGCCGGCGCGAAGACCACGAAGACGCCCGCGCCGAGCATCGACCCGAGCCCGATGAGCACCGCATCCGGTACGCCCAACCGCCGTCGGAGTTGATCCACGAGCGGCACCCTAGGGGGTCGAGGTGAACGGCCGGTCCCAGTCCCGCAACCGGCCGGGCAGCGGCACGTCGTCCCAGGGGATGCGGTGCAGCAGCCGGTCCAGCAGCAGGCCGAGCAGCAGCCCGGCCACCGAGTCGGTGAGCCAGTGCCAACCCAGGTAGGTGGTGGTGGTCAGCACCACCAGCGGCGGCACCACCCGTACGACGAGGACCAGCCGGGGTGACATGCGCCGGCCGGCGGTGCGCAGCAGCGGGGCGAGCAGCAGCGCGATCACGCCGTACCAGACGATGGCGTTGGCCACGTGCCCCGACGGGTACGACTGGGCGAAGCGGACCGGCAGGTCGTCCTGGAACAGCGGCAGGGTCCGCTCGGGCGGCAGGAAGGGCTCCTTGACGCTCGCGCTGGGCGCCGGGCGCGCGGTCCACACCTTGAGCGGGCCGATGGTCAGGTAGGTCAGGGCGAAGGCGAGCACCGGGGGCAGCAGCGGGCGCACCGAGCGGAGCCGGACCGCCAGCAGCACACCCAGCCCGGCGGCGATCAGCGTCAACGGGGTGCCCTGGCCCAGGTAGTTGAGGACCACCGCGGTCCAGTACGCCGACGTCGGCCGGTGCGCCTGCGCCCAGTCCGCGACCGCCCGGTCGATGCCGAACAGGTTCCCGGTGGCCAGCGCCACGGTCAGGCCGACCAGACCGGCCAGCAGCAGCGCGTCGTACCACCAGCCGGCCGGGCGCACCGGCCGGAGCCGTACCCCGCGTACCGTCGTGGTCTCCCGCACGCGCTCACGCTACCGGCCCCCGGCGGTGGCCCACCGGCGCGGGCCGGGGCGGGTGGTGTGTGCCGAGCCACGAAGGGAAGCGCTCGGCGGGGGGCACCCTTCACACTTGTCCCCGTGCGGATCACCTCGGCCCTCGTCGACCCGGCGCTGCTCGACCTCCCCTGGTCGACGCCGCTGGAGCAGTGGCCTGCGCATCACCTGGTCGCGCTGCCGCAGGGCATCTCGCGGCACATCGTGCGCTTCGTCCGTCTCGGCGACTACGTGTACGCGTTCAAGGAGACTCGCGAGCGGATCGCCGAGCGGGAGTACGACCTGCTCCGGGCGCTGGAGCGGATCGACTTCCCGTCGGTGGAGGCGGTGGCGATCGTCGCCGACCGGCAGACCGAGGACGGGGAACCCCTCGAGTCGGTGCTGATCACCCGGCACCTGCAGTTCTCGCTGCCGTACCGGGCGCTCTTCTCCCGTACGCTGCGCCCGGAGACCATGGGCCGGCTGTTGGACGCGTTGGCGGTGCTGCTGGTCCGGATGCACCTGACCGGCTTCTTCTGGGGCGACTGCTCGCTGTCGAACACGCTGTTCCGGCGGGACGCGGGCGCCTTCGCCGCCTACCTGGTCGACGCGGAGACCGGGGCGCTGCACCACTCCCTCTCCAACGGCCAGCGCGGCGAGGACCTGGAGATCGCCCGGGTCAACATCTTCGGGGAGGCGCTGGACCTCCAGGCCGCCGGCCTGCTGCACGAGTCGATCGACCCCGAGGTGGTCTGCGAGGAGGTCGTGCAGCGCTACGAGCGGCTGTGGCACGAGATCACCTACGAGCAGGCGATCGAGCGGGAGGCCCGGCACGACATCGAGGGCCGGATCCGCCGCCTCAACGACATGGGCTTCGACGTGGCCGAGGTGGCGATGTCGACGGCCGACAACGGGCGCTACCTGGTCCGGCCCAAGGTGGTCGACGCCGGCTACCACACCCGGCGGCTGATCCGGCTGACCGGCCTGGACGCCGAGGAGAACCAGGCCCGCCGGCTGCTCAACGACCTGGACGCGTACCGGGTGGAGAGCGACCTGACCGACGAGCAGCAGGCGGCGCACCGGTGGTTGACCGAGGTGTTCGAGCCGGTCGTCCGGGCGGTGCCCGCGCACCTGCGCCGCAAGCTGGAGCCGCAGGAGCTCTTCGCGCAGATCATCGAGCACAAGTGGCTGCTCTCCGAGCGCGCCGGCCGGGACGTCGGCATGGGGCCGGCGGTGCAGTCGTTCCTGTCGGAGGTGCTGGTGCACCGCCCGGACGAGCAGGCCGTCCTCGGCGTCGAGGTCCCCACGGTCGGCTGACCGTCGGCGCCGGCTCCGCCCGGGGCTGGTGCTGAGTCGGCGTGCCGCCGTTTCGGGGTGCGGTGGTGGCGGGGCCGGCCCCGACCGTCACTCCACCCAGGAGCCGCCGCGCATCACCCGCACCACGTTCAGGTCGTCGTCGAGGACGACCAGGTCCGCGCGGAGGCCGACCTGGAGCGCGCCGACCTTGTCGCCGAGACCGATCGCCCGGGCCGGGGTGGTCGCCACCATGCGTACCGCGTCGGCGATCGGGATGCCCGCGCCGACGGCGTGCCGCAGCGCCGCGTCCATGGTCAGTGTGCTGCCGGCGATCGCGCCGTCGCGGGCCAGCCGGGCCACCCCGTCGGCGACGACGACGTCCTGGCCGCCCAGCTCGTACGCGCCGTCGGGCATGCCGGCGGCGGCCATCGCGTCGGTGATCAGGGCGGCCCGCTCCGGGCCGGCGGTCGAGGTGGCGAAGGCCAGCATGCCGTCGTGCAGGTGTACCCCGTCCGCGACCAGTTCGCAGACCACGTTCGGGGCGTCCAGCAGGGCCACCACCGGGCCCGGCTCGCGGTGGTGCACCGGCCGCATCCCGTTGAACAGGTGGGTGGCGACGCTCGCGCCGGCCGCCACGGCCGCCCGGGTCTCGTCGTACGTGGCGTCGGTGTGGCCGACGGCGGCGACCACCCCGTGCGAGGTGAGCAGCTTGATCGCGTCGAGCGCGCCGGCCCGCTCGGGGGCCAGGGTCACCATCCGCACCGCCCCGTCGCCCAGTTCGATCAGTTCGGACAGCTCGTCGGTCGACGGGTCGCGCAGGTGGTCCGGGTTCTGCGCGCCGCAGCGCGCCGTCGACAGGTACGGCCCTTCGAAGTGGACGCCGGCCAGCACGCCCTCGCCCACCAGCGGGACGAAGGCCGCGGTGGCGTCGCGCATCAGCGGGAACGGGGAGCTGACCAGGCTGGCCAGCAGGGTGGTGGTGCCGTGTCCCAGGTGGAACGCGGCGGCCTGCCGGGCGGAGTCGGCGTCCCCGGTGGTGAAGGTGTGCCCGCCACCGCCGTGGGTGTGCATGTCGACGAAGCCCGGCACGACCCAGTGCCCGTCCCGCTTCGCCGGGTACTCGGCCACCGCCGTGATCCGGTCGCCGTTGATCTCCACGCACCCCTGCCGGAGCACGCCGGTCGGGGTCACCACCTTGCCGGTCACCCGCAGGGCCATTGTCACTCCAGACTGTCGAGGGCGAGCAGGGCGGCGCCGAGGCAGCCCGCCTCGTCGCCGAGGGCCGCCGCGACCAGGCGCGGCTCCCGGTGGAAGGTGATCCGCTCCCGCAGCGCCGCGCGCAGCGGGTCGAACAGCTGCGCGCCGGCCCGGGCCAGCCCACCGCCGATCACCATGGTCTCCACGTCGAAGAGCGCCTGCGCGGTGGCCAGGCCGTCGGCGAGCGCGTCGACGGCCTCCTGCCACACCTGCCCGGCCAGCTCCTCCCCGGCCGCCGCCCGCGCGGCCACCTCGGCGGCGGTGACCAGTGCCCCCCGGGCCAGCTCGGTGTAGCGCCGGCCGATCGCCGAGGCGGACGAGACCGCCTCCAGGCAGCCGGGCCGCCCGCAGCCGCAGCGCGGGCCGCCGGGGCGTACCAGGATGTGGCCCAGTTCGCCGGCGGCGCCGTGCGCCCCGGCGGTGGCCGACCCGCCGACCACGTGGGCGGCGGCGATGCCGGTGCCGACGGCGACGAAGAGGACGTGCCCGACGTCGCGGCCCGCGCCGAGCCGGGTCTCGGCGAGACCCCCGACGCGCACGTCGTGGCCGAGCGCCGTGGGGAGCCCGAGCCGGGCGGCGGTCAGGTCCCGCAGCGGTACGTGCCGGAAGCCGATGTTGGACGACCAGACCGCCACCCCGGCGGCGTCGTCGACCAGGCCCGGCACGCCGATCCCGCAGGCGATCGGGGTGAGCCCGTCGGCGCGGGCCTTGCCGGCCAGCCCCTCGGCCACGTCGAGGATGGTGTCCACCACGGCGGCGGGGCCGCGCTCCGCGCCGGTGGGGTGCCGTTCGGCGTGCACGACCTCGCCGTCCGGGCGGACCAGGGCGCACTTCATCCCGGTGCCGCCGACGTCCAGCGCGACGACGACCGGCTCACCGCGCCCGGCGGGGGCGTCGGTCACGCGAGCACCACGGACCGGCTCAGGTGCCGGGGGGCGTCCGGGTCGAGGCCCCGGCTGGTGGCCAGCGCGACCGCGAAGCGCTGCGCCAGGATCAGGTCGGCCATCGGGTCGACCGGGGTACGCCCCGCCGCCCAGCCGCCCAGCACCGCCCGGCAGCCGTGGTGCCGGCTGTGCACGAACGCCGCGCCGGTGGCCGCCACGTCCTCGGGCAGCCCCTCGGGCAGCTCACCGAAGGCCCAGACCAGCCGGCCCGGGCCGGCGATCGAGATGGGGCCGTGCCGGTAGTCCATCGCCGGGTACGCCTCCGCCCAGAAGGTGGCCGCCTCCCGGCACTTCAGCGCGGCCTCCTGGGCCAGCCCGACCGTCCAGCCCCGGCCGAGGAAGGTGGCCTGCCCGATGCTCGCCGGGTCGATCGGCAGCGGGGCCCGGACGGCCACCTCGGCGTCGGCGGCGAGCGCCTCGACGTTGTCGCCGAGGTGGGCGCGGAGCAGCGCCAGCGCGGTGGTGGCGAAGCGGGTCTGCACCACCGACCGCTCGTCGGCGAAGGGCATGGTCACCGCGGCGTCGGCCAGCGCCACGGCGGGGGAGTCGGGGTCACCGACGAGGACCGTGGTGGGCACCCGGCCGCGCAGCGCGGCGAGCAGGTCGGTCACCTCGGTGGTGGTGCCGGAGCGGGTGATCGCCACCAGCCGGTCGTAGCGGCGGCCGGTGGGGAACTCGCTGGCCTGGAAGGCGTCCGTCTCGCCGTGGCCGGCGCGCTCGCGCAGCCCGGCGTACGCCATCGCCATGAACCAGGACGTGCCGCAGCCGACGACGGCCACCCGCTCGCCGGGGTGGGGCAGGTCGGCGGTGACGGTGCCGGCGAGCCGTGCCGCCTCCCGCCAGCAGTCGGGCTGGCTCGCGATCTCCGCGTCGACGTACGCCATGAGAACTCCTCGTACGGGGAGGTGGTGCGCAATACGGCTCGTTAAAGCCTACTTTCGCGCGTCATTCTGCGCGTACCCGGGTGGCCGTGGCAACCGGCTCCCACATCGCGCACGTCGAAGTTTTGCGCACTCGTAGTTTCGCGCACTACTGTGCACGCAATCAATCACCGATCGTGCAGAGTCAACGGAGGCCCCTGCGGTGGACCGGTACGCCAGATGGAACGCTCTGCTCGAAATGCTGACCGACAGTGGCCGGGTCAGCGTCGAGGAGGCGGCCGAGCGGCTGGACGTCTCCCAGGCCACCATCCGACGTGACTTCGACCAGCTCGCCCAGCAGCAGATGATCACCCGGACCCGGGGCGGCGCGGTCGCCAACGGCGTCTCGTACGACCTGCCGCTGCGCTACAAGACCGCCAAGCACTCCGCCGAGAAGCAGCGGATCGGCGCGGCCGCCGCCGCGCTGGTCTCCCCGGGCACCGTGGTCGGCCTCAACGGCGGCACCACCAGCACCGAGGTGGCCCGCGCCCTGGCCGTCCGTCCCGACCTGAACACCAGCGCCGAGGGCGCCCAGCTCACCGTCGTCACCAACGCCCTGAACATCGCCAACGAGCTGCTGGTCCGGTCCCGGATGAAGGTCGTGGTGGCCGGCGGCGTGGTGCGGCCGAAGTCCTTCGAGCTGGTCGGCCCGCTGGGCGGGGCGCTGCTGCGCGAGGTCACCCTGGACGTCGCCCTGCTCGGCGTGGACGCGGTCGACCCGCAGCTCGGCGCCGCCGCCCACCACGAGGGCGAGGCGGCGATGAACAACCTGATGGTGGCCCGGGCCAAGCGGGTCGTCATCATCGCGGACTCGTCCAAGCTGGGCGGGCACGCCTTCGCCCGGATCTGCCCGGTCGACCGGGTGGAGACGCTGGTGACGGACTCGGGCGCGTCGCCCGAGGTGGTCGAGGCGTTCCGGGCCGCCGGCGTCAACGTCATCTGCGCCTGACCGGGCCGCCGCCCGCGCCGCCGGGCGGCCACCTGCGCCGCCGGGCGGCCACCTGCGCCGCCGGCCCGTCACCCGCGTCGCGGCCCGCCATTCGGGCCACCGCGCCGTCCTGTGCGCCCGCCGCCCCAGGCCACGGCGCCGTCGCTGTGGGCCCGCCACCCGGGCCACCGTAACGTCACTGTGCGTCACCGGGAAATCAGCCGAACCGCCGATGCATACCGGGTATTGCCTCCCGGCACATACCGAGTATGGTGACCGTCGTCATCCAGCCACCATCGGGGGAGGCGCAGCTTGTCGGCTGTCCTGGAGATCGAAGGTCTACGTAAGACGTACAAGAGCCGCCGGCGGGGCACCCGCAACGCGCTGGACGGCTTCGACATGCGGGTCGAGGCGGGCCAGGTGCACGGCTTCCTCGGCCCGAACGGGTCGGGCAAAACCACCACCCTGCGTACCCTGCTCGGCCTGATCCGGCCGGACGGCGGCCGGATGGCCGTCCTCGGGCACGAGGTGCCGGCGGCGCTGCCCACCGTGGCCGGGCAGATCGGTGCGATCGTGGAGAGCCCGCAGTTCTTCCCGCACTTCTCGGCGCGGGACACCCTCTCCCTGCTCGCCGGCGCCGGCGAGGTGCCCGCCGAGCGGGTGGACGAGGTGCTCGAACTGGTCGGACTGCGGGACCGGGCCGGTGAGCGGGTCAAGACGTACTCGCTCGGCATGAAGCAGCGGCTCGCGGTCGCGTCCGCGCTGCTCAAGAACCCGAAACTGCTGATCCTGGACGAGCCGGCCAACGGCCTGGACCCGGGCGGCATCCGGGAGATGCGCACGTTGATGCGCGACCTCGCCGCGTCCGGGATGACCGTGCTGCTCTCCAGCCACATCCTCGGCGAGATCCAGCTGATCTGCGACTCGGTCACCATCATCTCGCTCGGCCGCCGGGTCGCCTTCGGGCCGGTCGACCAGGTGCTCGCCGCGCACTCGCACGGCGCGGTACGGGTCCGGCTGGACGCCGCGGAGGACCTGGCCGCCGCCGCCGAGGTGCTCGGACGCGCCGGCGTGCCGGTCACCCGGCACCCCGACCACCTGATGCTCAGCGGCGTCGACAAGCCGGCCTCGGTCAACCGGCTCCTCGCCGAGCACCACCTGTACGTCAGCGAACTGGCCTCGGTCGCGGTCGACCTGGAGAGCGTCTTCCTCGAACTGACCAACACCGCGCCGGTGCCCGGTCAGCACCGCCAGGTCGACGAGTCCGCGAAGGTCGGCGGGACGGGGCAGCCCGGCGTCGCCGGAGGGGGTTGGGGAGCATGAGTCTGTTCGTCACCGAGCTGCGCCGGCTGACCAAGCGGCGGCTGACCCGGCTGCTGCTGGTCCTGCTCGTCGTCGGCCTGGCCGGCGTCGCCACGGTCTTCGCGTTCTCCAGCCACAAGCTCTCGCCGGCCGTCGTCGCGCAGGCCCAGGCCGAGTCGGACGCGCAGTACCGGCAGGCGGTCCAGGACTGGCAGAAGTCGGTCGCCGAGTGCGAGGCCGCCCAGGCGCGCGGCGAGAAGACGGAGGAGCGGTACGGCCCGAACTGCGGGCGCGACTGGCAGCCGCAGCCGGAGATGTTCGATCCGAAGTGGAACCTGCCGTACCAGTTCGACTTCCGGGCGGAGTTCGGCGTCTTCGTGGCCGTCTTCGCCGGGGCCGTCGGGCTCTTCGCCTTCCTGGTCGGGGCGTCGTTCGTCGGGGCGGAGTGGAGCACCGGCGGAATGATGAACCTGCTGCTCTGGCGGCCCCGGCGGCTGTCCGTGCTCGGCACCAAGCTGGCCGCGGTGCTGACCACGCTCGCCGGTGTGACCGTGGTGCTCGGCGCGCTCTGGACGCTGGCCTTCTGGCTGATCGGCACGTACCGGGGCACCACCGCCAAGGTCACCGCCGGGGTCTGGCAGTCGGTGGGCCTCGACGGGCTGCGCGCGCTGGCGCTGATCCTGGCGGTGGGCGCGGTCGCGTTCGCGCTCGCCTCGATCGGCCGGCACACCGCGATGGCGCTGGGTGTCGCGGTCGGCCTCGGCGTGGTCAGCGAGATCGGCGTGCGGATCGGCACGTTCATCGCCGGCGTCCCGTTCGGCGACCGGTACGTCCTCTCCACCTACGCGTTGGCCTGGTTCCAGAAGCAGTGGAAGCTGGTGGACTACGACTCCTGCCAGTTCGTCCAGGGCGCGTGCGAGCCCAAGGAGCTGATCGTCACCTGGCAGCAGTCGGGCCTGCTCTTCGGGCTCGGCGCGGCGCTGGTGCTGATCGCCGCCTTCTGGCTGATGCGCCGGCGGGACGTCACCTGAGTCGTCGCGCCGCCGGAGGCCGGCGGTGGACGTGACGGCCCGCGCCGACCCGGTCGGCGCGGGCCGTCGTCCGCTGCGATCGTCGCCCGCCCTGGTTAGGCTGGGTGTCCCCCCTCCGGTCGGCCCGACCCGCCGGACGTCCGCCCTGCTGAGGAGCGCCATGCCCCCCGCCGACGCCGCCCCGGCCGCCGCCGACCGGTCCGAGCCGTCGCCGGGCCGGGCCGCCGCCGAGGTCGCCGGGCGTACGGTCCCGCCGCCGCGCTCCGTCCCCCCGGTGGAGACCACCGGCGCCGCCCCGGAGGTCGCCGGGTCGACGCCGGACGACAGCGCGCCGCCCCCGCCCGTCGAGGCGGTCGCCACCGGTGCGGAGTCCGACGGGGACGGCCCCGCCGCCGACGCGCTCACCGAACGGGAGCAGCGGATCCTGGCCTTCGAACGGCAGTGGTGGCGGCACGCCGGGGCGAAGGAGCAGGCCATCCGGGACACCTTCGGCCTCTCCGCCACCCGCTACTACCAGCTGCTCAACGCCCTGCTGGACCGGCCCGCCGCACTCGCCGCCGAGCCGGTGCTGGTCGGGCGGCTGCGCCGGCTGCGCTCGTCGCGCGCCCGTAACCGCCGCCGCTGATCACTTCTCGTACGTGCGCAGGCCGTTGCCGAGGGCGAAGAAGGTCGGGGCCCACTCCCCGATGAAGATGCCCCAGCGGTCCGCCCGGGCGACCCCGGCGCGCTCCAGGTGCTTGGAGAGGAACCAGCTGGTGAAGGAGAGCCCGATGCTGACGAACCCCGCCAGGTAGGCGTGCTCCGCCTTCAGTCCCGCCTCGTGCAACCGTTCCAACATGGCGATCCCCCTGTCGCTCGTACGGCTCTCCCGGCGCGACCGGGTCGTCCCGCCGCGCCGGCCCGGCGGGTGACCCGGAAAGCCGATCGCCTCTGACGCTACCGTCGGTCACGGCGACGTACCGCTGGGTTGCGTGATCCTCGGGGTTCCGGCGGTGCGCGCCGGACCCGACGGGCCGAGCGACGACGGGCATGGCGGGCCCCGGTGCGGGTAGCCGGGCCCGGGGGCGAGGAGGGGAGCGGGCAGATGGCGGGACCGGAGGCGCGGCACCCGGCGGGGCACACCGTCCGGACGGTCGGGGAGGCGTCCACGATGCGGGTCCGCTCCGCCTCGACGGCCGCGCCGGGGCGACTGGAGAACGAGGACGTCGTCTTCCGGTTCGGACCGCTGGTGGGGGTGCTCGACGGCGCCACGGTGCCGGACGGCTTCGACACCGGATGCGTGCACGGGCCGGCCTGGTTCGTCCGGCACCTGGCCGCCCGGATCGGACTGGCGGTGGCCGCCCGCCCGGCCGCGACCCTGGTCAGCAGCCTCGCGGCGGCGCTGCTCGCGGTTCGCGCCGACCACGGCGACAGCTGCGACCTGGACCACCCGGGCACCCCGTCGGCGACGGTCTGCCTGCTGCGCGAGGGCGTCGACGAGGTCGACTACCTGGTGCTCTGCGACAGCCCGCTGGTCCTCGACGTCGGTGGGCGGGTCGAGGTGGTCTCCGACGACCGGCTCGACGTTGCCATGGCCGACCTGCGACGGATCGCGGCGGGGCTGCCGGCCGACGGGACCGACCCGCAGACCCGGTTCCGGCAGGCGGTGTCGGTGCAGCGGGAACGGATGAACCGGACACACGGCTACTGGGTGGCGGCGACCGACCCGGACGCGGCGTACCACTCGGTCACCGGGACGCTGCCCCTGCGGGGGCCGAACGCGGTGCGGCGGGCGGTGCTGCTCAGCGACGGCGCCTCCTGCGCGGTCGAGCAGTTCGGGCTCCTCGACTGGGCCGGGCTGCTCGACCTGGTCACCGCCGAGGGACCGGGCGCGCTCATCGACCGGGTACGCGCCGCCGAGCGCGCGCACCCGGACCGGCTGCGCCGGCACAAGCGTGCCGACGACGCGTCGGCGGTGCTGTGCGAGTTCCCGTCGCGCGACTGACCCGCCCTCGACAGCGGAGCGTGACGTAGACCACCCCGGTGGTCCGACCGGCCGATCCCTGGGGACGGAGGGTCAGTCCACCGCCGAAGGGCTGGACGAGCGGCGGACAGGACGGCAGACTCCGGCTCGTGAGGGGTGCCGTACGACTGGAGCCGGTGGACGAGCGCAACCTGGAGCCGTTGCTCTCCGTAGCCGTCGCCGAGGCCGAACCGGACGACGTGATGCCCCCGGTCGACGCCCCGGCCGGCTGGTCGGCGGCCCGCCGGGAGGCGTTCCGGGAGTTCCACCGGGCCAGCTTCGCCGGCCTGGACGGCCCCACCCGCACCCTGATGTACGCGATCCTCGCCGGTGGCGAGGTGGTCGGCATGGTCCGGATGAGCCGCTGCGACGAGCCCGGTGTGGTGGAGACCGGCATGTGGCTCGGCCGCTCCGCGCGGGGGCAGGGTCTCGGCGTGGCCGCCCTGCGGGAGTTGATGGACGCCGCGGCGGCCGCCGGCATGCAGGCCGTCGTCGCCGACACCACGCGGGACAACGCCGGCGCGGTGGAAGTGCTCCGCAAATGCGGCGCGAAATTGCTGGAGAATGGCGACCGGGTGCACGCGGAAATCTGTCTCGACGCGACGCCGCCAGCGCTCTGACAATTATCTGTGAGGTCTGATCCGTTCTCGCGTCCTCGCTGCTCAACGGGTATGGTCTGTCCGTTTTATGGCGGACGCTGCCACCCTGGCGTCGGCTCTCCCATTTCCGCGGTGACCCATTCCGGAATGCGTCGGGAAATGTTTCGCGATCAGGGTCGCGGGTACTGCCGGCCGGGTCCGCTGATACGGGACACCCGATCACGGCCCGCCACGCGCTGATTTCCCCGGGCAGTTGTCTTCCGGCCTCGGTGGATCGGGTCGTCCCACCACCGGGGAGTGAAGGAGAACTGATGAAGAGCGGAATGCGGATCGGCCTCGCGGTCGGTGCCGGATACATTCTCGGGCGGCGCAGGAAGCTGCGTACCGCCCTCACCCTGGCCGCGGCGGTCGCCGCCGGCCGGGCCAGCCGCGACCCGGGACAGCTGCTCAAGCGCGGCGGTGACCTGCTGAACTCGTCGCCCCAACTGGCCAACCTGGGCAAGCTCGGCGGCCCGCTCGCCTCGGCCGGCAAGGCCGCCGCGACCGCCGCCGCGAGCAGCGGCATCGACGCCGTCAGCGGCCGGCTGCGCGGCAGCGCCGACGCCCTGCGCCGGAAGTCCACCGGCGGCGCCGGCCCGGACGAGACCCGCGACGACGAGTCCCGCGACGACGAGTCCCGCGACGACCGGGCCCTCGACGAGAGCTCCGCCCCGGACGAGGAGCAGGAGCTCGACGACCAGCCCGAGGCCGACTACGACGAGCCGGCCGAGCGCCCGGCGGCGAAGCGGAGGCGGTGACCATGGTGACCAACCCCACCGGCGGTCTCGCCGGCAAGGCCCGTGACCAGCTCGGCAGCGACCTGAGGGACCTGGCCTCGGCGATCGGCGAGCGGGCCGTCTCGGTGGTGACCGAGCGGCTGACCGGCGCCACCGGGCGGCTCAGCGAGTACGCGAAGACGGGCGGCGGCCCCGGCCTGATCGCGGCGGCCACCGGGGCGCAGAAGCTGGCCGAGGGCCACTCCCCGATGAAGGCCATGTTCCATGCCGGCCTGGCCGGCGGTAAGGAGAAGCTGATGTCGGCGTTCGGCGGCGGCAAGGGTGGCAAGGGCGGTGGCAAGAAGCTCAAGGTCACCAACATCGTCGAGACGATCGAGGTCGGCGTGCCGGTCCGGGCCGCGTACAACCAGTGGACGACCTTCGGCGACTTCCCGAGCTTCATGAAGAAGGTCGAGCAGGCCGAGAACGGCTCGGACGAGAAGATGACCTGGCGGGCCCAGGTCTTCTGGTCGCACCGGAGCTGGGAGTCGACAATCGTCCGGCAGGTCCCGGACAAGCTGATCCACTGGCGGTCCAAGGGCGAGAAGGGCACGGTCGACGGCACCGTCAGCTTCCACGAGCTGACCCCGGACCTGACCCGCATCCTGGTCGTGCTGGAGTACCACCCGAAGGGCCTCTTCGAGCACACCGGCAACCTCTGGCGGGCGCAGGGCCGGCGGGTCCGGCTGGAGCTGAAGCACTTCGTCCGGCACGTGATGACCACCACCGTGCTCGACCCCGACTCCGTCGAGGGCTGGCGGGGCGAGATCGAGGACTCCCGGGTGGTCAAGGACCACGAAACCGCGCTCCAGGAGGAGCAGGAGGCCCGCGAGCAGGCCGAGCAGGCCGAGACCGAGGAGCCCGAGACCGAGGAGCCCGAGGCCGAGCAGGAACCGGAGGAGGAGCGGCCCGGCACGGGCGGCCGTCGCCGGCCGCCGCAGCGTCGTCGTCCCCCCGAGGAGGAGGAGTACGACGACTACCACGAGGGCGAGGACTACGACGAGGGGTACGACGAGGAGGAGCCCGAGGAGGAGCAGCCTCCGCCGCGCCGGCGTCAGCCGGAGCGCGCCCGCCGCCCGCAGCCCCGTGCCGAGCGGGAGCCCCGGGAGGAGCGGGAGCCCCGCGAGGAGCGGTCCCGTCCGGCCGCCCGCCGCCCGGAGGCGCCCCGTCGTCCGGTGGTCCGTCGCCGGCGTGAGGAGCGCGGCGAATGACGATCGCGACGACCAGCGGGGGCGGACAGCCCGGCAGCGCGCTGGAGCGCGGCGGCAGCGGCGGCGGCACCTTGGCCGACGTGGTGGAGACGGTGCTCGACAAGGGCGTCGTGATCGACGCCCAGGTCTCCGTCGCCGTGGTCGGCATCCAGTTGCTGGAGATCAACGCCCGGATCGTCATCGCCAGCGTCGAGACGTACCTGCGGTTCGCCGAGGCGGTCGACCGGCTGAGCATCGTGCCCAAGGACCAGAAGGGGCTGCCCGACCTCGTCGGCGACGCGGGCAAGGCGGCCACCAAGGGCAAGGCGATCTCCGGCCTGGGCAAGGCGGCACAGGAGATCAGCGGCGCGGTGGCGGACTCGCTGGGCGACCGGGGGTCCGACCGGGAACGCCCGCGCCGACGCCGGGACGAGGAGCGCTGAGATGGCTGACGAGATCGGACTGTTCCTGTACGGCATCGTGCCGTCCGACGTGGAGCCGACCCCGGACGCCACCGGGGTCGGCGACCCGCCGGGCGAGGTGGACGTCGTCCGCCACGGCGACCTGGCGGTGCTGGTCAGCGAGGTGGGACTGGAGGAGCCCATCGGGCGGCCGGCCGACCTGACGGCGTACCAGACGCTGCTGGACGGGACCGCGGAGGTCGCGCCGGTGCTGCCGGTGCGCTTCGGCACGGTGGTGACCGGGCCGGACGCGGTGGTCGACCTGCTGAAGGCGCACCACGACCGGTTCGCCGCCGCCCTGGACGAGTTCGAGGACCGGACCCAGTACACGGTGCACGGCCGTTTCGACGAGCAGCAGCTGATCAGTGAGCTGCTGGCGGAGAACGCGGACGCGGCGGCGCTGGCCGAGCAGGTCCGGGGCCGTCCGGAGATCGAGAGCCGGGAGCAGCGCATCCGCCTCGGCGAGATGATCGCGCAGGCGGTGGAGCTGCGCCGGGAGGCGGAGAACCGGGCGCTGATCGACGCGGTCGGCGAGCTGGCGGTGCTGCACGCGCCGCGCCAGCCCAGCGACGAGCTGGACGCGGTCAACGTGGCCTTCCTGGTCGGGGTGGACGACGAGAAGGAGTTCGTCCAGGTGCTGGAGGACTTCGCCGAGCAGCGTCGGGACCTGATCCGGACGCGGCTGCTCGGCCCGCTGGCCCCGTACGACTTCGTCAGCGCCCATCAGCTGGTGGAGTGACCGGTGGACATCCTCTGGGGACTGCTGACCCTGCCGTACGCCCCGGTGCGCGGCCTCACCGCGGTGGTGAAGGTGATCGCCCGGGAGGCGGAGGCCAAGCAGTACGACCCGGCCACCGTCCGGCGCGAGCTGGAGGAGCTGGACGAGGCGGCGCGTGCCGGTGACCTCACCGCCGCCGAACGGGACCGGGCCCAGCAGCAGGTGCTGGACCGGCTGACCGGGACCAGCGGCGGCGTCGCCGCGCCGGCGGACCGCCCCACGCGGCGGCCCGCCGGCACCCGGCGGCGGTCGGCCGCCCGACGTGACGACCACGACCGACGGCGAGGGAGGTGAGCGGATTGGCGCCAGGACGGATCCGCGGCGACGGCGGGCGCGAGCGACGACCGGAGCCCGAGGCCCGGTACGACGACGAGGACTACGAGCCGATCTCGACGGCCGAGGCGGCTCGGGAGGGGCTGCGGCAGATCGTCGGGCTGACCGGCAAGGACCCGCTCGGGATCACCTCGATCCAGGCCACCGACGACGGGTGGCTGATCGGCGTGGAGGTCGTGGAGGACCACCGCATCCCCGCCTCCACCGACCTGCTCGGCCTCTACGAGGTGGAGCTGGACATGGTGGGGCAGCTGCTGGGGTACCGGCGGGCCCGCCGCTACCAGCGCGGCAAGGGCGACGGGGGTTGACATGACCAGTCCGCGGCAACCGTCGGTGGTGCAGAACACCGGCCAGGTGATGGGTGCCGGTCACGAGCCGGCGAACCTCGGCGACATCCTCGAACGGGTCCTCGACCGGGGCATCGTGATCGCCGGCGACATCCGGGTCAGCCTGCTCGACATCGAGCTGCTGACGTTGAAGCTGCGGCTGGTCATCGCCTCGGTCGACACCGCCCGGCAGATCGGGATCGACTGGTGGGAGCACGACCCGTGGCTCAGTTCGAAGGCCCGGCCACCGGTCGAGCCCGGTCCGCGCGATCCCGAGCAGGTGGCGGCCGAGCGCCGGCCCAGGGTCGCCCGCCGGGCCGCACGGGAGGAGTGGAATGAGTACGACCGCTGAGCCGGCGGCCACCGTCGGCGCCTGGCTGCACGGCGTGGTGCGGGACGCCGACGACGGCGTGCTGGCCACGGTCGCCGGCATGGACGGCGTCGCGGTCCGCGCGGTCCGCGCCGCCGGCCTGGCCGCCGTGGTCAGCGCCGTCCCGCTGGACGGGTACGGCGAGGAGGCGCTGCGCCGGAACCTGGAGGACCTGGCCTGGCTGGAGCGGGTGGCCCGGTCGCACCACGCGGTGGTGGACGCGCTGAGCCGGACGGGTCCGGTGGTGCCGGCCCGGCTGGCCACCGTGCACCACGACGACACCCGGGTCGCCGCGATGCTCGCCGCGCGCCGCGCCGACCTGGCCGGCGCGCTGGACCGGCTCACCGGTCGCGGCGAGTGGGGCGTCAAGGGGTACGTGGTGCCGGGCGCCGTGCCGCGCAGCGAGGAGCCGACCGGCGAGGGTGGGGCCGGTGCGGCGTACCTGCGGCGGCGCCGTGCCCAGCTCACCGCCCGGGACGAGGGGCAGCGGATCGCCGCCGAGGCGGCCGCCGCCGTGCACGCCGCCCTCGCCGGGTACGCCGTCGAGGCGCGCCGGCACACCCCGCAGGACCGGCGGCTGTCGGGCGCGGCGACCGCGATGGTGCTCAACGGCGCGTACCTGGTGGACGCCGGGACCGTGGACGGCTTCGCCGCGCTGGTACGCGAGCTGGCCGACCGGCGTCCGGAGATCCGGCTGGAGTTGACCGGCCCGTGGCCGCCGTACTCCTTCGTCGACGGGCGGCCGGAGGAGCAGGCCGTGCACACCGTACGGGAGGCGGCGTGGTGACCGGCCCGCTCGCGCCGAGCACGGCCGACGACCCGCTGGCCTACCGGCCGGTGGCCCTGGTGGACCTGCTCGACCGGGTGCTCGGCACCGGCGTGGTCATCACCGGTGACATCACCCTGGCCATCGCCGACATCGATCTGGTCCGTATCTCGCTGCGCGCGCTGGTCGCCTCGGTCGGCGCCCTCGCGCCGCCCGGGCCGGGGCCCGGGGAGTCGGGATGACCGGGCCGCAGCGGCCCGGCGGAGTCGGGTGGGAGGGCGGACCGGACCGACCCGGCGGCCGGCGGGACGAGGCGGCCGAGCTGGCCGCCGCGCTCGGTGAGCCGAGCTGGCAGGCGCCCCGGGTGAAGCCCCTCGACCGGCGGCTCGCCGTCGACCGGGACTCGGTCGAGCGGGGGCTGGCCAGTCTCGTGCTCACCGTGATCGAGCTGCTGCGTCAGCTCATGGAACGACAGGCGCTGCGCCGGGTGGACCTCGGCGACCTCACCGAGGAGCAGATCGAGCGGGTCGGCGCGACGCTGATGGCACTGGAGCAGCAGATGACCGAACTGCGCGAGTACTTCGGCCTCGCCCCGGAGGACCTCAACCTCGACCTGGGCCCGCTCGGCCCGCTCCTCCCCACCGACTGACCCCCTCCCCACCCGCACTCCGCTGCGGTCGATCGCGTCGTTGACCCACGCGCTGTGCGGCGTGTCGCGGTGTCCGGACGCCCGGACACCGCAAGAGGAGTGGATCATGCGGGCCGGACTGGGCCGCGTGGGCGGGGTGAGGGTCAGTGGGGCTGGTGTTTGTCGGCGTAGGCGGCGAGCCAGGCGACCTGGGCGGGGTCCAGGGAGGGGCGGACGCGGCGGCGGGCGGTCGCCACGTGGGCGGCGGTGACCGTGGACGCGGTCAGCGACTCGCGCATCGCGGCCAGCGCCGCCTCCCGCACCAGCGCCGCGCAGTCGGCCGCCGAGAAGCCGTCCAGCTCCCCGCCGAGCGCGGCCAGGTCGACGTCCTCGGCGAGCGGCACGTTCCGCGACGACGCGCGCAGGATCTCCGCCCGGGCGGGCCCGTCCGGTGGCGGCACGTAGACCAGCCGTTCCAGCCGGCCGGGACGCAGCAGCGCCGGGTCGACCAGGTCCGGGCGGTTCGTCGCGCCGACCACCACCACGTTGCGCAGCGCCTCCACCCCGTCCAGCTCGGTCAGCAGCGCGGCGACCACCCGGTCGGTCGTACCGCCGTCGGTGGCCTGGCCGCGTACCGGGGCCAGCGCGTCCACCTCGTCGAGGAAGACCAGCGTGGGCGCGGCCTCGCGGGCCCGCCGGAACAGCTCCCGGACGGCCCGTTCGCTCTCGCCCACCCACTTGGAGAGCAGCTCCGCGCCCTTGACCGAGAGCACGTTCGCCCGGCCGGAGCCGGCCAGCGCGGTGACCAGGTACGTCTTGCCGCAGCCGGGCGGGCCGTAGAGCAGCACCCCGCGAGGCGGCTGCACGCCCAGCCGGGCGAAGGTGTCCGGGTAGGTCAGCGGCCAGAGCACCGACTCGGTGAGGGTCTGCTTCACCTCGACCAGATCGCCGACGTCGTCCAGGGTGACCGAGGCCAGCTCCAGGGTGGACGCCGCCATCGTGGTCGGCCGGACCACCTCCAGGGCGGCGGTGAAGTCGGCCATCGCCACCGTCGGCGTCCGCGCCGACTTCTGTCGCAGCGCCGCGCGCACCCCGGCCTCGCGGACCAGGGCGGCCAGGTCCGCCGCCACGAATCCGGGGGTACGGCCGGCGACCTCGTCGAGGCGTACGTCGTCGGCCAGCGGCACCTGCCGGGTGAGCACGGTCAACTGCTCGCGGCGCAGGGCCGGGTCGGGCAGCGGGACGGTGATCCGCAGGGAGAGCAGGTCCGGGGCGCGCAGCGCCGGGTCGACCGCCTCGGGACGGGAGGTGGTGCAGACCACCGCCGCCCCGGAGCGGACGGTCTCGGCGAGCACCTGCCGGAACACGGTGGACAGCGGACCGGCGTCGTCGGCCGGGGCGAGCGCCTCCACGTCGGCGACCAGCAGCACGGCCGGTCCGTCGGCGCGTACCTCGGTGGCCGCCTCGCGCAGCCGGCGGGCCGCCGCGTCATTGGTCAGCGCGGCCAGCTCCGGGGCCCAGAGCCGGCGGACCCGGGCGCCGACGGTCGCCGCGACCGCCCCGACCAGCGCCGACTTGCCCGACCCGGCCGGTCCGCTGACCAGCACGCCCAGCGAGACGGTGGTGCCCAGCCGGCCCAGCACCTCGCGGTGGTGGAAGCCGAGGTCGAGCAGTTCGGTCAGCTCCTCGGCCTGGGCGCGCAGCCCGGGCAGTTCGTCCACGTGCGGCGCGTCCTGCGCGGCCAGGTCGTCCCGGGCGGTCGCGTCCTCGGCCTGCCCGGTCGCGCCGCCCGCTCCGGCGCGGGTGGCGGTCGCCTGGCCACCGCCCGCGCCCGCGCCACCGCCCGAGTCATCGCCGGTGCCCGCGCCCGTCCCGCTGTACCGATCCGGGGTGCCGCCCCCTGCCCTGCCCCGGGATGCGCTTCCCGTGCCCGTGCCCGCCGTGGCACCGGCGGATCCGCCCGTACCGGTCGGGCCGCCCGTACCGCCCGTACCGGTCGGGCCGCCCGTACCGCCCGTACCGGTCGGGCCGCCCGCGCCGGCCGGCGGGCCGTGCGTGGCGGCGCGCGCCGGGGCGGCGCCGTGGGTGACGTGGCCGTGCTCCCAGCCGACCACGGTGTCCATGGTGACCAGCGCGCCGTCGTCCGGCTCGGCCTCGACCACGGTGAGCAGGGTGCTGGTCCAGGCGTACCCGACGGTGTTGGCCAGGCTGCGGCGGGCGGCGTCGACCAGGGCCCGGACCGAGGCGTCGGGGAGCACGTCCTGCGGCAGCAGCGAGACGTCGTCGCCCGGGGTGACCATCTTGCCGAGCAGGGCGAGCCGGAGCATCTCCGGCGACACCGCCGCGACGACCGGCACCGGGCCGGTCAGGACCACCCGGCGGGCCGGGGTCACCGGGGCGGGGGAGACCGTCACCTGCCCGCCGTCACGCACCCCCAGGTTGCCCAGGACGAGATCGTCGGCGTGCAGCAGAGTGGCGCCGGCCCCCGCCTCGGCGGGCGCGACGATCCCGGCGGTCACCCGCCGGCCGGCGAGCCGGACCGGGTCGCCGGGGCGCAGCGCGAGCGCGGTCAGCACCTCCGGGTGCAGCCGGACGACGCCGCGCCGTGCGTCCAGCGCGGCCGGTCGCAGGCTCGCGGTGAGGGTCAGCTCCGGTTCGGCCACCGCCCGACAGTAGCGGCCCGCGGCACCACCCGCCGGGCCGTCACCGGTCGCCGGTGAGCAGCGAGGGGTCGCGGCGGATCATCTCGGCCAGCCGGGCCGCCGGATCGTCGCCCGACCCGTCACCGGCCGGCGCCCGGGCCGGCGCCGTCCGCCCCGACACCGGCCAGGCCGGCGGGGACGTGGCCGGGGTGTCCGGCCCGACCGTGGCGCCGGTCTCCGTCCAGTCGATCCGCAGCGGGTACGTCCGCCCGTCGTGCTCCACCCGCAGCGTCACCGAGAGCCCGGGGTGCGCGTCCACCACCCGGCGGACCGCCTCGGCGACCTCCCGTACCGGGTCCCGGCCCTCGCCGGCCCGCCCGGCACGTCCCGCCGGCTCTGCCGGGCCGGTCGGCTCGGCCGTGGCGGCCGACGCGTCCCGCGCCTCGTCGCCCGGATCACCGCCCCGGCGCCGCAGCGCCTCCTCCCGGCGAGCCATCCGGGCCAGTGCCTCGTCCAGACCACCTCTCATGACGTCCCCCTCTCCAGTGAAGAACGGGTTGCCGTGCCGAAAAGGTTCAGCTGTCCCTGGATCGGGTCGCCCGGTCCAGCGCCCGGTCCAGGACGACCAGCAGGGCGTCGCGTACCGAGAGCCGGTCCCGGGCGTCGAACCGCACCAGCGGCACGTGGCTGCCGATGGCCAGCGCCCAGCGGATCGCGTCGAGGTCGTGGGCGATCCGGCCGTCGAAGGCGTTCACCCCGACCACGAACGGCAGTCCGGCCCGCTCGAAGTAGTCGATCGCCGGGTAGCAGTCGTCGAGCCGGGAGCTGTCCACCACCACCAGCGCGCCGAGCGCGCCCCGGGCCAGGTCGTCCCACATGAACCCGAACCGGGCCTGGCCGGGCGTGCCGAAGAGGTACAGCTTCAGGCTGCGGTCGATGGTGACGCAGCCGAAGTCCATGGCCACCGTGGTGGTGGTCTTGGTGCTCCGGGTGCCCGGGTCGTCCACCCCGATGCCGGCGCTGGTCATCTCGGCCTCGGTGGTCAGCGGGGCGATCTCGGAGATCGCGCCGACCGTGGTGGTCTTGCCGACGCCGAAGCCCCCGGCGATCAGGATCTTCACCGGGATCGGCGCCCCGCCGGACCCGCTCCGGGTCACCGGCGTCGGCACGGCCTCCGGCGGCGTCGGCGGCCGGTACGGCGGCGGTGGCGCGACCGCGGCCGGTGGCGGCACAGCGGGACCGCCACCCGGGGCGGCGTAGCGGGCGGAGGCGCTGTTGGCGGCGAGCCCACCCAGCGGGGCGACCGGCCAGTCAGGAGATCGCACGGAGTCCATCAATCACTCGCAGGATGATGTCGGGGTCAAGGGCGTCCTCGACGTCCCCGACGTGCACGTCGAGGTGGCCGGCGGCCCGCAGGTCGCCGACCAGGACACGCGTCACGCCGAACTGCATGCGCGTGCGGGCGGAGATCTCCGCGACCGAGATCGGCTGGGCGCAGAGCGCGATGATCGCCTGCAACTCCGGGGCGAGCCGGGCGGCCGGGCCGCCGGCCCCGCCCCGCGCGGTCACCTGGGTCTCCAGGCCGATCGCCGGATCCGCGCCGGCGACCCGCCCGGCGGTGAGCACGAACGGGCGTGGCCCGGCCGGGCGGGTGGCCTCCGGTTCGGCGGTCGCCGACGCGCCCTCGCCGCCGGACGGTGCCGGCGACCGCAGGTAGGGCCGGATCCGGACCAGCGGTTCCGGGTCCGGATCCTCGCCGCCGGCCAGCCGGGTCATTGCTGAACGGCGTTCTTCAGCTCGGCGATCAGTCTCGGGGTGAGCGCGCCACCGGCCCGCCCGGCGAAGAGCGTCATCTCGTACGCCACGGTGCCGAGGTTGGCCGACCGGTCGGCGACCACGCCGAGCACCGAGCCGCTGCTGATCGCGCTGATCAGCAGATAGCCGTCGGCCATGTCGACGATCACCCGGTTCAGTCCGCCGAGGGCGTACCAGCTCGCCGCGCCGCCGGCCAGGCTGGTCATGCCGGAGACCACGGCGGCGAGGCGCTCGGCGTTGGACCGGTCCTTGATCGCCGACATGGCCATCAGCAGCCCGTCCGACGAGACGGCGATCGCCTCCATCACCCCGGCGGTGCTGGAGGTGAACGAGTCCAGCAGCCAGTTGAAGGTGCGGGCCTCCGGGCTGAGCTCGACGCCGGTCGTACGGTCGACGTTGTCGTGCAGGAAGGGGCTGGTCACCGTGATGATCCCTCTTGGTCGTGGCGGTGGTCGGTACTGACTTCACGCAGAGCGCGGGCGACGCCCGCCTCGAACTCCGTGATGCGGTCGCGGACCTCGGTCGGGTCCTGCGGGTCGCTGATCACCGGGGCCGCCTGGGGCGGGGTGACGGCCAGGTTCGCCCCGGGCACCCGGCGGCTCAGCCGGGGCCGGCCCGCGGTCGCGCCGAGTCCGCCGGTCGCGCCGAGTCCGGCGGTAGCGCCCGGCTGGTTCTGTTCGGCCCGGCGTACCCCGGACTCGAACTGCTCGACCAGCGCCCGCGCGGCCTCCGGGTCGGCGAAGGTGGCGTCGACCGGACCGGCCGCCGGACCGGCCGGCGGCAGGCTCGCCCCCGGCACCCGCTGCCGG
This sequence comes from Micromonospora coxensis, assembly GCF_900090295.1. NCBI lineage: Bacteria > Bacillati > Actinomycetota > Actinomycetes > Micromonosporales > Micromonosporaceae > Micromonospora > Micromonospora coxensis. The sequence goes on along the minus strand of NZ_LT607753.1, from coordinate 3,052,502 downwards.
ATCGTCGGCGCCCCGGCGGGCGCTCCGTTCGGGACCGGCGGCCAGGGCGGCGGCGCGGACGCCGCCGGGACGGCCGGCGCGGTGACCGGCGGCGGCGTGACCGGCGCCGGCGCGGCCGTCGGCGGTACGAGGGCGCTGGGCGGCGCGGCGGTCGGCGGTACGAGGGCGGTGGGCCTGCCGGTGGCCGGCGGCTGCGCCCCGGTCGTCGCCGGTGCTCCGGTCCGTTGCCGGCGCGGCAGTCCGCCCGGGGTGGTCGCCGGCTCCCCGGTCTCCTCGACCGGCCCGCTGATCTCCAGGAAGGCGGTCGCCCCGGCGGGGGAGGTCTCGGCGCCCGTCCCGAAGGCGTCCCAGGACTGGGCGGACTCGATGCTCCGGGTGGCCCGGCTCAGCAGGGCCGAGTCGAAGCCGGGCGTCGTGTCGGCGTGCCCGGGGCCGGACGCCGCAGCCGGCGCGCGACCCGACCGGACCGCCTCGATCGCGCCGCCACTCCGCCGGTCCCGCCCCGGTACGGCGGCCTGCGCCACGGTGACGCCCACCCGGTCGGCCCGGTGGACGACCAGCAGCGGGTTCGGCACCTCCAGGCGGGCGGTCACGCCGCCCCCGGCGGTCGGGGCGAGCTGCACCGACCAGCCGTGCCGGCGGGCCAGCCGGCCGACCACGAAGAGACCGAGCACCTCGGTCGGGGCCAGGTCGAGCCGTTCCCGGCGGGCCAGCCGGGCGTTCTCCTCGGCCAGCCGCTCCTCGGTCATGCCGATGCCGTGGTCGACGACGGAGAGCAGGGCCCCGGTCCCGGTCAGCTCGCCGGTCACCACCACCCGGGTGTGCGGGGGCGAGAAGACGGTCGCGTTCTCCATCAGCTCGGCCAGCGCCAGCACCAGGTCGCCGACGGTGGCGGGCGCGGCGGACACCCCGGACGGCACCCGCACGTCCACCCGGGTGTAGTCCTCGATCTCGCCGAGCGCCAGCCGTACCACGTCGGCCAGCGGCACCGGGGCGACGTGGCCGTCGCTGCCGGCGGAGCCGGAGAGCACCACCAGGCTGCCCGCGTTGCGCCGCAGGCGGCTGGAGATGTGGTCCAGCCGGTACAGGTGCTCCAGCCGGGCCGGGTCGGTCTCCTGCCGCTCCAGCCGGTCGATCAGCGCGATCTGGCGGCCGACCAGGTTCTGGGTACGCCGTCCGACGTGGCCGAACATCTGCGCCACGTTGCGCCGGCCGGCGACCTGCCGTTCGACCAGCCGGGCGGCGGTGCTCTGCACCCGCTCGAAGGCCCGGGCCAGGTCACCGATCTCGTCGCGGGCGTGGATGTCGACCGGGTCGAGGCGTACCGGTGGGGCGGTCTCGGACTCGTCGTCGGCGACGCGCACCAGCTCCGCCTCGGCGACCCGGGCGACCCGGTCGGCGGAGCGGGTGAGCCGGGTCAGCGGTCGCGCCACCGTACGGGCCACGGCCACGCTGAGCAGCACGACGGTGAGCAGGACCAGGGCGGCCGCGCCGCCGACCAGCCAGGCGGTGGTGAGCGCCCGCCGCTGGTCGGCCGTGGTCTCCGCGATGACGTCGGCGGCGATCTTCTTCTCCATCAGCTGCCCGAGGGTGATCATCGAGCGGACCGAGGGGAAGAGCGCGTCCAGCGGGACGTCCTTGATCGCCGCGACCGGGTCCTTGACGCTGTCGACGAGGAAGGTCGGCGAGGTCCGGGCGGCGACCGCGGCGTCGTCGAGCATGGCGAGCTTGTACTGCTCGGCGGTGATCAGGCTGCGGAAGCGCAGGTTGTCCACCTGGAGCGCGGCCATGCAGGCGATGTACGAGGCGGAGACCCTCGGGTCCGAGGTCGCCTTGACCAGTACGATCAGGGTGGCGCACGCGCCCAGTCCCTCGTCGGCGCGCAGCAGCCCGTCCAGGGCGAGCACCTGGCGGCCGGCGGGGGTGTTGGTGTCCACCCGGAACGCCAGCCGCAGCGACTCGATCAGGGCCATGTCGATCGGGCCGAAGACCTCCATCACCTGCGCCGGGGTGGCCGTACGGGCGAGCACCAGGGAGCGCAGGTCGGCGAGCTTGCGTACGCCGTCCAGGGCGGCGACGGTCTCGGCGGAGAGCTGGTCGCCCAGGTCGGCGCGGATGTCGGCGACCCGGTCGTCCACCGCCGCCGACTTCTGGACCAGCTCGGTGCGCTGCACCCGGCCGAGCAGCAGCCCGACCGACAGGATGCGCTCCTGCTGGAGGTCCTGCACGAGGCTGCCGACCCGGTTGGCCAGCCGTACGGTGTCGGCGATCTCGCCGGCCCGCTGCGCGGCGGCGACCCGGTCGAGCACCACCGGCACGGCCAGCCCGACCATGCTCAACAGCGGGATGATCACCAGCAGGGCCAGCTTGCCCCGGATCCGGAGCCTAGCGAGCATCGAATGGCCCCCAGCGGTCGGTTCCGCCCTCCCGGCCGGTGCCGGCGGGCTGGAGCAGCCGGTGGTCCTCGGGCCTGATCCGGGCGCCCGGGGCGCCGGTCGCGGCGGGGCCACCCCGGTCGGCCGGCGGCTGCCAGCCGGAAGCCGGCCCGGCCTGCTCCTCGGCGTCCGCCTCGGCGGCGCGGCGGGCCTCGGCGGCGCGCTGCCGGGCCCGGCGGAACGCGGCGAGCAGCACACCGATCAGGATCACCACGAGCAGCACCGCCGCGGCGACGGCGCCCACGGCCAGCCAGCGGTCCCGGTCGTACCCGTCGATCCGGTCGGCGAGCTGCTCGTCGAGCTGGTCGAGGATGACCGGCTGGAGCAGCCGCGCCGCGGACTGCGCGTTGGCCCGGGCGGCGGCGACCTGCGCCGGGTCGGCCAGGCCGGTCCTCGATCGGGGGTCGGGCGCGGAGTACGCGGCGAGCGCCTCGACGGCCCGCTGGTAGGTGTCCAGCGGGGTGAGCACGTTGGGGCCGAGGTCGGTGCGCTCCGAGTTGTCCACCGCCGCCCGCAGATCGGCGACGAGGTCGGCGGCGGAGCCGAGCGCGGTGACCCGTACCTCGGCCAGCTCGCCCTGGGTGCGGGCGCGGGTGTCGGCGGGGCGGCGGGCGGCGAGCGCGGAGAGGTCGGCGAGACGGCCGGCGGCGACCACCGCGGTGGGCAGGTCGCGTCCGATGCCGTCCTGAAGGAAGAACGAGTCCGGCTCGGGATCGCGGACCAGCCCGGAGCTCTCCCGCACCTTCCGGTACAGCGCCAGCAGCAGGTCGGTGACCTCGCCGTACGCGGCGTACGCGGCCTCCGGGTCGGCGAGCGACTTCTCGGGCAGCGCCTCCAGCTTGGCGCGCAGCCCGGCCCAGCGCTCGTGGCTGCGCAGCTCGTCGCCGATGCGCACGTCGACCTGGGTGGCGTTCTCGACCGCCCGGTCGAGGGCGTCGCGGGAGGCGGGCCGGCCGGCCACGGCGGCGGACTGGGCGTCCACCAGCGCCTCGGTCACCGGGGCGAGCGCGCGCAGGTACTCGACGCCGGCCCGCTCGCGGACGGTGAGGTCCCGGTCGTCGCCGGTGAGGCGGTAGGTCTGGACGAAGAGGAACGCCACCGGGGCCAGCAGCGCCACGACGAGCAGCAGCGGCAGGATGCGGCCCGAGGCGGAGGGGCGTCGACGGACCCGCTGCGCGGGGACGGTCATGGGTCTGTCTCCTCCGGCGACGGCGGGGGATCTGTCCAGTGCCGGGGGTCGCCGAAGGAGTCCCGTACACCGGACCGGAAAACTAACCGACCGGGCTGCACCAGAGACGGTTGCGAATCAGTCAGTTTTGCGTCACTACGAGCGATGTCACCTGGCGTCGGCCGGGTCGACACGCGCAGTGCCGTTCCCGGTGCCGACCTGGCCGAATCCGAGGTGATTTCGGATGAAGATCGGAATTCACGTAATCCGAAGTCGTCCCGCCGGTGTCGCTCTGGACGGCACGCGGTCGACCGGATCCGGCCTCCGATCGGACGATCCGGACGGACGTACGGAGGATCCCAGCCAACGCTCAGGAACCGGGCCGTACCTTTGCCGCATGAGATCACCGCTGTCGGCCCTACGGCGCAGCCGCCTCCTGGCCAGCCGACGCCGGATCGTGGCCGCGTCGGTGGTCACCGTGCTGCTGGCCGCCGCCGTGGTCTGGGCGGCCCGACCCGACGGGGCCGAGTTCCGTACGGAGTCCGCGCTGGTCACCGTCCGCTCCGGACCGACCGGCGAGGAGCCGGTCGAGTTGGACACCACGCTCTGGCTGCCCGAGGACGCCTCGGCCGACCGGAAGGTGCCGGCGGTGCTCCTGGCCCACGGCTTCGGCGGCACGAAGGACTCCGTCCGCGCCGACGCCGAGGACCTGGTCGGGCGCGGCTACGCGGTGCTGACCTGGACGGCGCGCGGGTTCGGCCGCAGCGGCGGCCAGATCCACCTGGACCACCCCGACTACGAGGTCCGCGACGCCCAGCGGCTGCTGGACCGGCTCGCCGCGCGGCCGGAGATCCGTACCGACGCCGCCGGCGACCCGCGGGTCGGCGTGGTCGGCGGCTCGTACGGCGGTGGCCTGGCCCTGCTGCTGGCCGCCCAGGACCAGCGGGTCGACGCGATCGTCCCGATGATCACCTGGAACGACCTGTCCCGCGCCTTCCTCCCGGAGAGCACCGGCCGGCCGGCCACCGAGGGCGTGTTCAAGAAGGGCTGGGCCGGCATCTTCTTCGGTGGCGGCGGGAACGCCGGCTCCGGTCCGGCCGGGATCTCCGGCAACTCGGCCGCCGCGCCCGAGGGCGCGCCCGCCTCGGCCGGCCCGCCCAGCCCGGGACCGGGCGCGGGTCCGGGCACCGGTCCCTCCCGGGCGCCCGCCGGGGCCGCCGACCCGTCCTGCGGCCGGTTCGCCGCCGACGTCTGCGCCGCGTACCTGCGGATCGCCACCACCGGACGGGCCGACCAGGCCGCGGTGGACCTGCTGCGCCGCTCCTCTCCGGCCGGTGTGCTCGACCGGATCGAGGCCCCGACCCTGCTGGTGCAGGGCGAGGCGGACACCCTCTTCCCGCTGGCCGAGGCGGACGCCAACGCGCGCGGCATCGCCGCCGCCGGCACCCCGGTGCGGGTCGCCTGGTTCACCGGCGGGCACGACGGCGGCGAGGGGCCGAAGACCGACTCCGACCGGATCAAGTTCCTCACCGCGCAGTGGCTCGACCACTACGTCGCCGGTGACGGCGCGGCCCCGGGCGACGACTTCACCTTCTCCCGCATCGCCGGGTTCGACGCGCTCGACCGGGGACTGGTGGCCACCGGCTACCGGATCACCGACTATCCGGGGCTGACCGGGCAGGCCCGGCGCGAGGTGGCGGTGCGCGGACCGGCCCAGCCGGTCGCCAACCCGCCGGACGGCAACCCCGCGGCGATCTCCTCGGTGCCGTTCGCCGGTGCGCTCGGCTCGCTGCTCGACGGGGTGGCCGGGGACATCCCCGGCCAGCACGCCCGCTTCGAGTCCGCGCCGCTGACCGAGGCGGTGGACGTGGTCGGCTCGCCCACCGTCTCCCTCCGGGCGGCGTCGCCGACCGGCGAGGCGGTGCTCTTCGTCAAGCTCTACGACGTCGACCCGAGCGGCGCGACCACGCTCCCCTCCGGGCTGGTCGCCCCGGTCCGGCTCACCGGGCTGCCGGCCACCGTCGACGCGGCGCAGCCGGTCCAGGTCACCCTGCCGGCGATCGTCCGCCGGATCGAGGCCGGGCACCGGCTGCGGGTGGTCGTCGCCACCTCGGACCAGGCGTACACCACGCCGGTGGAACCGACCGTCCACACGGTCGCCGTGGGCGACGCCCCGCTGACCCTGCCGACGGTCGACGCCGCCCCGATCCCCACCACCGCCACCGTGTGGCGCTGGGTGCTGGTCGGCCTGCTCGCGGCCATCGTGGTCGGGCTCGCCGTGGTCGTCGCCGTGGCCCGCCGCCGGCACCGCCGCCAGGACAGCTCCGTGCATCCGCAGTACGCGGGCGTCCCGCTCGCCGTACGGGACCTGCGCAAGGAGTACGCCGACGGCTTCGTCGCGGTCTCCCGGGTGGACTTCGAGGTGCATCCCGGCCAGGTGGTCGGCCTGCTCGGGCCGAACGGCGCCGGCAAGACCACCACCCTGCGGGTGCTGATGGGGCTGACCCAGCCGACCGCCGGCGAGATCTACGTGTTCGGGCACCGGCTGGTGCCCGGCTCGCCGGTGCTGTCGCGGATCGGCGCGCTGGTCGAGGGGCCCGGCTTCCTGCCCCACCTGTCCGGCCTGGAGAACCTGAAGGCGTACTGGCGGGCCACCGGGCGGCCCTGGGCGGATGCGCACTTCGACGAGGCGCTGGAGATCGCCGGCCTGGGCGCCTCGGTGCACCGGCGGACGAAGAACTACAGCCACGGCATGCGGCAACGGCTGGCCATCGCGCAGGCCATGCTCGGCCTGCCGGAGCTGCTGGTGCTCGACGAGCCGACGGACGGGCTGGACCCGCCGCAGATCGCCGAGATGCGCCGGGTGCTCCAGCGGTACGCCACCGACGGCCGGGCGGTGCTGGTCTCCAGCCACCTGCTGGCCGAGGTGGAGCAGACCTGCACCCACGCGGTGGTGGTCAACAAGGGGCGGATCGTGGCCGCCGGCCCGGTCGGCGAGATCGTCGGCGAGTCGCCGAGCGTGCTGTTCGAGGTGACCGACCCGGTCGCCGCCCGCGCGGTGCTGGACCGCCTGGACGGGGTCCGGGTGCTCGCCGCCGGTGACGGCGGGGACGTGCCGCCGGACGGCGGTGCCGGTGGCCTGGTGGTGGACACCAACGGCACGGCCCGCAGCGAGGTGGTGGCCGAGCTGGTCCGGGCCGGCATCGGGGTGGACCGGGTGGTGCCCCGGCGCCGCCTGGAGGACGCGTTCCTCGCCCTGGTGGGCGACAACTCTCGGGGAAGCGGGGACCGGTGATGGCACAGTCGTCTTCGGTGGGCGAGGTCGGGCCGGGCGGGGCGGCGGTCGGGTACCGTCCCTCGGCCACCCTGCCGTTCGCCGCGGAGTTCCGCCGGCAGGCGTCGCGGCGGCGTACCCAGCTGGCGCTCGGGTTCATGGTGCTGCTCCCGCTGATCATCCTGATCGCGTTCCAGTTCGACTCGGGCGACGACGACCGCGACGGTCGGGGCGAGTTCGCCAGCCTGGCCGACCTGGCCACCTCGGGCGGGCTGAACTTCACCCTCTTCTCGATCCTGGTCTCGGCGTCCTTCCTGCTGGTCGTGGTGGTGGCGCTGTTCTGCGGGGACACGGTGGCCAGCGAGGCGAGCTGGGGCAGCCTGCGCTACCTGCTGGCGGTGCCGGTGCCCCGGGCCCGGCTGCTGACGGTGAAGCTGCTGGTGGCGCTCGCGTACTCGGCGCTGGCCCTGCTGCTGCTCGCCGGCACCGCCCTGCTCGCCGGCACCCTCCGCTACGGCTGGGAGCCGCTGCGCAGCCAGGTCGCCGCCGAGCTGGCCCCGACCGACGGGGTGCTGCGGCTGCTGGCGGTGCTCGGCTACCTGGCGGTCGTCCTGCTGGTGGTGGCCGGGCTGGCGTTCCTGCTGTCGGTGACCACGGACGCCGCGCTCGGCGCGGTCGGCGGCGCGGTGCTGCTCTGGATCCTGTCCAGCATCCTGGACCAGATCACCGCGCTCGGCGCGCTGCGCGCCTTCCTGCCGACGCACTACAGCACCGCCTGGCTCGGGCTGCTCTCCACGCCGATGCAGACCGACGACGTGGTGCGGGGCGCGATCTCGGCGATCAGCTACGCGACGATCTTCTGGGGGCTGGCGTTCTGGCGCTTCACCCGCAAGGACGTCACCTCCTAGGCGGGCTCGCCGGGTCGCCGACACGTTGACGGGCGGGGGCCCGTCGTCGGGGTTCAGAGTCGGCTGTCCGGTGGTGGGGTGGCCTCGGCCGGTGCGCCGGTCGGCGGCACGCTCGGTGCCGGCTCTTCACGTCGCGTCCAGGCGCTGACCCCGAGCCGGCCGGTGTTGCCCAGGTCGATCGAGCTTCCCAGGTCCACCGGGACCGTCGGCCGGCCCGCCACCGGGGCGACCTCCAGGAACCTGCCGTCGGCCGGCGGCACGGTGGGGTTGTCGACCAGGTTGCGCCAGATGAGGGCGGCGCCGGCCCGTTCGCCGGGGCGGAGCACGAGCTGTCGGGGTGGCGCGTCGAAGCCGGCGGTGATCCCGCGAGCGCCCTGGACGATCCGGACCTCGATCGGGTCCCCGTCGACATCTCGCAGGCTGGGGACCGGCCAGCCCTTGAGCCGGTACGGGGTGCTGCCGCAGTTGACCAGCTCGATGCCCATCGCCCGCAGGCCCATGGCGGCGTTGCCGCCGAGCGCGGTGATCCGTACGCCGCCGGGTGGGCAGTGGTCGGGCGGAGGGGCGGTGGTGGGCGAACTGGTCGGCGCGGTGGTGGTCGGGTACGTCGGCGCGGGCGCGGCGGACGGCGCGGGTACGGCGGCGCAGCCGGCGACCAGCGCGGGAACCGCGATCATGGACAGTCGGCCCGCTCTCGTCCTCGTCACCGTCGGATCCTGGCACGGCCCGGACCTGCCGTGGGGGCGGGCCGCCGCCTCCGGGCGACCGACTCCGAGGGACCTTCCCACCAGCAAGGATTGTATTAACTTCAATACATCGATGCCTCATCCTGGAGTGACCTGTTCCACTCCCTTGGAGGTGTCGATGAATCTCGACCGTCTGAAAGGTCCCGCCCTGTCCCTGTTCCGCATGGTCGTCGGCCTGCTGTTCCTCTGCCACGGACTGGCGTCGCTCTTCGGCGTCCTCGGTGGCAACCGGGGCAGCGGCGAAGCCGTACCGGTCGGCCAGTGGCCGGGCTGGTGGGCCGCGCTGATCCAGGTCCTGTGCGGCGCGCTGGTGCTGGCCGGCCTCGCCACCCGACCCGCCGCGCTCGTCGCGTCCGGCTCGATGGCGTACGCCTACTTCGTGGTGCACCAGCCCGAAGGGCTGCTGCCGCTGCGCAACGGCGGTGAGCTCGCCGCGCTCTTCTGCTGGTCGTTCGCCCTGGTCGTGGTGCTCGGCCCGGGCCCGTGGGCGCTCGACGCGCTGATCCGCCGCAGGCGCGGCGAGGCCGTGGCGCCCGTGTCCGGGCGGACCTCCGTCCCCGCCTGACCCGACCGCGGCACACGTCGCCGGATGCCGGTCCCCCCGGGGTCTCCGGCGACGTGCCTCTCCGTCAGGGCGCGTACGGCTGGTCGGTGTGACCCACCTCGACGAGCGTCGTGCCGGAGAGCCGGTAGACGGAGGTGCGCCGGACGTCCACCTCGGCGAGGCTCCGCCCGGCCGACCGGGTCAACCAGACCGCCGTGGCCTTCCCGTCGGTCACGCTGATCCGCTCCAGCGGCGTACGGTCACCCAGGTCGGCCAGCGCCCGGAACACCGCCTCCCACCGCTGCCGTGCCGGGCCACCAGCGTGAAGAAGGTGCCGCTGCCCCCGCTGTTCAGGGCGACCGCGCCGACCGCGTCAACCGTCGCGTCGCCGTCCAGGTCGCCGACACCGCACGCCTGCTGCAACGTCACCGTCGTGCCGTCGCGCCCCCGCCAGGTCCCGTCGTCCAGGGTGACCGGCGCCGCGAGGCCCCGGTAGCGGACGGTACTGCCGGCAGCGGTGACCGGCGCCGCCGACCGCATCAGGGGGTGTACGGCGCGTCGGTGTGGCTCACCTCGACCAGCGTCGTGCCGGAGAGCCGGTAGACCGAGGTGCGCCGGATGTCCAGCTCGGCCATGCCCCGGCCGTCGCTGCGGGTCAGCCAGACGACGGTGGCCCGCTGCCCGGAGACGCTGATCGAGGTCACCGGGTTGCGGTCACCCAGGTCGACCAGGGCCCGGTAGACCGGTTCCCCGCCGGAGTTGCGCCACACCGCGACCGTCCAGAACTGTCCGGTGCCGCCGGCCCGCAGCCGTACCGTGCCGACCGCGTCCGCCGCCCCGTCGCCGTCCAGGTCGCCGATGCCGCACGGCTCCTGCAACTCGACGCTCGCCCCGTCCTCGCCGTTCCAGATCCCCTCGGTGAGCGGGATGTGGTCGGGATAGCCGTTGTACGGGGCCGCGGCGCTGCCGAGCTGCGCGCCCGCGAGCTGCGCGCAGGTGAGCGCGGGCGTGGTGGGCGGCTTCGGCTTCGGCGGGGCGGGCTTGGCCGGGGCGCTGGGGGCGCCGGACGGCGATGCGGTGGCGGGGTCCGCGCTCGGTGCGATCGCGGCCGGGGCGGAGGCGCCGGGCGTCGCCGCCGCAGGCGTGACCGTGGTCGACGCGCTGGCGGTGGTACCGGAGTCACCTCCGCACGCGGTGAGCAGGCAGGCCAGGGCGAGGGCCGCGAAGCTCGGCAGGGTCCGGCGCATGGGCGGAGGTTCCTCTCTCGATGATCGGGTGTCCGCACCGTACTGACCCCGCGCCACCGTCCCCGGCGGGCGCGGTCGCGGCGTCCGGCGGGATGGCTCACACCGTGGGAACCCGGGTGGGCGAGCGTCGCGGATCTGCTTAGACTCGGCGGCACAACTGCATACCTCATCCAGAGGGGCTGAGGGATACGGCCCGACGACGCCCCGGCAACCACCCGCACGCTCGATGACGAGCCGGCGCGGGCAGGTGCCAATTCCGTCCCCGCCGCAGGGTGCGATGCGGGGAAAGATGAGAGGACTCTCGGCATGACGTCGACGCTTCCCGCCGCCCCCGGTATCGACACCACCGCCAGCCCCGCCCGCGCCCTGGTCTGTCGCGCCTGTTCCGCGCGCTACCCGCTGGCCGCCCAGCACGCCTGCTTCGAGTGTTTCGGGCCGCTGGAGGTCGACTACGACACCGCCGCGCTGGCCACCGTCACCCGCGAGCAGATCGAGGCCGGCCCGCAGAACATCTGGCGGTACGCCGCGCTGCTGCCCGCCGGACAGGACCCGGCCACCCGGGTCACCCTCGACCCGGGGCTGACCCCGCTGGTCGCCGCCCCGAACCTCGCCGCCGAGCTGGGCATCACCGCGCCGCTGTGGGTCAAGGACGACAGCGCCAACCCGACGCACTCGTTCAAGGACCGGGTCGTCTCGGTGGCGCTGACCGCCGCCCGCGCGCTCGGATTCACCCGGTTCGCCTGCGCCTCGACGGGCAACCTGGCCAACTCGGTCGCCGCCCACGCCGCCCGGGCCGGGGTGCCCTCGGTGGTCTTCATCCCCGGCGACCTGGAGCAGGGCAAGGTCGTCACCACCGCCGTCTACGGCGGTGAGCTGGTCGCCATCGACGGCTCGTACGACGACGTGAACCGGCTCTGCGGGGAGCTGGTGGAGACCGACGAGTTCGAGGACACCGCCTTCGTCAACGTCAACGTCCGCCCGTACTACGCGGAGGGCTCGAAGACCCTCGGGTACGAGGTGGCCGAGCAGCTCGGCTGGCGGATCCCGGCCCAGGTGGTCATCCCGATGGCCAGCGGCGAGCTGCTCACCAAGATCGACAAGGCGTTCTCCGAGCTGGTCGAGATCGGCCTGGTCGAGGCCCCGGCCGGCGGCTGGAAGGTCTTCGGCGCGCAGTCCGCGGGCTGCAACCCGATCGCCACCGCCCTGCACGACGACCGGGACACCATCACCCCGGTCAAGCCCACCGGCATCGCCAAGTCGCTCAACATCGGCGACCCGGCCGCCGGCCTCTACGCCCTGGAGGCGGTGCGCCGCACCGGGGGCTGGATGGAGTACGTGGACGACGAGGAGATCCGCGAGGGGATCCGGCTGCTCGCCCGTACCACCGGGGTGTTCGCCGAGACGGCCGGCGGGGTGACCGTGGCGGTGCTGCGCAAGCTGGTCGAGTCCGGCCGGCTCGACCCGACCGCCGAGACCGTGGTGTTCAACACCGGCGAGGGCCTCAAGACGATCGACGCGGTCGCCGGCCAGGTCGGCCCCACCCACCGCATCAAGCCGTCCCTGCGCGCCGCCCGCGACGCCGGCCTGCTCTCCTGACCTCCGACCCCCTCGACGCCGTTTGCGGCGTGTCGCGGTGTCCCGCCCGCCTGACACCGCGACCCGCCGCAAACCGGGGCGGGGCGGGCGGGCCGGAGGGTGGGACGGATCCGCCGGGTAACTGGCTTTTCGCTGTGAGTGCGGAAAATCCGCAGAGAAGGACTTGACGACAGGAACCGGACGGCGCAAGATGCTCCGTGCGGGAGGGCATCCGCCGGAGACTTTTCAAGTTCTTGCGACCCAACGCCGGAGGCGTTGTGCGGACGTCCCTCCCGACCAACGTCCGAAGGGGCCGGCGGAAAATCGCTGGCCCCTTCGCTGCGTCTCGGCCAGGCTCGCCGCCATGGGCATCGACGTCGCACCGCTCGACCTCGCCGATCCGGCCGCCGTCGAGGCGGCGTACCGGATCGGCGCCGCCGCCGAGGCGGTGACCCTGCCGGGCCTGCCGCCGTACTGCCGGCGGCGGTTCGAGGCGATGATCCGGTTCCCGATGCCGGGCATGGACATCCGCTGGGTGCTCGCCCGCGTCGACGGAGCGCCGGCCGGCTGGCTCTGCCTCCGGCTGCCCCAACTGGACAACACGGACAACGCCGAGGTCGAACTGGTGGTCGACCCGGCGTACCGGCGGCGCGGCGTGGGCCGGGCGCTGCACCAGCACGGCCTGCGGCTGCTCCGCGCGGCGGGGCGCAAGCGGCTCGTCGGCGCGACCGTGTCGGCCCTGCCGGGCGGCCCCGAGCGGGATCCGGCCGGGGACGCCTTCGCCGCCGCGCTGGGCGCGCGTCGCGTGCTCGTCGAGGTCCGTCGCCGGCTCGACCTCACCACGCTCGACCGGGCCGCCCTCGACGCCCTCGCCGCCGACGCCCGGGCCGCGGCGGCCGGCTACCGCACGGTCCGCTGGCGGCAGGCCACCCCCGAGGAGTACGTCGCCGACGTCGCCTACCTGGAGGGCCGGCTGATGACCGACGCGCCCACCGGCGAGCTCGAATGGGAGCAGGAGCGGTTCGACGCGGACCGGATCCGGGGCATCGAGCGGGCGCTGGACGCCCGGGGCGCCCGGCGCTACCACCTCGGGGCGGTGCACGAGGCGACCGGTCGGCTGGCCGCCTGGACCCTGATCAGCCTGGTGGCCAGCAGCACCTGGCACGCCTGGCAGCAGATCACCATCGTCGACCCGGACCACCGCGGGCACCGGCTCGGCCTGCTCACCAAGATCGAGAACCTGGGGCACGCCCTGGCCCACGAGCCGGAGCTGCGGGCCGTCGACACCTACAACGCGGCCGAGAACGCCCACATGATCCGGATCAACGAGCAGCTCGGCTTCCGCCCGCTGGACGCCTCCACCGAGTGGCAGCTGACCCTCTGAGGCGCGGACGCCCTCCGCCCGTGCGCCCGGGGATCAGCCCTGCTCGTGGGCAACCTCCAGGTTGACGTAGCGGGGAGTCCCCTTCGCCAACTTGCGCATCCGTTCGGCGTACGCGCCGGTCTCCGGCCGCCCGCTGTGCGCCATCGCCTGCTCGTAGCTGTCGAACTCGGCGACCATGACGAAATGGCCCGGACGTTCCCGGTCCTCCGCCATCACGAACCGGCTGGGACCCCCGTCCGGGTGCTCCCGCGCCCACTCCTCGCTGAGTTCGCGCACCTTGTCCCGCTGGTCCGACTCGTACTCGATCACCTGGACGAAGGGCATCCGGGACACCTCCTGTCGAATTCTCCGCTGACCCGGTGGCCCGGGTTACCCGGCACCGGCCCGGCCATTCCGCCCGACGGTGCGCGCCGGCGACCGGACACCCCGGTTCCAGTGGCCGGCGACGATCTCCAGTTGTGACACGCCCCTACTGATCTGGTGGCCGACTGTTGCATGATGGCGGGCATGACGGAGACCCCGCAGGCCCTGTACGACAGGCACGCCGACACCCTCAACCGGGCGTTGACCGCGATCACGGAGCGGGCCTACTGGTCCGCCTACCCCGAGTCCCCCAGCCCCCGGGTGTACGGCGAGACCGCCGCCGCCGACGGCAAGGCGGCGTTCGAGGCGTACCTCGACGGCGACTTCCCCCTCGACCAGCCCGGCGACGGCGACCGGGTCGCCACCGAAACCAGCCCGTTCGGGCTGGCGCTGAACGTGCGCTACCCGCACGCGGGCGCCGACGAACTGGTCGCCGCCGCCACCGCCGCCCTGCCGGCCTGGCGGGACGCCGGCCCGCAGGCCCGGGTGGGCGTCTGCCTGGAGATCCTGGCCCGGCTGCACCGGCACATCTTCGAGCTGGCCAACGCGGTGCAGTTCACCAGCGGCCAGGCGTTCGTGATGGCGTTCCAGGCCGGCGGCGCGCACGCGCTGGACCGGGCGCTGGAGGCGATCGCCTACGCGTACGCCGAGATGACCCGGCACCCGGGGACCGCCGGTTGGGAGAAGGCGGCCGGCAAGGGCGACCCGCTGCGGATGACCAAGACGTTCCACGTGGTGCCCCGGGGGGTGGCCCTGGTGATCGGCTGCAACACCTTCCCGACCTGGAACTCGTACCCGGGCCTCTTCGCCTCGCTGGCCACCGGCAACCCGGTCGTGGTCAAGCCGCACCCGCGCGCGGTGCTGCCGCTGGCCATCACCGTGAAGTACGCCCGCGAGGTGCTCGCCGAGGCCGGCTTCGACCCGAACCTGGTGCTGCTCGCCCCCGAGGCCCCGGGCGAGAAGCTCGCCTCCACGCTGGCCCTGCACCCGGCCGTCAAGATCGTCGACTTCACCGGCTCCACCGAGTACGGCGACTGGCTGGAGGCGAACGCCCGGCAGGCGGCCGTCTACACCGAGAAGGCCGGCCTCAACGCGGTCGTCGTCGACTCCACCGACGACTTCGCCGGCATGTGCCGCAACCTGGGCTTCACGCTCACCCTCTACAGCGGCCAGATGTGCACCACCTCGCAGAACATCCTCATCCCGGCCGGCGGCATCGAGACCGACCAGGGGCACAAGAGCTTCGACGAGGTGGCCGCCGGCATCGCCGCCGCGGTCGGCAAGCTCACCGCCGACCCGGCCCGGGGTGTCGAACTGACCGGCGCGATCGTCAACGACGGGGTGCTGGAGCGCCTCGACGAGGTCACCAAGGTCGGCGAGGCGGTGCTGGAGTCGCGCACCGTCGCGCACCCGTCGCTGCCCGGCGCGGTGGTGCGTACGCCGACCATCGTCAAGCTGTCCGCCGGGGACACCGAGGTCTACGGCAGGGAGTGGTTCGGGCCCATCTCGTTCGTCATCGCCACCGACTCCACCGAGCACAGCCTGGAGATCCTCCGCTCGACGGTGGGGGAGAAGGGCGCGCTGACCGCCGCCGTCTACTCGACCGACCCGTCGGTGCTGGACGCCGCCGAGGCCGCCGCGATCGACGTCGGGGTGCACCTGTCCTGCAACCTGACCAGCGGCGTGTTCGTCAACCAGTCGGCCGCGTTCTCGGACTTCCACGGCAGCGGCGCCAACCCGGCCGCCAACGCCGCGCTGACCGACGGCGCGTACGTGGCGAACCGGTTCCGGGTCGTGCAGTCGCGTCGGCACGTCTGAGTCTGGGGGTTTCCGGGGCAGCCCACCCCGCTCCGGGCGGTCAGGCTTGATCCCTGCGCGGGGCGGGCTGCCCCGGAAACCCTCGGGTCCGGCCGGTCGTGGGGTGGCTCCTGGCCGCCCGGACCTTGGGGATCATGGGGGCGCCGCCTGCGTGACAGTCCTACCGTTCAGGTGGCTGTCCGCGGCGGCGTCCTCCCGCGCTCGGCGCTGCCGTGCGGTCAGGTCAGGCGGGGCGGCGCATCTGGAGTTCGCGCATGGCGGGGACGGTCGGGTGCGGCACCCGTACCCCGGTGTCGGTGAAGCCCAGCCGCTGGTACGCCCGGTAGGCGCGGTCGTTGCCGACCACCACCTCCAGCATCAGCTCCGGCCGGCCGCACGAGCGCGACCAGGCGGCCACCCCGTCGATCAGCGCGCCGAGCAGACCCCGGCCGCGCCAGGCGGGCGTGACGTAGACGGCGTACACGACCGTCAGGCCGGGCTCGTCGGGCGACACGGTGCCGCCGGCGTGCCCGACCAGCCGGCCCCCGGGGTCGGCGACGAACTGGGCGGTCTGGCAGCCCTGCGAGACGTGCGCGATCCGGGCGGCGTAGTCGGCGTGCGGGCGGGCGGCGGCCTGCGCGACGGTCTCCAGGAAGGCCAGCGGCGAGTCCGCGAGCATCTCCAGCCGCAGCGCCCGCATCCGGGCGGCGTCGGCGGGGCGGACCCGCCGCACGGTCGCCGTCCGGGCGTCCGGCGGCGCCGGCAGAGGTGTCATGCCACCTGCATACCCCAGTGACCGTCACCGATGGGGGTGGCGGTCGTCGCGCGCCGGAATATGCCCGTTTTGTGGTCGTGCGCCGTCGTCACGCCTCGTGTAGCGTGCGATTTCGGTCACCGATTCAGCGGCCGTCGCCGATCGCCGAACGGTGGTCGTCCGGTGCCGGCCCGCCGGCCTCCGGGGTTGTGGAACGCCGCGCAGAGTGAGGAAGTGCACCGTGGCACAGGGCACCGTGAAGTGGTTCAACGCCGAAAAGGGCTACGGCTTCATCGCCGTCGACGGCGGCCAGGACGTCTTCGTCCACTTCTCCGCCATCGAGATGGACGGCTACAAGGCGCTGGACGACGGGCAGCGGGTGGAGTTCGAGATCGCCCAGGGTCAGAAGGGGCCGCAGGCCGAGCGGGTCCGCGTCATCGCCTGACTCCGGCCCGACCCCGCTCGCCGGTCGGTCCCCTCCCGGGGCAGCGGCGCGAGCGGGCGCCAGGGAAGATCATGAGCCGTTCCAGCCGTCGTCGCTGAGGAGGGCTCATGTCCGACCAGTCCCCTCCGGGTTCTCCCGAACCCGGTTCTGTGGGTTCGTCCGGCCCCGGTGGCCACCCCGAGCCCGCCGACCCGGCCGTGCCCCGGCAGTCGACCGGTCCCGCCCCGTCGGACCAGCCCCCCGC
The DNA here is from genome assembly GCF_900090295.1 of Micromonospora coxensis. Lineage (NCBI taxonomy): Bacteria > Bacillati > Actinomycetota > Actinomycetes > Micromonosporales > Micromonosporaceae > Micromonospora > Micromonospora coxensis. The sequence goes on along the minus strand of NZ_LT607753.1, from coordinate 3,035,618 downwards.
AACGGGCCTCGACGGGCCGGACCAGCCGGTCGCCGCCGGGCCCGGTGGGCCGACCCGCCCCGAGGCGGACGAGCCTGCCCCCGGGCCGAGCACCCCGGCCCCGGCCGCCCCCGCGCCGGGCCCCTCCGACCCGACCGCTCCCGCGCCGGTCGCCCCCGACCCGACCGTTGCCGGGCCGACCGCTCCCGACCCGGCCGCCGCCGGGCCGACCGCTCCCGCCCCGGGCGTTTTCGGAGGACCGGCGGCCGCCATGCCCGCCGGCCCGCCCGGCTCCACCGCGCCCGCCGGCCCGCCCGCCTCCACCGCGCCGGGAGGTCCGGCGGCCACGGCGCCCGGCCAGCCGGTGTACCCGTGGGATCCGGCCGCGCCGAGCCACGTCTTCCCGCCCACCGGCGGCTTCCCGCCCGGCGCCGGCCCGTACGCCGGATTCCCCCCGGGCTACCCGCCGTACGGCGGTCACCTGCCGTACGGTTGGCCGGGCGGAGGTGGATGGGACCCGGACGACCCGCTGGTCAACCCGCCGCACGCCGGCGTCAACGGCTGGTTCGCGCGCTGTGCCGGAGCGGTGCGTCGCGGCTGGCGTCTGCTGCTGCCGCTGCTCTTCCTCACCCAGGTGCTGCCCGGCCTGGCCCTCTCGCTGGTCTCGCTCGCGCTCAGCCCCGGCGCCGGGGACGAGCTGCCGGCGGACGGCTCCCTGCCCGACGGCTTCCTGACCGACCTCGCCGTGTTCGGCTCCGTCGTGTTCCTGGTCAGCCTGCTGCTCAGCCTGGTGCAGTGCGTCGGCTGGGCGGGCGGCACGTGGGTGGTCGCCCGGCAGGCCGCCGGTGAGCCGGTCGACCTCGGCGGCGCGGTCCGCTACGGCCTGCGCCGCGCGCCCGGCCTGTGGGGCTGGCAGTTGCTGGTCTCCCTGCTGGTGCTGGTCGGGGTGTGCTTCTTCGTGCTGCCCGGCGTCTACCTCGCCTTCGCGCTCGCCCTCGTCGGCCCGGTCTACCTCTTCGAGCGGCAGAACCCGATCGGTCGCTCGTTCCGGTTCTTCCACGACCGGCTCGGGCTGGTCCTCGGCCGGGTGGGCCTGGTGGCGCTGGCGCTGCTCGCCGGTGGCCTGATCGGCTTCGTGCTGGAGACCGTCGCGACGGCCCCGTTCGGCGCCGACCCGTTCGGCAGCCCGGCCGCGGTGACGGCGGTGGTGGCGGTGACCGTGGTGTCGTCCGTGCTGACCCTCCCGGTCCAGCTGATCCAGCTCGTCGGACTGGTCGCCACGTACGCCGAACAGCGGGCCCAGGAGGGCCCGGTGAACGCGGCCCGGCTGGCGGCCGAACTCGGCTGACCGGACCGGAGTGTGCTTGCACTCGGCAGGGGAGAGTGCTAAACAAGTCATTGGCACTCGCATACCGTGAGTGCCAATGGTCGGGGCGGTGGGGCCACGGTCGCGGAGACGTTCCACAACGTCGCCGGGGCACATGGCCGGTCGTCGCGGGCTATCCGGCCCGGCCGAAGGACGTCGTCGTCGCCAGGTGGCGACGTCCCAAGGTGCGTACACCAGGCGGCCCATCCGGGGCACACACTCGGGTGGCCCGTGAGTGTCCAGGAGGACAACGCCGTATGGCCAAGATGATCGCGTTCGACGAAGAGGCGCGCCGCGGCCTCGAGCGGGGCATGAACCAGCTCGCCGACGCCGTGAAGGTGACGCTCGGCCCCAAGGGCCGCAACGTCGTGCTCGAGAAGAAGTGGGGTGCCCCCACCATCACCAACGATGGTGTGAGCATCGCCAAGGAGATCGAGCTCGAGGACCCCTACGAGAAGATCGGCGCCGAGCTGGTCAAGGAGGTCGCGAAGAAGACCGACGACGTCGCCGGTGACGGCACGACGACGGCGACCGTCCTGGCCCAGGCCCTGGTCCGCGAGGGCCTGCGCAACGTGGCCGCCGGCGCCAACCCGATGGCCCTGAAGCGGGGCATCGAGGCTGCCGTGGCCAGCGTCTCGGAGGAGCTGCTCAAGCTCGCCAAGGACGTGGAGACCAAGGAGCAGATCGCCTCCACCGCCTCCATCTCGGCCGGCGACACCAGCGTCGGCGAGATCATCGCCGAGGCGATGGACAAGGTCGGCAAGGAAGGCGTCATCACCGTCGAGGAGAGCAACACCTTCGGGCTGGAGCTGGAGCTCACCGAGGGTATGCGCTTCGACAAGGGCTACATCTCCGCGTACTTCATGACCGACCCGGAGCGCATGGAGGCCGTCTTCGACGACCCCTACCTCCTGATCGTCAACAGCAAGATCTCGTCGGTGAAGGACCTGCTCCCGATCCTGGAGAAGGTCATGCAGTCGGGCAAGCCGCTGCTGATCATCGCCGAGGACATCGAGGGCGAGGCCCTGGCCACCCTGGTCGTCAACAAGGTCCGGGGCACCTTCAAGTCGGTCGCCGTCAAGGCGCCGGGCTTCGGTGACCGCCGCAAGGCCATGCTGGCCGACATCGCCATCCTCACCGGTGGCCAGGTCATCAGCGAGGAGGTCGGCCTCAAGCTGGACGCCGTCGGCCTCGACATGCTGGGCCGCGCCCGCAAGGTCGTGGTGACCAAGGACGAGACCACCATCGTCGACGGTGCCGGCGACGCCGAGCAGATCCAGGGCCGGGTCAACCAGATCCGGGCCGAGATCGAGAAGAGCGACTCCGACTACGACCGCGAGAAGCTGCAGGAGCGGCTGGCCAAGCTGGCCGGCGGTGTCGCGGTGATCAAGGTCGGCGCGGCCACCGAGGTCGAGCTCAAGGAGCGCAAGCACCGCATCGAGGACGCCGTCCGCAACGCGAAGGCCGCCGTCGAGGAGGGCATCGTCCCGGGTGGTGGCGTCGCGCTGGTGCAGGCCGGCAAGACCGCCTTCGACAAGCTGGACCTGACCGGCGACGAGGCGACCGGCGCGCAGATCGTCAAGATCGCGCTGGACGCCCCGCTGCGGCAGATCGCCGTCAACGCCGGCCTGGAGGGTGGCGTGGTCGTCGAGCACGTCCGCAACCTCGAGGCGGGTCACGGCCTCAACGCCGCCAACGGCGAGTACGTCGACCTGCTGGCCGCGGGCATCATCGACCCGGCCAAGGTGACCCGTTCGGCGCTGCAGAACGCCTCGTCGATCGCGGCGCTCTTCCTCACCACCGAGGCCGTCGTGGCGGACAAGCCGGAGAAGACCCCGGCCGCCCCGGCTGGTCCGGGTGGCGGGGACATGGACTTCTGAGTCCAGCTCCACAACGCCGAGAAGGGGCGGGCCGCGTCAGCGGTCCGCCCCTTCCGCGTCAGCTACGCCGAGTGGGCGGTCAGGGCAGTGGCCGGTGGTTGCGCCGCTTCTGCGTCCGGTCGTACGGCGGGGGGACGGGGACCGGCTCGTCCACCACGGTCACCGGCTCGTCGACCGTCGGCTCGTCGATGCCGGTCATCTCCGCCATCTGCTCGGCGTCGCCGTAGTCCCGTCGGTCGAACGGCACCGGGGTGGGCGGGTCGCCGATCGGCGCCCAGGCACCGGGCACCGCGTCGTCGGTCTGCTCGTCGTCCGTGGTCATGGCCGCCTCCTCTACCGAAACGGTAGGGGGCGTCGATCACCCGCGCGGGTGAACAGCGCTATGTGGTGATCTATCCGTTATGCCGGGCCAGGCTGACCGGCTCAGAGCGTCCGGCGGTACAGGAAGAAGACCCGCTCGATCCGGGCGCCCGCGCTGCCCGAGTAGAACGGCACCGGCCCCACCCAGCCGATCTGCGCCGCGTCGACCCCGGCCGCCCGCTGGTCGGCCAGGCAGCGGCGCAGCAGCACCCCGCCGATGCCCGACCCCGCCGCCTCGGGCGCGGTCCCCATCGGCCCGAACCAGCTCGGCCGGGACGACCCCCAGGCCGCGAACCCCAGGACCTGTCCGTCCCGCTCCGCCAGGTGGCAGCCCGCGTCCTCGCGGCCGACCGAGCCGGCCAGCTCGCCGTCCCAGGTGCCGCCGAAGGTGGACCGGGCGAACGCGGCCAGCGCCGGCAGGTCCGCCGGCTCCGCGCGGCGTACCGCGATTCCCCGGTCGGCGAGCCGGGCCTCCGCCGGCGCCGTCGTGCGCAGCGCCGGCGATCCGTCGTACGACAGGTCGGCGGTCATGTTCCAGGCGGTACGGTCCTGCCGGTAGCCCGCCGCCATCGCCAGGCAGACCGCCGGGGTGTACCGCACGTCGATGCCCGGCCAGCCGTAGTACGGCGGGTTCCCGGCCAGCAGCACCTCGGCCGCGCCGAGCCCGGCGAGCCGCTGCTCCGCCCCGGTCAGCAGCGCCCGCCCGACGCCCCGGCGGCGGTGCTCCGGCTCGACCGCGAGCAGGTCCACGTGTCCCAGTCGGGGGTCCGCCGCCGAGAGCGACCCGATCAGCACCCCGACCAGTTCCTCACCCGCGTACGCCCCGAGCGCCAGCACCGGACGGTCGGCGGCGGCCCGGGTCCACAGGGTGTCGACCAGGGGACCCGCCTCGGCGGCGTCCTCGGGCAGGTCGAGCGCGCGCCCGCAGAGGGCGACGGCGTCGGGCGCCCGGTCGACGGGCAGTTCGGCGAGGCGCAGCTCCATGGTCGCCGACCCTAGATCAACCACCACGGGTCGGCGCAAGACCCGCTCAGCCGGCGCGGGCCGCCCGCACCGCCGCGTACGCGTCGACGATGCCGGCGCCGGTGGTGTCCCGACCCGCGCACGACGGCCGGGTGGTGCCGGCGCGGACGCTCTCCCCGGCCGGCGCCGCCGTGTCCCGGAGGATGTCCCGGGTGCGCGTCAGGTCGCCGACGAGCGCCGGGTTCGCCGACCACATCAGCGCCACCACGCCCGCCACCTGCGGGGTCGCCATGGACGTGCCGTCGAGGGTGGCGTACCCGCCGCCGGGCATCGCGGAGAGCACCTCCGCGCCGGGGGCGAGCAGGTCCGGCTTGGCCGCGCCGCCCGGGGCGGGCCCCCGGCTGGAGAACTCGGTGACCGCCCGCTCCCGGTTCACCGCGCCGACGGTCAGCACGTCCGGGTACGGCGCGGGCGGGTCGGCGATCGAGCCGCAGTACGGCCCGGTGTTGCCGGCGGCGGCGACCACCAGGATCCCGGCGGCGGCCAGCGCGGCGGTCGCCGGGCGCAGCACCCCGACGTCGCAGCCCTCGATCGGCGGGCAGCCCCACGAGTTGGTCAGCACGTCCGGCGCCCGCGCCGGCCGGCCGTCGGTGAGCGGGTCGCCGCCGGGCGGGAAGGGGGCCAGCATGAACTGGAGACAGTCCAGGTAGTGCGCCGGGCTGCCGAGGTTGCGGTCCAGGTTGACGCACCCCACCCACTGCGCCCCCGGGGCCACCCCGATCCCGTCCCGGCCGACGGCGCTGCCCACGGTGTGGGTGCCGTGCCCGCCGGAGTCGTCCGGGGCGCGGGTGCCGTCCCACGGGTCGTACCAGGAGTCGTCGCCGCCCCGGAATCCGGCGGCGAGCGCCGGGTGGCGGCCGTCCACCCCGGAGTCGGAGCTGCCGACCACCACGCCGGACCCGGTCACCCCCAGCTCGGACCAGACCCGGTCGGCCCCGATCATCCGGACGTTCCACACCGGCTCGGCCGGGGCCGGCCGGTCACCCCCGGTGGTCGGCGCGGGGGCGGGCACCGGGCGGACCCGCTGGCTGACCAGCACCCGGGCCACCTCCGGCCGGCCGGAGAGCCAGGCCCGCACCGCCGGCCCGCCGTCGGTCTCGATCGCGTTGACCAGGTAGTACGGCGTGGGACGCAGCCGCAGCCGGGTCAGCTCCCGCCGCAGGTCGCCCTGGGTCCGGTCGGCGGTGTCGACGAGCCGGCGGTACACCTCGGCGGCGCGGGCGTCCCGACCGGCGCGCCCCGGCGTTCCGGCCGGGACACCGGAGAGGTCGGCCTGTTCGCGGAGCACCACCAGCAGTCGTTCCCCGTGCAGGCCGGGCTGCCCCGGGCCGGCCGCGACCACCCCGGCCGTGACCAGCAGCGCGGCGGCGGTCACCGCGGCCACCCGCCGGCTCGGCGGCCGGGCGCCGGGCCGGGCCAGCAGCACGCCGTACCCGAGGGCGAGCAGGACCGCGACGGCGAGCCCGACCCCGGCGGCCACCGCCACCCAGTACGGCACGTCGCGGGCCGTGGCCAGGAGCAGGGTGATCTCCTCCGGGTCGGTGAGGGCCAGCGGGCCGAGCACCGCGAGCCCGACCAGCCAGCCGGCCCCCGCCGACGTGCCGTCGCCGCCGCCGCGTGCGGCGTCGGCGGGCGGGCCGTCGGCGTCGCCGGCCGGGCGGGCCCGGCGTACGGCGGTGGCGTGCAGGGCGGCCAGGGCGAACGCCGTCGGCGGCAGGACCAGCAGCAGGGGCAGTTGTGCCCCGGACTGCCCGACCCCGGCGGCGACCAGCAGCAGCGCCACCCCGGCGACCAGGCCGCCGACCAGCACCAGCCGCGCCGGACGGGGTGGCGCGCCGACGGTGAAGCGGGCCCAGAAGGCGCTGTCGAGCAGGCTCCCGGCCAGCGCCCCGAGCGCCGCCGCCGCGAGCGCGGCGAGGAGCGTCTCCAACAGCCCGCCGAGCGCCCCCACCCAGACCCAGGGCAGCAGCAGGGCCAGCCCGCCGGCCATCCCGAACAGGGTGACCGGGCCGGGCGTCCGCGCGGTCTTCCCGGCCGGCCGGCGCAGCGTGCCGCCGTCCGCCGGGTCCGCGGCGCCGGCGCCCGACGGGCGATCCGCCGCCGGGGCGGCGCTGCGGGGGGCGAGTCGGCGTACCACGAGAGCGGCCGACGCGGCGGTGGCCGCCAGCGCGGCCAGGTACGCCTCGTGGTGCACCGGCGGGATCGCCCGGAGCAGCCCCAGCACGCCCAGCGCCAGCGCCGCCGCCAGCCAGGCCCGGCCGCTCGCCCGGACCGCCGCCGAGCGGGGCAGCCGGGCCAGCGCCAGCGCCGGACCGCCGACCAGCAGGACGGTGGCCAGCCCGACCACCGGCCAGAGCCAGACCACCCGCGCCAGCCCGGAGGCGAGCAGGACCTGGTCGGTCACCCAGCCGGTGAGCTGGCTGACCACGGTGAACCCGACGGTCCACAGCCCGGCCAGGACCGCCGCCACCACCGGCCACGGGCTGGCCGGTCCGGCGACGGGCGGGGCGTGACCGACGTTCCGGTGGGGAGGCTCGGCCTGCATGGCAGCCACTCTCCCACGCCCGTCGCCCGGCCGGCCCCGGGTGGCGGGCGACGCCCGGGAGGTCGTCACGGACCGTGACCGTCGGTCGGACGTCCTGACGGTGACCGACCGTGGTCGCGCGGGTGTCGCCGGGTACCCGGGGGAGCGGGGCCTGCTGCTCGCGGCTCCGGGCGGTTACGGTGGACGGGTGCGCGACCCCAACCTGACCCGATCCGCCGCCGGCCAGCTCTCCCCCGAGCGCCGCGCCACCGACCTGCGCCGGCTCCGGGCCGAGCGCTTCGACGTGCTGATCATCGGGGGTGGCGTCACCGGAGCGGGCGCCGCGCTGGACGCCGCCTCCCGAGGGCTCAAGGTGGCCCTGGTCGAGGCGCGCGACTACGCCGCCGGCACCTCCAGCCGGTCCAGCAAGTTGATCCACGGCGGCCTGCGCTACCTGGAGCAGTTGGAGTTCCACCTGGTCCACGAGGCGCTGACCGAACGCGGCCTGCTCGCCACCCGGCTCGCCCCGCACCTGGTCCGGCCGGTGCCGATCCTGGTGCCGCTGCCCGCCGGGGGGAGCCTGCGCGACCTGCCCGCCCGCGCCTTCCGCCGCGCCTACTACGGCGCCGGCGTGGCCGCCTACGACGCCTTCGCCGGGATCTTCGGCGGCGGCCGGGGCATGCCGCTGCACCGGCACCTGACCCGCGAGGGCGCCCGGCGGATCTTCCCCAGCCTGCGCGCCGACTCCCTGGCCGGGGCGATCCGCTACTACGACGGGCAGGTCGACGACGCCCGGCTGGTGGTCACCCTGGCCCGTACCGCGGCGAGCCTCGGCGCGACGGTGGTGACCAGCGCCCGCGCCGTCGGGCTGATCCGGCAGGCCCGTGAGGTCACCGGGGTCCGGGTCCGCGACCTGGAGGCGGCCCCCGGTTCCCCCGACGCCGAGTTCGAGGTGCACGCCCGGGTCGTCATCGGCGCGACCGGCGTCTGGAGCGACGACATGTCGCAGATGCTCAACGACGTCGGGCTGCGCCCCGGCATCCGGGTACGCGCCTCCAAGGGCGTGCACCTGGTCGTCCCCCGGTCGGCGATCACCGGCGAGACCGGGCTGATCCTGCGCACCCCCAGCAGCGTGCTCTTCGTGATCCCCTGGGGTGGGCACTGGATCATCGGCACCACCGACACCGACTGGCGACTGGACCGGTCCCACCCGGCCGCCTCCGCGCGCGACATCCAGTACCTGCTCGATCAGGTCAACACGGTGCTCGACCGGCCGCTGACCACGGCCGACATCGAGGGCGTCTACGCCGGCCTGCGCCCGCTGCTGGCCGGCGAGGCGGACTCCACCTCCAAGCTGTCCCGCGAGCACGCGGTCTTCGAGCCGATGCTCGGGCTGCTCCTGGTCGCCGGCGGCAAGTACACGACGTACCGGGTGATGGCCTCGGACGTGGTGGACCGGGCCGCCCACCGGCTCGGCGGGGTACGGCCGTCCCGCACCGCCGACCTGCCGCTGCTCGGCGCCGACGGGTACCCGGCGATGTGGCGGGACCGGGCGGACCTGGCCCGCCGGCACGGGGTGCCGGTGGGCGTGGTGGAGCACCTGCTGGAGCGCTACGGCACCATGACCCGGGAACTGCTGGCCCTGATCGACGCCGACCCCCTCCAGGCGTCCCCGCTGGCCGGCGCGCCGGAGTACCTCGCCGCCGAGGTGACGTACGCGGCCCGCGCGGAGGGGGCGCTGCACCTGGAGGACGTGCTGACCCGGCGTACCCGGATCTCCTTCGAGACGACCCACCGGGGCCTGGAGTCGGCCGGGCACACGGCGGAGCTGATGGGTGCGGTGCTCGGCTGGGACGCGGCCACCCGGGAGCGGGAGGTCGCGCACTACCGGGCGCGGGTCGAGGCGGAGCGGGAGTCCCAGCTCATGCCGGACGACGCCACCGCCGACGCGGCCCGGCTCGGCGCGCCCGACGTGCGCGGCTTCGCCGCGGATCGGGGTGTCGACGGCGACAGCGTCGAACTCCCGACGTCCACCCACTGACCGATCGGCCCCATGGACGTTGCACCCATCGACGCCCGCCCGGTCGGCCGGTACCGGTTCTTACCTACGGTGGGGTAGGTTGCGGCGCGTGGTTCCCCCTCTGTGGTCACGCGTGCTCATGGTCTCCGCCGGTGTCGTCCTGACGGTCACCCTCACCGCCTGCTCGGTGTTCGGCGAGGACGGCGGCGAGTCCACACGGGATCCGAAGGGGACAGCGGTGACAGCCTCCCCGGCCGCCGGCCGGGTCAGCCTGCTGCAGAAGCTCGGTCAGGACGGCCCGCTCCGGTCGCTCAACGTGGAGCCCGACGGCCGCTGGGAGTGCGACGACTGCGCCGGGGACGGCGTGACGTCCACCGGGACGCTCGACCCGGAGCAGCTCCAGCGGCTGCACGGCCTGCTCGCCGACCCGCGGCTGGCCCAGGAGACCGACGAGGTCCGCAAGTACAAGGCGACCTGCATCGACTCGCTGACGTCGAGCCTGCTCACCTCGGTCGGCCTGATCACCTCGCAGGACTGCCCCGGTGAGGAGCGCCCACCGGTGGCCGGCGAGATCCTGCTCCTGCTCACCCAGGCCACCCCGGCCGAGCCGACCGCCTGAGGCGGTGCGGGAGGCCGCCGACGGCCTCCCGCACCCCGCCCGCCGGGGTCAGAGCACCTTGCCCGGGTTCAGCATCCCCGCCGGGTCCAGCGCCGCCTTGATCGCCTGGTGCACCCGGACGCCGACCGGGCCGATCTCGCGGGCCAGCCAGTCCCGCTTGAGCAGCCCGACGCCGTGCTCGCCGGTGCAGGTGCCGCCGAGGTCCAGGCCGAGCCGCATGATCTCGTCGAAGGCGCGCCGGCCCCGTTCCAGGCTGGCCGGGTCGGCTCGGTCGACCACGATGTTGGGGTGCATGTTGCCGTCCCCGGCGTGCCCGACCACGCCGATCGGCACGTCGCACTCCTCGGCGATCCGGGCGACCCCGTCGAGCAGCGCGGCCAGCGCGCCGCGCGGCACCGCCACGTCGTCGATGACCAGACCGCCGTTGCCGCCGGGGAAGGCGTCGGCGGCGAACTTCTCCATCGCCGGGTGTGCCAGCCGGCGGGCCTGCAACAGCGCCGCCGCCTCCACGGCGTCGGTGGCCGCGTACACCTCCTCGGCCCCGGCCGCCTCGCAGACCTCGGCCAGCCGGGCCAGGTCGTCGGCGGACCGGGAGCCGGTGTCGGCGGCGGCGAGCAGCAGCGCCTGCGCGTCGGTGCGCAACCCCATCGGCCGGTACGCCTCGATCGCCCGCAGATGGGTCCGGTCGAGCAGTTCCAGCAGGCTGGGGCTGAGCCCCTGGGCGGCGATGTCGGCCACCGCCGCGCCGGCCGCCGCCGTGGACCCGAAGACGGCCACCATGGTCAGCGACTCCTCGGGGGCCGGACGCAGCGACACGGTGATCTCGGTGATCACGCCGAGGGTGCCCTCGGAGCCGACGAAGAGCCGGGTCAGGTCGTACCCGGCGACACCCTTGGCGGTGCGCCGACCGGTGCGCAGCACCTCGCCGGAGGCGAGCACCACCTCCAGGCCCAGCACGTACTCGGTGGTCACGCCGTACTTGACGCAGCACATGCCGCCGGCGTTGGTGGAGACGTTGCCGCCGATGGTGGAGGACTCCCAGGAGCCCGGGTCCGGCGGGTACCAGAGCCCGTGCTTCGCCACCGCACCGGCCAGGGTCGCGTTGACCACCCCCGGCTGCACCACGGCGATCCGGCTGACCGGGTCGATCTCCCGGATCGCGTCCATCGCCATCGTGCTGAGCACCACCGCGCCGTCGACCGCGTTCGCCGCGCCGGCCAGCCCGGTCCGCGCCCCCTGCGGCACCACCGGTACGCCGTGCCGCGCGGCCGCCCGGACCACCGCCACCACCTGCTCGGTGCTGCGGGGCCGGGTCACCACCAGCGGCGTGCCCGCCGGGCAGAGGTCCGCTTCGTCGCGCTGGTGCATCCGCAGCAGGTCGGGGTCGGTCAGGACGGCGTCGTCGCCGAGCGCCGCCCGCAGGTCGTCGAGGAGGGGGGAGCCAACCATGCGGGGAAGGCTAACCGCCGGTTAGATTGGCCGCCATGCTGTACCTCGACCGGCCCGCCTGGCCGTGGCGGGGACGGCTCTGGTCCCACCTGATCAGCGACGTCTCCCACGCCGAACTGCACGCCTTCGCCGAGGCGCTGGGCGTGCCCCGCCGGGGCTTCGACCGTGACCACTACGACATCCCCGCCGAGCGCTTCCCGGTGGCGGTCTGGCTCGGCGCCCAGGTCGTCCCTACCCGCGAGATCGCCCACCGGCTCCGCGCCAGCGGGCTCCGCCGTCCCAAGCACCTGCACCCCCGGACCCCACCCCGGCCTGACGTCCCGACGGCGGGGGTCGGCGGAGGGTGGCCAGTTCGCGGGTGAGGTTGGCGCGGGCGGGCGCCTCCCAGCGGGCCGCCAGTGGGGGCAGGCGGAAGAGGGCGGGAAGGGCGAGCAGGGAGTCGAGGACGCGGGCCCGGCCGGCGCGGAAGTCCGGCTCGGGGACGTGCGCGTACTCCTGGCGGATGGCGGCGGCGTACGCGGCGTACTCGTCGGGTGGGGTCGCGAGGACCGCGAGGTCGGCGTCGCAGAGCAGCGCGCCGTCGGGGTCGTCGGCGGCGACGGCGTGCCCGGCGGTGAGCAGCACCAGCCGGCGGACCTCGGTCACCGCCTCGGCGGGCAGCCCCAGCCCGGTCAGCAGCGTGCCGGCCAGCGCGGCGCTGTCCCGCTCGTTGGTGTCCCCGGCGGCGCGCGGGTCGTGGACCGCGTCGTGGCACCAGGCGGCGAGCCGCACCAGGTCCGGCTGGGTAGCCAGCCCCGCGTACGCGTCCACCACGCCCAGCACGGCGGTGAGGTGGCGAGGCGTGTGGTACCGGCGGTGCGGCTCGCGCCAGCGGGCGACCAGGTCTTGCCCGGCCCGGATCGTCGCCGGGTCGTCGACCGCGCCGGCGTCCCGCGCCGCCGTCCGCCAGCGCTCGGTCAGCTCCGTCACCCCGTCGAGTCTGCCGCACGGGCGGTGGGATGAAAGCTCCCGGTACGGGTAGTCCCGGCCATGGCCGTGGCCCGGGACCGACGACCGTCGCTGATGCGGCGTGCCGCCCTGCGCGACGGCACGGACGTCGACTCCGCCCGGATCGCCGGGGCGATGGCGGAGTTGCGCCACCGGAGCCGGGCCACCCTGCACGACCGGCTGCACCGGGTGCGGATGGCGCTCGGCCTGGCCGTCCAGGCCGGGCTGGCCGCCGCGCTCTCCTGGATCTTCGCGCACGAGGTGCTGAACAACCCGCAGCCCGTCTTCGCGCCCATCTCGGCGGTCGGCACCCTGGCCGCCTCGGTCGGGCAGCGGCTGCGCCGTACCGTCGAGCTGATCATCGGAGTCGCGGTCGGGGTGTTCCTCGGCGACGTGCTGATCTACTTCCTCGGCACCGGCGGCTGGCAGCTCGGCCTGGTGGTGACCTCGGCGATCCTGCTGACGATCTTCTTCGGCGGCAGTGTGGCCGTCGTGATCCAGGCCGCCGCGACCGCGGTGCTGATCGTCACGCTCAGCCCCTCAGTCCAGGACCTGGAGATACCCCGCTTCGTCGACGCGTTCGTCGGCGGTGGGATCGCGCTGCTGGTGACCGCGGTCCTGCTGCCGCTCAACCCGTTACGGGTGATCAACCGGGCCGCCCGCCCCGCGCTGGACCTGCTCGCCGGACAGCTCGACGTCTGCGCCGAGGCGCTGCGCAAGCGGGACCGGGGCAGCGCCCAGCGGGCCCTGGAGCGGCTGCGGGAGAACAAGGAGGAACTGGCCGCCTTCACCGAGGCGATCGAGGGCGCGAAGGAGACCAGCACCCTCTCGCCGGCCCGCTGGCACCGGCGCAGCGAGCTGACCCACTACGCGGAGGCGGCCGACCCGATCGACCGGGCGATGCGCAACAGCGGCACCCTGATCCGTCGGGCCGTCACCATGATCGAGGACGAGGAGCCGATCCCCGAACCGATGCCGGACGCGGTGGCCCACCTCGCCGAGTCGGTACGCCTGCTGCGGCACGAGTTCGCCGTGGGGGCCGAGCCGGAGCAGGCCCGGGAGCGGTCACTGCGCGCGGTCAGCGAGGCCGGCCGGGCGTACGCGCAGGGGGTGGGCTTCTCCGGCAGCGTCGTGATCGCCCAGGTGCGCACCACCGCCAGCGACCTGATGGTCGCCTCCGGCATCGACCAGGAGGAGGCGAACCGGCTGGTCCGGCAGTCCTTCGGCGACCAGGAGAAGCCGCGCGGGGAGGCGGCGGAGCCGGGCGGGGCCCCGAAGCCCCCGACCGCCCCGCCGCTCGGCTGAGCCACCCCGGTCAGCGCAGTGCCGCCAACGCGGCGAGCAACCGGTCCACCTCGGCCCGCGTGCTGCCCAGCCCGAGGCTGGCCCGCAGCGCGGTCGGCGGCAGGTCGTCCCGGCCGCTGCGCGTCGCCGCCTCGGCGAGCAGCCGCCGGGCCAGCGGGTGCGCGCAGAAGAGCCCGTCGCGCACCCCGATCCCGTGCTCCCGGGCCAGGTACCCGGCCACCTCGGCGGAGTCCCGGCCGGCCAGCACGAACGAGACGATGCCGACCCGGGGCGTGTCCGGGGCGAAGGCGCGCAGCTCCACCACCTCGGGCAGCGCGGCGAGGCCGTCCCGCAGCCGGGTCAGCAGCCGCTGCTCGTGAGCGTGCAGGGCGTCCCGGTCCGCCTCGGCCAGCGCCGTGCAGACGGCGGCCAGGGCGACCGCGCCGAGCAGGTTCGGCGTACCGCCCTCGTGCCGGGCCGGGCCGGTCGCCCAGCGCACGTCGTGGGTGGCCGCGCCGACGTGGCCGGTGGCGCCCCCACCGGCCAGGTACGGCGGGGCCTCGTCCAACCAGTCGGCCCGGCCGAGCAGCACGCCCGCGCCGAACGGCGCGTACAGCTTGTGCCCGGAGACCGCCAGGTAGTCCACGTCGAGGTCGGCCACGTCCACCGGCGCGTGCGGGGCGAGCTGGGCGGCGTCGACCACGATCCGGGCACCGTGCCGGCGGGCCGCCCGGGCCAGCTCGGCCACCGGCCAGCGCTCACCGGTCACGTTGCTCGCGGCGGTCACGGCGACCAGCACCGGCGGCCCGGACACCCCACCCCGGCGCAGCTCGGCGAGGGCGGCGTCCAGCGACCGGACGGCCGCGCCGGGGCTCTCCGGCACCGGCAGCCGCACCGAGCCGCGCGGCCAGGGCAGCAGGTTGGCGTGGTGCTCCCCGGCGAAGGTGACCACGGTGGTGCCGGCGGGCAGGGCCCGGGCCAGCAGGTTCAGCGCGTCGGTGGTGTTGCGGGTGAAGACCACGTGGTCGTCGGCGCGGGCGCCGAAGAAGTCGCCGACCGTCTGCCGGGCCCGCTCGTAGGCCAGGGTGCAGCGCTGCGACAGCGCCCCGGCGCCGCGGTGCACGCTGGCGTACCAGGGCAGCAGCTCGGCCACCGCGTCGGCGGCGGCCCGCGCGCAGGGCGCGCTGGCGGCGTGGTCCAGGTTCACCTGCCCGGGTACGCCGAGCACGCCGAGCGGGTCCGGCCGGCCCGGTGCGGGCGTGGCGGCGGTGGGACGGGCGGGCGGTACGAGGGTGACGGTCATGCCGGTTCCTCCGGGGTCCTCGGGACCCCGGGTGTGGGCACACCGGGACGGGGTCCGCGCTTGCCCAGCACACGGATCGGGCTGGGCCCGGTCATCACCCGGGGCACCCCACCGCGAACTCGACGAGGGTTGCCGGCCAGCAAGCCGGGGCTTGACGCTGGCGCTCGTGACCTGTGGGCAGCATAACCACCACCGATGCGTCCGGACCAGGGGGCCGTGGGTGACTACGCTGACCGCATGGCCGTCACCCCGCCCGGCTGGCCCGTGCCGCCGCCGACCGCGCCCGCCGTCCCACCACCGGGTGCCGTCGCGCCCGGGATGCCGCCGCGCCGGCTGGGCTGGCGGCGGATCCTGGTGCTGGCCGGGGTGGTGCTGCTGATCGCCGCCTGCGCGGTCTACATGCTCTACACCCTCGGCACCAACCTGGGCCTGGACGCGCTGCTGGTCGGGGTGGCCGCGGCGGTCCTGCCGGTGCCGGTGCTGGTGGCCTGCTTCCTCTGGCTCGACCGGTACGAGCCGGAGCCGCTGAAGTACCTGGTCTTCTGCTTCGCCTGGGGCGCGTTCGTCTCCACCGCCGCGTCGCTGACCGTCAACAACGCCGGGGCGAAGCTCTTCGACCGGTGGGAGCTGCCCTCCGCGTTGACCGCGGTGCTGGTCGCCCCGTTCATCGAGGAGCTGACCAAGGCGCTCGGCCCGATCCTGCTGCTGGTCTTCCGCCGCCGGGAGTGGTCGGGCATCACCGACGGCCTGGTCTACTGCGGGCTCTCGGCGGTCGGGTTCGCCATGGTGGAGAACATCCTCTACCTGGGCGGCGCCGGGTATGCCTCGGGCGTGGACGAGTGGGGGCCGGCCACCGGCGTCCGCAACGTCATCGTCATCTTCATCATGCGGATCCTCTTCTTCGGCTTCGCCCACCCGCTGTTCACCTCGATGACCGGTGTCGGGCTGGGCATCGCCGCCCGGGCGGCCGACCGGCGGGTGCGGATCCTCGCCCCGGCCGCCGGCCTGCTGCTGGCGATGATCCTGCACGGCACCTGGAACCTGCTGCCGTCGCTGGTGCAGGCGACCGGCCAGCCGGTGATCTTCTTCCTCGGCATCGTGGCGCTGATGGTGCCGATCTTCTTCGGCATGGTCAGCTTCGCGATCTGGCTGCGCGCCTGGGAGGGGCGGCTCACCGAGCGGGTGCTGCCGGACTACGTGCGGGCCGGCTGGCTCACCCCGCCGGAGGTGGCCGCCCTGGGCAGCCTGGGCCGGCGGCACGCGGCGCGGGTCTGGGCCCGTCGGGTCGGGGGCGAGCCGGGCCTGCGGGCGATGCGCGGCTACCAGTTCGCCGCCACCCGGCTGGCGCTGCTGCGCGACGGCATGCGCCGGGGGCTGGACCGCAAGGCGGCCGATCGGGAGCGTACCGCCCGGGAGGAGCGGGAACTGCTGGACGCGATCAGCGCGTACCGGTCGTACTTCGTGGGTCGGGACCCGCAGGCACCGGTCGGCATCTGGGACGGGCAGCGCTACCACCTGCGCTTCCCGGACGGGTCGCAGCGCGCGGTCGAGGCCCCCGACTCCCCGGTGGTGCCGATCCCGGTGGTGCTGGCCCCGCCGCCGCCTCCGGCGTACCCGACCGGCTACGGCCCGCCCGGCGGGTACGGCGGCCGTCCGGCCGGGCCCTGGCAGCCCTGAGCGGTGTCCCACGTGTCGCCGGTGGGGGGCCGGCGGCGCGGTCAGGTCATCAGGCTGGTCATGAAGTCGCCGAGCCCTTGGAACATCGCCATCAGCCCGGCCCCGATCGCCTTGAACATCTGTGCCGCGCCGTCCGGCCGGAACGCCATGAAGTAGAACAGGAAGGCGACGCCGCCCCAGAGCAGCACCTTCTTCACGAATACCGGCATCGTCCCTCCCCAGGGCGCTGGATGCGCCTGGCTTCCCGCCGGACAGCGGCACAAACGGCCGTCGCGTCCCGCGGTGCGGAGGGTGGCTACAGGTAGAGGCCGGTGTTGCCGGTGGGCTCGTTCTCCACCCGTTCGGCGGCGACGGCGTGCACGTCCCGCTCCCGCAGCAGGACGTACCCCCGGCCGTGCAGTTCCACCTCGGAGCGGTCGTCCGGGTCGAAGAGCACCCGGTCGCCGGAGACGATCGAGCGGACGTTCGGGCCGACGCCCACCGCGGTCGCCCAGGCCAGTCGCTTGCCCACGGCGGCGGTGGCCGGAATCACGATGCCGGCGGTGGAACGGCGCTCACCCTCGCTCCCCTCCATCCGCACCAGCACGCGGTCGTGCAGCAGGCGGATCGGCAGGCCGGAGTCGAGGTTCGGGTCGGCGGTCACGCGAAGACGCTACCGCGTGCCGGGTCGCGGGTCGTCGGGGTGGTTGAGCGGAACGGGCGGGGGGCAATGTGTGGCGGAACTGCCCTACGGTGTCGGCTGTCGGACGTACCCTGTCCGGACCGTCGTGGGGCGGCCCGTTTCATTTCCAGGAGGTGCGCTTGAGCCGCTTCGAGCGGGTACGCGCCCGGCTGCGCCGTGCGTACGAGTCCGGACGGGATTCGGTGCGCGCGGGTCGCGCCGAGGAGACCCCGGTGTCGACGGATCCCGGGGTCGCCTCGCCCGTGTCGCCGGGCCCGGTGGCGCCGTTGTCGGCCACCGTCGTCGGCGCGGAGCCTCCCGCCGCGATGCACAACTCCACCGCCAGCCGTGACGACGCGGACGTGCCGCACGCCCTGCGCATCGCCGCCGCCTGGTCGTGGCGGCTGATCGTGATCGGCGTGGTGACCTGGGCGCTGCTGAAGATCGTCGGGACGATCAGCATCGTGATCATCCCGCTGGCCGTCGCGCTGCTGCTCTCCGCGCTGCTCGCCCCGGCCGTGGGCTGGCTGCTGCGGGCCCGCTTCCCGAGGTCGCTGGCGACCGGCGTGGTGCTGGTCGGTGGCCTGGCCGCGGTGGTCGGCACGTTGACCCTGGTGGTGAACGAGTTCATCCAGGGCGTGCCGGAGCTGAGCGAGAAGTCGTCGCAGGGCGTACGGCAGATCCAGGACTGGCTCAAGACCGGTCCGCTGCACCTCTCCGACGGGCAGCTCGAGCGGTACATCGACGAGGGGCAGGCGTGGGTCAACGGCAACACCGAGAAGTTCACCAGCGGGGCGCTCTCCACCGCGACCACGCTGGCCGAGGTGCTGACCGGCGCCATCCTGGTGCTGTTCGCCACGTTCTTCTTCCTGCGTGACGGCAACAACATCTGGCGGTTCCTGGTCCGGCTGCTGCCGGTGGCGGCCCGCTGGAAGGTCGACGACGCCGGCCGGGCCTCCTGGGCCACGCTCGGCGCGTACGTCCGCGCGACCGTCCTGGTGGCCTTCATCGACGCGGTCGGCATCGGCGTCTTCCTGGTCATCTTCGACGTGCCGTTCGCCTTCCCCCTGGCCGCGCTGGTCTTCCTCGGCGCGTTCATCCCGATCGTCGGGGCCACCCTCTCCGGCGGGGTCGCGGTGCTGGTGGCGCTGGTCGACAGCGGCCCGGTGACCGCGCTGATCATCCTGGGCGTGGTGATCGGCGTGCAGCAGGTCGAGGGCCACCTGCTCCAGCCGCTGATCATGGGTCGGGCGGTGGCCATCCACCCGCTCGCGGTGATCATCGGGATCGCCGCCGGCGTGGTGCTGGCCGGCATCACCGGCGCGCTGGTCGCGGTGCCGCTGATCGCGGTGCTCAACACCGCCGTGCGCCGGCTCGCCGCCCGTACCGTGCCGGACACCCCGCCCGACGCGGTGGTGGTCGCCTCCCAGGCGCCCTGACCGTCCACCCGCCGGAGCCGCCCGACCCCTCGGGGCCGGGCGGCTCCGGCGTGTTCAGGCCTTGGCGAGGCGTTCGAGGGCACCCCGGGCCACCTCGGGGCGGGTGGTGTACCAGAACGGCGGCAGCGAGCGGCGCAGGAACGGCCCGTAGCCCCGGGCGGTCTCCAGCCGCGAGTCGAGCACCGCGACGACGCCCCGGTCGCCGGTCGCCCGGATCAACCGGCCCACGCCCTGGGCCAGCCGTACCGCGGCGATCGGCACGCTGACCGAGGCGAAGCCGGAGCCGCCGCCGGCGTCCACCGCCGCCGCGCGGGCCGCCGCGAGGGGCTCGTCCGGGCGGGGGAAGGGCAGCCGGTCGATCACCACGAGCTGGCAGGAGTCGCCCGGCACGTCCACCCCCTGCCAGAGCGACATCACCCCGAACAGGCAGCTCGACCGTTCCTCCCGGAAACGGCGGACCAGCAGCGGCAGCGCCTCCTCGCCCTGCAACAGCACCGGCAGGTCGGTCCGCGCCCGGACCAGCTCCGCGGCCTGCTGCGCGGCCCGTCGCGAGGAGAAGAGCCCGAGGGTACGACCACCGAGCGCGCCGACCAGCGCCAGCAGCTCCTCGCCGGCCGCCTCGGGCAGCCCGGAGACGCTGGGGCGGGGCAGGTGCGCGGCGACGTAGAGGATGCCCTGCCGGGCGTAGTCGAACGGGGAGCCGACGTCCAGCGACCGCCACCCGGGCCCCTCGGTGGCCGGGACGGTGCCGGTGGCGGCCCGGCTGCCGGCGGCGGTGGCCACCGGGGTGGGGGCCGCCGCGTCGCCCCGGGCGGTGCTGGCGGCGAGGGCCGCGGCGGCCGGTGACGGCGGGGCGGGCGGGGGAGCGTCCAGCCCGAGCGCGCGGGCCACCGTGTCGAACCTGCCGCCCAGGGTCAGGGTGGCCGAGGTGGCGACGACGGTGCGCTCGTCGTACAGGTGGGAGGCGAGGGTGCCGGCGACCGAGAGCGGCGCGACGACCAGCGCGCGGCGGCTGCCGTTCTCCGGCTTCTCCACCCAGGCCACGTCGTGGTCGGCCTCCTCCAGCAGCCGCTGCGCGGTGGTGGACAGCTCGTCCAGCACCGCCTTGGCCTGCTGCTTGCGGACCGGGTCCGGGTCGTCCGACTTGACCTCGCCGATCGCGTCCAGCGCGGCCCGGGTCGCCCCGTCGAGCAGCGTGCACGCCTCGCGCAGCGGGGCCGGCAGCCCGGCGGTGAGCCGCCCGGCCGGCGCCTCGGCCAACCCGACGGCGAGCGCGTCGCCGGCCTCGGTGAGCCGGTCGGCGACGTCCGGCTTGAGCAGCGGCCGGGCCCGCCGGGTGGACCGGTCGATCAGCTCGGGGACCAGCTCCGCCTGGGCGGCCGAGGAGACCCGGTCGGCCAGCTCGTGCGCCTCGTCGACGATCAGCAGCTTGTGCGGCGGCACGATGTGCCGGCCGGCGAGCATGTCCACCGCGAGCAGGCTGTGGTTGGTGACCACGATGTCGGCCTCGCGGGCCCGCGCCCGGGACGCCTCGGCGAAGCACTCCTGGCCGAACGGGCAGCGGGTGGCCCCCACGCACTCGCGCGCCGGCATCGACACCAGCCGCCAGGCCTGGTCGTCCACGCCCGGGTCCAGTTCGTCCCGGTCACCGGTGTGCGTCTCGTCGGCCCAGTCGCGCAGCCGCTGGATCTGCTTGCCGAGCCGCCCGGCCTCGCCGAGCCACTTGGTGCCGCCGCCGGAGCCGCCGCCCGGGGCGTCGAAGAGGGTGTCGCCGGGTTCGTCCTCGGTGGAGCTGTCCAGCCGGGCCAGGCAGAGGTAGTGGTGCCGGCCCTTGAGCACGGCGAAGGTGGGCCGGCGGCCGAGCAGCGGCTCCACCGCCTCGGCGAGCCGGGGCAGGTCGTGCTCGACGAGCTGGGACTGCAACGCCAGGGTGGCGGTGGAGACCACCACCGGGCCGTCCACGGTCAGCGCGGGAGCGAGGTACGCCAGCGACTTGCCGGTGCCGGTGCCGGCCTGGACCAGCAGGTGCTCGCCTGCGGCCACGCTGCGCTCGATCGCCTCGGTCATCTGCTGCTGGCCGGGACGGGCCGCGCCACCGGGGACCGCGCCGACCGCCGCGGCCAGCAGTTCGGTGCCACTGGGCCGGACGCCTCGTCGCCGGCTACGGGCCGTCGGGGTGGCGGATCCGGTGGCGGTGCGCGGCGGAGTCACCGTGCGACGGTACCCGCCGGCCCCGACACCGGCCGGGCCGCCGCCCGGGTGGCGCGGTCACGGTACGGAAACCGGCCGGCCGCGTCCGGTAACTTCCCCGCAGCGACCGCTGGGCGGAATCGGCTAGGGTGCGACTCATGCCGAGCGATGTGGTCCGTGTGATCTACCGCAAGTACGACGGCAGCGCCCACCGCGACTACCCGGCCCGCCGGCTCACCGAGGACGACCTCGGCGTCTGGCTGGGCGTGCCGGCCGGCACCGAGTCGGTCTACCACGGCCGGCCCTCGGTCGAGCAGATCCCGTTCGTGCTCCTGGTGCCGCACCACGCCTGGTGGACCGGGATGTTCAACCCGCCGCCGCGCACCAGCGAGGTCTACTGCGACATCACCACCCCCGCCCGGTGGGAGGGCGACGACACGGTGCACCTGATCGACCTCGACCTGGACGTGGTGCGTCGCCGCGCCACCGGCCTGGTCGAGCTGCGCGACGAGGACGAGTTCGCCGTGCACCGGGAGCGGTTCGGCTACCCGGACGACCTGGTCGCCGAGGCCGAGGCGGCGTCGGCGTGGTTGCTCGACGCGCTGGGCGACGGCACCGAGCCGTTCGCCACGTCGTACCGGAAGTGGCTGACCCTGGTGGTCTGAGCCGGGTTCACCGGGGCGGCGGCCAGGCGGCGTCGGTGGGGACCGCCGGCAGGTGGTGCAGCTTGTCCGGGTTGAGCTGGAAGAAGACGCCGGTGATCCGCCCCTCGTGCACGGCGTAGGCGACCACCAGCCGCAGCAGCCGGCCGTCGGTGTGCACGGTCTCCAGTTGCAGCCCGAGCGAGCCGTCCACCAGCACCGGCCCGCCCCGCATCCGTTGGCCGTACCGGCCGGCCCGGCCGAAGAGCCCCAGCACGAAGCGGCCGACGTTGTCCGCGCCGGTGACCGGGCGGCGGGCCGACGGGAAGTGGCCGCCGCTGTCGCCGATCAGCAGCACGTCGGGGGCGAGCACCCGGAGCAGCGCGTTCAGGTCGCCGGACTCGGTGGCGGCGACGAACGCGGCCACCACCCGCCGCTGTTCGGCCAGGTCGGCGGTGTGTCGCGGGGCGTCCGGCGCGTGCACCGCGCGACGTGCCCGGGAGGCGAGCTGCCGGGCCGCCTCCGGGCTGGTGCCGAGCGCCTCGGCGATCCGGGCGAACGGCACCGCGAAGACGTCGTGCAGGACGAACGCGACGCGCTGCTCGGGGGTGAGCCGCTCCAGCACCACCAGCAGCGCCGTGCCGACCTGGTCGCGGCGCACGGCGCGCTCGGCCGGGTCGGGGGCGTAGCCGTCCGCCCCGGCGGCCGGCCGCAGCGGGGTCACCAGCGGCTCGGGCAGCCACTGCCCCGGGTACGTCTCCCGGCGTACTCGGGCCGAACGGAGCACGTCCAGGCAGATCCGGGCGCAGGTGGTGGTCAACCAGCCGCCGAGGTGCCGTACCTCGGCCCGGGCGGCCGGGTCGCCCAGTGCCGTGGCGTAGCGCAGCCAGGTCTCCTGCACGGCGTCCTCGGCCTCGCTCCGGCTGCCCAGCATCCGGTACGCCACCGCCGTCAGCCGCGCGCGCTCTGCCTCGAACTCCGCCGCCGCGTCCACCATCACCGCCCGCCTCCCCCGTGGTCGCCCCGCATTCTCCCCAACCACCGCCCACCCCGCCGCCCCCGCCCGTACGGCCACCCCCCGTACGCCCGGGCGACCCGGCCGGGCGGGGGCGGGCGGGCTCGGGAGGCGGGGGGTGGCGGAGTGGGTGAGGATCGGGGGATGGGTGTGATCGACGAGTCGGAGGTCGTGCCGCCGGAGGGTGGCACGATGCGGGAGTTGCTGCGGGCCGCCCCGGACGGCGGCACGGTCGACCTCGACGCGGTGGATCCGCGCGCGACGCCCGGGCTGCCGGCGGCGGCCGGGATCGGCCGGGAACGCAAGGCGTGGGCGCGCGCCCAGGTCGAGCTGATCGGCGCCGGGCTCGGCCGGCAGCAGGAGATGCTCTTCGCCACCGCCAAGGCCGCGGCCGGCGCGGACGCCCCGACGGGCGCGCCGACGGCGGCCGACGCCCACCTCGACGGGGGACGGCCGCCGCGGCTGTTGCT
This sequence comes from Micromonospora coxensis, assembly GCF_900090295.1. Taxonomy (NCBI): domain Bacteria; kingdom Bacillati; phylum Actinomycetota; class Actinomycetes; order Micromonosporales; family Micromonosporaceae; genus Micromonospora; species Micromonospora coxensis. The sequence goes on along the minus strand of NZ_LT607753.1, from coordinate 3,012,731 downwards.
GGTGCTCCAGGCGATGGACTGCGGCGGCAAGGACGGCACGGTCAAACGGGTGGCCGGCGCGATGAACCCGCTCGGGCTGCACATCCGCTCCTTCGGCCCGCCGACGGAGGAGGAGGCGCGGCACGACTTCCTGTGGCGGATCCGCCGTGCCCTGCCGCCGCCCGGCTACGTGGGTGTGTTCAACCGCTCCCACTACGAGGACGTGCTGGTGGCCCGGGTCGACGCGCTGGTGCCGGAGGCCGCCTGGCGGGCCCGGTACGACGAGATCAACGCCTTCGAGCGGGAGCTGGTCGAGGCGGGGGTGACCCTGGTGAAGGTGATGCTGCACATCTCCCGCGCGGAGCAGGGGGAGCGGCTGATGGAGCGGCTGACCGACCCGACGAAGCACTGGAAGTACAACCCGGCCGACCTCGACTCCCGGGCCCGCTGGGACGACTACCAAGCGGCGTACGCCGAGGCGCTGGGGCGGTGCGGACCGGACGCCGCGCCCTGGTTCGTGGTCCCGGCGGACCGCAAGTGGTACCGGGACTGGGCGGTGGCCCACCTGCTGCGGGAGACGTTCGACACCTTGCATCTGGGGTATCCGGCAGCCGGTTTCGACGTGCAGCGGGAACGCCAGCGGTTGCGGGACGGGGACGAGAGGACCAAGGTGAACGGCGGGTGAACGAACGGTGAATCGGGCCTGACCAGGGGTGGGCCGGTCGATGCCCGGTTCCGTGGGGTACCTAGCATGCCCAGAGCAGACGCCCGTCCGGGGCGACGGCCACCCTTCCACCGACACGACGAGGTCCGTGCTGTGAAGTTTTCCTTCCGCCCGAACGAGGGCGCCTTCTACGAGCTCTTCACCAGGGCCGCGCAGAACCTGGTGAAGGGCACCGCACTGCTCAACGAGCTGGCCCTGCCCGACGTCGAGGTGCAGTCGGTGAGCGAGCGGCTGACCGAGGTCGAGCACGACAGCGACCAGATCACCCACGAGCTCTACAAGAAGATCAACTCGACCTTCATCACCCCGTTCGACCGGGAGGACATCTACCGTCTGGGCTCGCTGCTCGACGACGTGATGGACCACCTGGAGGCGGTCGGCAACCTGCTCTACCTGTACGGCCTGACCAAGCTCCCCTCGCTGCCCCGCGAGATGCACGAGATGGTCAACGTCCTCGACCAGCAGGCCAAGCTGACCGCCGAGGCGATGCCCCGGCTGCGGTCGATGAAGGACCTCGAGGACTACTGGATCGAGTGCAACCGGCTGGAGAACGACGGCGACCAGGCGTACCGGATGCTGCTGGTCCGCCTCTTCTCCGGCGAGTACGACGCGCTGACCGTGCTGAAGATGAAGGAGGTCGCCGACGAGCTGGAGGCCGCCTGCGACGCCTTCGAGCACGTGGCCAACACCGTCGAGACCATCGCGGTCAAGGAGTCCTGATCCTGTGAGTCCCGAACTCATCGCCGTGCTGGCGGTGATCGGGGTGGCCCTGGTGTTCGACTACACCAACGGCTTCCACGACGCCGCCAACGCGATCGCGACCAGCATCTCCACCCGGGCGCTGACACCCCGGGTGGCCCTGGCCATGGCGGCGGTCGGCAACTTCATCGGCGCGCACTTCGGCGCCGAGGTGGCCAAGACCGTCGGTAGCGGCCTGGTGAAACTACCGACCGGGCAGGCGAGCCTCGGCATCGTCTTCGCCGGCGTGATCGGCGCCATCGTGTGGAACCTGATCACCTGGTACTTCGGCCTCCCGTCGTCCTCGTCGCACGCGCTGATCGGCGGCCTCGTCGGCTCGACCATCGCCGCCTCCGGCACGGTGCTCTGGACCGGCATCGGGGAGAGCGTCATCATCCCGATGGTGCTGTCGCCGATGGTCGGCTTCCTGCTCGGTTACGTCGTCATGATCGCCGTGCAGTGGATCTTCCGGAAGGGGCACCCGGGCAAGCTCAACCGGGGCTTCCGCTGGGCGCAGACCGCCTCCGCGGCCGCCATGTCGGTCGGCCACGGCATGCAGGACGCCGCCAAGACCATCGGCATCGTGGTGCTGGCCCTCTACGTGGGTGGCTTCCAGAACGACCCGGAGTTCATCCCGGAGTGGGCGTTCTGGACCTCGGCCGCCGTGCTCGCCGCCGGCACGTACGCCGGTGGCTGGCGGATCATCCGGACCCTCGGTCGTAAGATCATCGACCTGCGTCCGCCGGAGGGCTTCGCCGCCGAGACCGTGGCCAGCTCGGTGCTGTACTTCAACGCGCTGGTGCTGGGCGCGCCGATCTCCACCACCCACACGATCACCTCGGCGATCATGGGGGTGGGTGCCACCAAGCGGCTCTCCGCCGTGCGGTGGGGCGTGGCCGGCAACATCGTCGGCGCGTGGATCCTGACCTTCCCGGCCGCCGGCTCGATCGGCGCCCTGATGTACTTCCTGGCCCGTCCGCTGTTCAGCTGACCCGGCCACCGCGAAGGCCCCCGCCGTCCCCGGCGGGGGCCTTCCGCGTCCCACCGCCCGCGTCAGCGCCGGGCGGTGGTGGGTGCCACCCGCCACCCCGGCGGTACGCCCCACCGCCCGTCGTCAGGCGTAGTGGACGCCGATCCGCTCCCGGATGCCGTCCAGCAGCGCCATCACCTCCAGCGTCGCCGAGTGCGGCACCAGCGGGCTCTCGGTCAGCCCCGCCGCCAGGCAGCGCTGCACCTCGGCGGCCTCGTACTGGTAGCCCCCGCCGACCAGGTCGTCGGTGAGCGTCTCCGGCTCGGCCCCGGCCCGGTGCAGCACCGCCGAGCCGGGCCGGAAGAACGGCTCCGGCAGGTCGATCCGGCCGGTGGTCCCGGTGATCGAGGCGGTCAGCGGGGTCGCGCCGACCATGCCGCAGCTCAGCGTGGCGACCGCGCCGGAGTCGTAGCCGAGGACGATGCCGGTGTTCTCGTCCACGCCCTCGGGGCCCACCTTCGCCCAGGCGTGCACGTGCTGCGGCACACCGAGCAGCAGGTGGGCCAGGCTCACCGGGTAGACGCCGAGGTCCAGCAGCGCGCCGCCGCCCAGGGCGCGGGCCCGCATCCGGTGCTCCGGCGGGAACGGCCCGGCCGCGCCGAAGTCCGCCCGTACGCCGGTCACCTCGCCGATCGCCCCCTCGGCGACGAGCTGCATCAGGCGGAGGACGAGCGGGTTGGTGCGCATCCACATGGCCTCCATCAGGAAGACCCCGCGGGCGCGGGCCGTCTCGACCAGTTCGACGCTGGTGGGCAGGTCGAGGGTGAACGGCTTCTCCACCAGCACCGCCCGTCCGGCGTCCAGGCAGACCCGGGTGGCCTCGTGGTGGGCGGCGTGCGGGGTGGCCACGTAGATCACGTCGACCTCGTCGTCGGCGGCCAGCTCGGCCCACGAGCCGTACCACCGGGGGGCGCCGTGCCGGGCGGCGAAACGCTCCGCGCTCTCCGGCGTACGCGAGCCGACCGCGACCAGTTCGGCCCCCGGTACCAGCCGCAGGTCCTCGGCGAAGCGGCCGGCGATGTGTCCGGTGGCCAGGATTCCCCAACGCGTCATGGCGGGCACGCTACCCGGGAGCGTGCCCACGCCGGGAGGATGATCCACCCGTCGGGAACCAGGGCGTACCCGGGGGAGCCGGCCGGCCGCCGCCTCGGCTCGACCGCCCTCATGGCGCAGGCCCTAGGCTCACGGCATGACGATCGACGGCTTTGCCGCCCCGGCCGCCCTGGTCGAGCACGCCCGCCGGTTCCGCACCGAGGGCGGCGTCCCGGCGGTGCCCCGGGTGGCCGCCACCGTGCTGCTGCTCCGCCCGGCCGGGCCCGACTTCGAGGTGTACCTGATCCGCCGGGTCGCCGCGATGACCTTCGGCGGGATGTACGCCTTCCCCGGCGGCGGGGTGGACCGCTCGGACTCCCAGGCGCACCTGGACTGGGCCGGCCCCGAGCCCGCCGGCTGGGGCGACCGGCTCGGCATCGCCCCGGACGCCGCCCAGGCGGTGGTCTGCGCCGCCGCCCGGGAGGTCTTCGAGGAGGCCGGCGTCCTGCTCGCCGGCCCGGACGCCGGGACGGTGGTGGGCGACGTCAGCGGTGACGACTGGGAAACCGCCCGGCAGGACCTGGAGGCCCGCCGGACGGGCTTCGCCGACCTGCTCGCCGGCCGGCGGTTGACGCTCCGCTCCGACCTGCTGCTGCCGTGGAGCCGGTGGATCACCCCGGAGTTCGAGCCGCGCCGCTTCGACACGTACTTCTTCGTGGCCCTGCTGCCGGAGGGGCAGCGGACCCGGGACGTCTCCGGCGAGGCCGACCACACCATGTGGGTACGCCCGGCGGACGCCCTGGCCCGGGCGGAGGCGGGTGAGCTGACCATGCTGCCGCCCACCCTGGTCACCCTGGCCCAGGTCGCCGCCGCCGGTGACCTGGCCGGGGTGGCCCGGGCGTCGGCCACCCGCGACGCCGCCACCCCGGTCACGCCCCGCCTCGACCTGTCCGACGACGGGAGCGCCCGCTTCGTCCTCGGGTGACCCCGCCGGGCACCCCCGTCGGTTTGCGGCGTGTCGCGGTGTCCCGGTCGTCGAAGACCGCGACACGCCGCAAACCGGGTCCGCCGCGGACGGGGACCAGCGGGTCAGCCGAAGCGGCCGGTGATGTAGTCCTCGGTCTTCTTCACGCTCGGGTTGCTGAAGATCTTCTGGGTGTTGTCGTACTCGATCAGCCGGCCCGGGTCGCCGGTCTTCTCGATGGAGAAGAAGGCGGTCCGGTCCGACACCCGGGCGGCCTGCTGCATGTTGTGGGTGACGATGATGATGGTGAACTTGTCCTTGAGCTGGAACATCAGGTCCTCGATGGCCAGCGTGGAGATCGGGTCCAGCGCGGAGCAGGGCTCGTCCATCAGCACCACCTGCGGCTCGACCGCGATGGTCCGGGCGATGCAGAGCCGCTGCTGCTGACCGCCGGAGAGGCCCGCGCCCGGCTTGCCGAGGCGGTCCTTCACCTCGTCCCACAGGTTCGCCGAGCGGAGCGCCTTCTCGGCGGCCTCGTCCAGGATCGACTTCTTCCGTACGCCGTTGAGCCGCAGCCCGGCCACCACGTTCTCGAAGATGCTCATGGTGGGGAACGGGTTGGGACGCTGGAACACCATGCCGATCATCCGGCGGACCGCCGTCACGTCGACGTCGCGGTCGTAGATGTCCTGGCCGTCGATGGTCAGGCTGCCCTCGACCCGCGCCCCCGGCAGCACCTCGTGCATCCGGTTGATCGAGCGCAGGAAGGTCGACTTGCCGCAGCCGGACGGGCCGATCAGGGCGGTGACCGTCTTCGGCTCGACGGTCAGGTTGATGTTCTCGATCGCCTTGAAGCCACCGTAGTAGGCGGTGACGTCGGCGGCCTCGATGCGCTTGGCCATGGTGGTGGTACCTCCGGGGTTCATCGGCCGAGCCGGTTGCGACGGGCCAGCAACTTCGCCGCGATGGTCAGGACGAGCACGAGGGCGACCAGGGTCAGTGCCGCGGTCCACGCCCGCGCCGGCGCGTACTTCGACGCGTCACCGGCCTGCTGGTAGACGAAGAGGGCCAGCGACGACTGGTTGTTCTCGAACGGGTTGAAGTTGATCGCGGCGCCACCGCCGGCGACGAGCAGCACCGGAGCGGTCTCGCCGGCGGCCCGCGCGATGGCGAGCATGACGCCGGTGACGATGCCCGGCAGCGCCGTCGGCAGCACGACCCGCAGGATGGTCTTCCACTTCGGCACGCCGAGGGCGTACGCGCCCTCGCGCAGCGGCGCCGGGACGAGACGCAGCATCTCCTCGGTGGAGCGGACCACGGTGGGCAGCATCAGCACGCTGAGCGCCAGCGCGGCGGCGAAGCCGGAGAAGCCCGGCCGGCCGTCGTTGAAGACCGGCGACACGATCAGCACCCAGAAGGCCAGCACGAACAGGCCCGAGACGATCGAGGGGATGCCGGTCATCACGTCGACGAAGAACCGGATCGCGAAGGCGAACCGGCCCCGTCCGTACTCGACGACGTAGATCGCGCAGAGGATGCCGAGCGGGACGGTGATCAGGGCGGCGATGCCGACCTGCTCCAGGGTGCCGACGATGGCGTGGTAGGCGCCACCGTTGGCGTCCCGGGCCCCGATGTTGTTCATCGAGGTGCCGAAGAAGTCGGCGTCGAAACGTTCCATGCCCTTGCTGACCAGCGTCCAGACCACCGAGGCCAGCGGCAGTACGGCCAGCACGAACGCCGAGTGGATCAGGGCGCTCCAGGTGCGGTTGCGCGCCGAGCGGCGCCCCTCGACCGCGTTCGCCGCGGCGAAGAGGCCGGCCAGGTAGAGCAGCGCGGCGACGACCACGACCAGCACCGGCCCGCCGATGCCGGCGCCGTACACGATGCCGGCGGCGACCAGCACGGCGGCGAGCGCGATGGCGGGCGCCGCGTACGCCGGCAGCCGCTTGGCCTTCAGGCTGGTGGGCTGCGCCGCCGGGCGGGGACGGTGGGAGGTGAGGGTGGTGCTCATGCGGCCGACTCCGTGAACTCCCGGCGGCGGTAGATGATCGCCCGCGCCGTGATGTTGACGATCAGCGTGATGGCGAAGAGCACCAGACCGGAGGCGATCAGCGCACCCCGGCCGGTGTCGTTCGCCTCGCCGAACGCGTTGGCGATGTTGGCGGCGATGGTGTTGCCGCCGCTCTCGATCAGGTTGAACGAGATGCTGAAGGTCGCGCCGAGGGTGAGCGCCAGGGCGATGGTCTCGCCGAGCGCCCGGCCGAGACCGAGCATCACCGCGGCGATGATGCCGGGGCGGCCGTAGGGGAGCACGGCGGTGCGCAGCATCTCCCAGCGGGTGGCGCCCAGGGCGAGGGCGGCCTCCTCGTTGGCGGTCGGCGTCTGCAGGAAGACCTCGCGGGAGAGCGAGGTGATGATCGGCAGCACCATGATCGCCAGCACCAGGGCGCCGAGCAGGATCGACCGCCCGAAGGGGCCGTCGCCGCCGAAGATCGGGATCCAGCCGAAGTACTGGTTCAGCCAGACCGAGAAGTCGCGGACCGGGCCGATGAAGACGTCGCGTCCCCAGAGGCCGAAGACGACGCTCGGCACGGCGGCCAGCAGGTCGATCAGGAAGCCGAGCGTGGTGCCCAGGCGGCGCGGCGCGTAGTGCGAGAGGTAGAGCGCGATGCCCAGCGCCACCGGCACCGCGATCAGCAGGGCCAGCGCGGAGCTGAGCACGGTGCCGAAGGCGAGCGCGCCGATGCCGAACTTCGGCTCGGAATCGTTCGGGAACCAGCCCTCGAAGCTCCAGAAGCTCTCGGTGTTGGCACGCAGGGCCGGGACCGCCTTGGCGATCAGGAAGAACGCGATCGCCGCGATCACGACCAGCACGGCGGTGCCGGCGGCCAGGGTGAGCCCACGGAACGCGCGTTCCGCGCCGAAGGCCCGGGCGCGGGGCAGCGCGCCACCGCCACCCAGTCCGGCTCCGCCGGGGGTACGGGTGCTGACTGGTGCCTCGGCCACACGCGCCGAGGCACCGGCGGGCCGGTCGTGGCTCTGGGCCACGCGGGTCCCGCCGGTGCCGGCGTCGGCCGAGCGCTGAGGGGTTTCACCCATCTGCTCGCTCGCTTCGAGTTGAGGTGGTGGTGCCGGTCAGGGTCAGGAGATGTTCTTGGCCGCCGCCTCGACCTTGGTGCGGACCGACTCGGGCAGCGGGGCGTAGCCGATCTCGCTCAGCACCTTCTGGCCCTCGGCGCTGGCGGTGTAGCCGAGGAAGCTCTTGACCAGCGGGAGCTTGTCGGCGGCGAGACCCTTGGAGCAGACGATCTCGTAGGTCACCAGGACGATCGGGTAGGCCCCGGCCTCCTTGGTGTTGTAGTCGATCTTCATCTTGAGGTCGTCGCCGCTGCCGGTGACCTCGGCGCCGGCGATGGTCTTGCCGGCGTTCTCCAGGGTCAGCGGGGCGAACTCGCCGGCCCCGTTACCGACCTTGGCCATCTTGAGGCCGGCGTTCTCGGCGAAGGACATCTCGACGTAGCCGATGGTGCCGTCGGCACCCTTGATGATGCTGGTCACGCCGTCGTTGCCCTTGCCGGCGGTGCCGCCCGGGGCCTTCCACTCCTTGGCCTTGCCGAAGGTCCAGTCCGCCTCGGCGGTCTTGGCCAGGAAGTCGGTGAAGTTGTCGGTGGTCCCGGAGGAGTCCGACCGGTGCGCGGTCTGGATCGCGGTGGCGGGCAGCTTGGCGTCCGGGTTGTCGGCCTTGATCGCCGGGTCGTCCCACTTGGTGACCTTGCCGGCGAAGATCTTGGCCAGGGTGGCCGGCTTGAGCTGGAGGTTGTCCACGCCGTTGAGGTTGTAGGCCACGGCGACCGGGCCGATCACCATCGGCAGGTGGATGGCCTTGCCGCCGGTGCACTTGGCGTCGGCCTGCGGCTGCTCCTCCTCCTTGAGGGCGGAGTCGGAGCCGGCGAAGTCGGCGGTGCCCGCGATGAAGGCCTGGATGCCGGCGCCCGAGCCGGAGGGCTCGTAGTTGATCGTGGTGCCCGGGCACTTCTGCTGGTACGCCTTGATCCACTCGGCCATGGCGTTCTTCTGGGCGGAGGAGCCCTGCGCGTTCAGCGTGCCCGTGGCGCAGTCCGCCGCGCTGGCGGAGCCCGACGCGGAGCCGGCCGGCTCGTTGTTGTCCGAGCCGCAAGCACTGAGACCGAGCACCGCAGTAAGAGCGAGGCAGGCGATGGTGCCGTGCCGCTGGAGCTTCACCTGAGGGGTTTCCCTTCACGTCTTTGGTCAGGTCGCCCGGATGGGGGCCCGGGCGCCGGCGCTGACCGGCTGACACGAAAGTTAGGAGGGTCAGGTGGACGGTTCGCCGGTCACAAGTGAACGGAGGATGAACAAGCCCGATCATCGGGCTGGCCGATGCCTGAGTGGGGGTTGTCTTTTGGGTTAACTACGCGCCGGCTATGCCCACATATCCGATTTAACCGGACGGCCGTTATCGCGCCGAGGCCCCAGCGTGACGCCCGCGTGACCGTACGGGTCAGCCCAGGGCGTAGTTGACGTGCCCGCACCAGCGGGCGAAACCGAGCCGCTCGTAGAGCGCCACCGCCGCGGTGTTCGACTCGTCGACGTAGAGCATCACCCGGTCGAGCCCCCGCCCGTCGCGCAGGTGGGCCAGGCCGGCGGCGGTGAGCGCCCGACCGAGCCCGCCGCCGTGCGCGGACGGGTCGACGCCGAGCACGTACACCTCGCCGATCCGGGCCGCCCCCGGGCGCTCGTGCACCTTGGTCCAGTGGAAGCCGAGCAGCCGGCCGGTCGACTCCTCGACGGCGAGCAGGAAACCGGCCGGGTCGAACCACGGCTCGGCCAGGCGTACCCGCAGGTCGGCCTCGGTCCAGCGGCCCTGCTCCGGGTGGTCGGCGAAGGCCCTGGCGTTCACCGCGAGCCAGGCCGCGTCGTCCGCCCCGGGGCGGTACGCCCGCAGCGTGACGCCCTCGGGCAGTCGCGCCTCGGGCAGCGCGCCGGTCAGCGACCGGCGCAACTGCCAGAGCACCCGGGCGCGGCTGAAGCCGAGGTCGACCGCGAGCGCGGCGGCGGAGGGATGGTCGCCGTGGGCCCAGGCCCGCAGCGGCCCGGACGCCGCCGCGAGTACGCCCCGGGCCAGCGCCCGTCCGGTGCCCCGGCGCCGGTACGCCGGGTGGACGACCAGTTCCACCCCGATGCCGGCGGCGGGTTCGGTGGTGTCCAGGTGGGCGTACCCGGTCAGGGTGCCGTCGGCGGCCCGGGCCGTCAGGTGCGCCGCGGCGGCCTCCGGGTCGCGCAGCCGCAGCAGGGTGTGCTCGTCGAACGGGTCGGCCCCGTCGGCGTCCCCCGCCAGGCGGGCCAGTGCCAGGGCCTCGGCCACCTCGGCCGGGGCGAGGCGGTCGGCCCGGGTCACCCGGTCGGTCGTCGGTTCCGCGCTGCTCACCCCGTCACCGTAGTCCGATCGGCGGGCGCGGTCAGGTGGTGCCGTCGACGGGCAGCGCCTCCAGCTCGAACCGGCTGGTCAGCTCCGGCAGCATGTGGCGCAGCGCGTCGACCGTGCCCTGCCGGTCGCCGCCGGCGTCGTGCAGCAGCACGACCGAGCCGGCCGTCGCGGTGCGGGTGACCATGGTGGCGATCCGCAGCGCGCCGGGCGCCTGCCAGTCCGACGGGTCGACGTTCCAGTGCAGCGGGGTCATCCCCAGCTCTTCGGCGACCGACACCACCGGGTACGTCCACGCCCCGCCGGGCTGCCGGTACCAGGCGATCGGGGCGTCCGGCACGGCGGCCCGGATCGCGGCGTTGGTGCGCAGCAGGTCGGCCCGGATCAGGTCGGGGGAGCGCTGGCCGAGCTGCACGTCGTGCCGCCAGGAGTGGTTGCAGAGGGTGTGCCCGTCGGCCACGATCGCCCGGATCAGGTCGGGGTGGCTCTGCGCGTTCTCGCCGACCACGCAGAAGGTGGCCCGCACGTGGAACTCGCGCAGCACGTCGAGCACCTGCGGGGTGTAGTCCGGGTGCGGCCCGTCGTCGAAGGTGAGCGCCACCCGGGAGGAGCCGGTGGTCACCCGGGTGCCGAAGAGGCCGTCGCCGCCCTCGGCGGCGGGCTGCCGCTCGGCGTCCTGGCCGGCCACCTCGCCGTCGGGGGAGCGGTCGGCGGTCGGGCGGGCGTCGGAGGGCGACGGGGCCGGCTGGTCGGCGTACTCGGTGCGGGTGGCGGTGTTGGTGGTGGCGCCGGGTCGCGCGTCGTCCGGCACCATGCTGCGGCCGAGCGCGTACGCGGAGCCGAGCAGCGCGGCCAGCACCAGCACGACGACGGCGGCGGCGCTGCGGCCGCCGGTCCGGGGGCCCATCAGTGCCACCGCCGGCCCGGATCGCGGGACGGACCTCTCGTCGCCCCCGTGGTCAGTGCACGCACCGTCGCCCCTCTCGCCGTGACTCGGCAGTCAGGATAGAACCGACGAGTGAGGCAAAAGGGACGTATCAGGAATAGTCGCCCGGCCAGGTGAGGCCGGAGCCGGTCAGACGGGGATCGGGGCGTGCTCCGCCTCGGGCAGCGACCGCGACGGCGGGACCACGAACTTGTAGCCGACCTGGCGGACCGTGCCGATCATCGACTCGTACTCGGAGCCGAGCTTGGCCCGCAGCCGCCGCACGTGCACGTCCACCGTCCGGGTGCCGCCGAAGTAGTCGTACCCCCACACCTCGCGCAGCAGCTGGTCCCGGGTGAACACCCGCCCCGGGTGCTGGGCGAGGAACTTCAACAGCTCGAACTCCTTGTACGTGAGGTCGAGCGGGCGGCCCTTGAGCTTCGCCGCGTACGTGTCGGGGTCGATGGTCAACTCCCCGGCCCGGATCGATCCGCCGGCGCCGGCGGTGGCGTTGCTCAGCCGGCCGACGGCGAGCCGCAGCCGGGCCTCGACCTCGGCCGGGCCGGCCCCGGCCAGGATGACGTCGTCCACGCCCCAGTCGGCGTTCAACGCGATCAGGCCCGCCTCGGTCACCACCGCCACCAGCGGCACCCCGAGACCGGTGGCGTGCAGCATCCGGCAGGTGGCCCGGGCCTCGCTCAGCTCGGAGCGGGCGTCGACCAGCACCGCGTCCGGGCTCGGCCCGGCGACCAGGGTGCGGACGTCGCGGGGCGCGGTGCGGACCGAGTGCGGCAGCAGGTCCAACGCCGGCAACACTGCCGATGGCTCACCTGCGCGCGCGGTCACCAGCAACAGGAGCTCCACACGATCACCTCCGTCCGGCGGCGGCAGAGCCGCGCGCGACCAGCGGGCACCCGAGGGGTGTGCGCTGCGAACTAGCGTGGGTCCCGGCGTCGCTGACGGGCGGGTTACGCGTTGAGCGTAACCGATCGCCCAGGTGAGGCCGGCTCGTCCTTTCCCCTTTGTCGGATCTGCCCACGATCGCGCCGCAGGTTTTAACGTTGCCGAAACCGTGACCTCCGTCGGAGCGGCCTGGTCTGGCACGATCGGGGCGTGTTTCCCTCCACCTCGCCCGAGACCGGCCACGAGCCGTGGGCCGACGACGCGCACCCGGGGCCGGCCGGCTCCTCCCGCGGGCTCCCGCCGGGGCCGCGCACCGGCCCGGCCGACGACGGCGGCCGGCGGGAACGTGGGCCGCGCCGCTTCCGCAAGGGCGGCCCGCCCCGCCGCGCCGAGGACGAGCCGGTCGAGCCGGAGGAGGAGGACGTCGAGCCGGTCGAGGTGCGCAAGCCGCTCTCGCTGACCGTCGCGGGCTTCGCCGCCCTGCTCGGCGTGGGTCTGGTGCTCGGTGCGCAGACCGCGGGCCCGGGGCACCGCCTGCCCTTCGCGTTCATCGTCTTCGGCGTGCAACTGCTCTTCGTCCTGGCCTGGACGATGGCCATGCGCCCGCCCGCGCTGCTGCTCGTCGCCCTGGTCAGCGCCGCGGTGGCCGCCGCGGCCGACACCGCCGCGGTGCAGTCCGACGTCGCCGGCCTGGCCCCCCTGGGGTACGTGGCCGCGGGTGGATTCCTGCTCGGCGTGCTCGGCCAGCTCGTCCGCCGGGTCGACCGGGTACGGGTCACCGACTCGCTCGGCACCACGCTGCTGATCGTGGTCGGGGTGGTCGCGTTCGGCACGCTGATCACCCTCAGCCGGATCCCGGCCGGCACCCAGGCGATCACCGTCTGCCTGACCGCCAGCGGCGTCGCGCTCACCGTCGCCCGGCTCACCGACGCGGTGGCGCCGTGGCCACGGCTCGCCCCGCAGGTGCCCCGGGGAGCGGCCGGCGTGGTCGGCGGCGCGATGGCCGGCACCCTGGTCAGCGCCGTCCTCGGCAGCTACCTGGTCACCCCGTTCACGCCCACCCGGGCCGCGATCATCGGCCTGGTCGCGGCGGTCGCCGCCGTCCTGGCCGACCTCGCGGTGGGGTACGCCGAGGCGGGCCGGCTGATGGCCGGTGAGCCGCCGACGTTGTGGATCGCCCGGCACATGCAGGGGCCGCTCGGCGGCTTCGCGCTGGCCGCGCCGGCCGCGTACGCCATGTGCGTGCTGTTCCTCTGAGTGGACGGTTGAGCGTTCCGGCGGTCGGGTACCAACGGTGGCGCCGCGTGGCGACGCCGGTAGGAGAGGCGTCGCGGAGCGCGACGGCGACGACAAGGAGGCGGCGTGGCTGAGGCGTACCCGGCGTACGAGGAGCGTCCCCGGCGGCGCGGGCGCAAGGTGCTCGTGACGCTGCTCGTCCTGCTGCTGCTCCTGGTCGGGCTGCTGGTGGTGGCCGACCGGGTGGCGGCCGGAGTGGCCGAACGCGCCATCGCCGACCAGGTGAAGCAGGAGATCGCCAAGCAGCAGGCGCAGTCCGCCCCGCCGCAGGTCGACGTCGGCGGCTTCCCGTTCCTCACCCAGGTGGTGGCCGGCCGGTACGAGCGGATCTCCATCGTCCTCACCGACGTGCAGGGCGCGGTCGAGGGGAACGCGGTGAGCGTGCCCCGCCTCGACGTGGACGCCCGCAATGTCCAGGCGTCCCTGGACACCCTCCGCTCCGGGCAGGGCGACGTGGTCGCCGAGACCGTGAACGGCACCGGCACGGTCACCTACGACAGCCTGGCGAAGCTGCTGGACCGACCCGGGCTCGAGCTCGGCGAGCAGGACGGCCGGCTCGTCGTCACCGCCCCGGTGGACATCCTCGGGCAGAAGCTCACCGTCACCGGCACCGCCGAGGTGACCGTCGCCGAGGGCAACAAGGTGGCGTTGCGCTTCAACGACCTGGACGCCGAGGGGCTGCCGCCGGTGCCGCTGGCCCGGACGCTGCTCAGCAACTACGCCCGGGGCATCTCGATCGACGTGCCCCTGCCGGAGCTGCCGTTCCAGCTCAACGTCCGCAAGGTGGAACCGCGTCCCGAGGGGCTCACGGTGACCGCCGACGCGAAGGACGTACCCCTCAACCAGGCCGCCTGAGCGGCGGCGGAACCCCTGCCCACCGCCGGGGCGTCGGCCGGTCCGTTCCGGTCGGCGTCCCGGATGCTGGTCGGTGCGGTGGCACTCCCCGGGACCGCTGGTAGGCTCCCTGCTCATGGGGACGCACCTCACCAAACGGCGCGCGGTCGACCTGTGCCGCGTGGCCACCTGCCTGTGTCGCTCCGTCATCTGACGGCGGGGCTGTCTCCGGCCGCCTAGCGGCCACCGGCACTCAGGGTCCTTCGCACCCTTTCCGGTTCTCTCCCGTACGCCCGGCAGCGGCGCCGTCGCACGAACCCGTGATCCGTTCCTCTATGGGTCCCGCGCGTGGTGCGACAATCACCGATTTCGATCCCCGCGCTGGCTCACCATCCATCCTCACCAGGGAGTGATCTGATGAGTCGCGACACCGCACTCGTCTCGGCCGAGTGGGCCGAGAAGAACATCGACGCCCCGGGCGTCGTCTTCGTCGAGGTCGACGAGGACACCTCGGCCTACGACACCGGCCACATCGCCGGGGCGATCAAGCTCGACTGGAAGACCGACCTGCAGGACCCGGTCCGCCGGGACTTCGTCAACAAGGCCCAGTTCGAGGCGCTCCTGTCGGAGCGGGGCATCGCCAACGACGACCTCGTCGTCCTCTACGGCGGCAACAACAACTGGTTCGCCGCGTACGCGTACTGGTACTTCAAGCTCTACGGCCACCGCGCCGTCAAGCTGCTCGACGGCGGCCGCAAGAAGTGGGAGCTGGACGCCCGCCCGCTGGTCACCGACAAGGTGGAGCGCCCCCGCACCCAGTACGTCGCGCAGGAGCCGGACACCTCGATCCGCGCCTTCCGGGACGACGTGGTCGCCGCGATCGGCACCAAGAACCTGGTCGACGTGCGCAGCCCCGACGAGTACGCCGGCCGGCTGCTCGCCCCCGCCCACCTGCCGCAGGAGCAGGCGCAGCGCGCCGGCCACGTGCCGACCGCGATCAGCGTGCCGTGGTCCAAGGCGGCCAACGAGGACGGCACCTTCAAGTCCGACGACGAGCTGCGCAAGATCTACGCCGACGCCGGGCTGGACGACAGCCGGGAGACCATCGCGTACTGCCGGATCGGCGAGCGTTCCTCGCACACCTGGTTCGTGCTGCAGGAGCTGCTCGGCCACCGCAACGTGAAGAACTACGACGGATCCTGGACCGAGTACGGCTCGCTGGTCGGTGTGCCGGTGGCGCTCGGCGACGAGCCCGGGGAGGCCTGATCACCATGACTGCTCCTACCGCCGCCGGTTGCGCCGCTCCCGACCAGGCCGCGCCGCTGCCGGCCAGCCTGGACCTGGAGAAGGAGACCGTCATCACCGGTGTCGTCCGCTCCGACGCGGGCGAGACCGTGCCGGGCGCGTACGTCCGGCTGCTCGACTCCACCGGTGAGTTCACCGCCGAGGTGGTCACCTCCCCGGCCGGGCAGTTCCGCTTCTTCGCCGCGCCGGGCAGCTGGACGCTGCGGGCGCTGTCCCGGCACGGCAACGGCGACACCGCCGTGACCGCCGAGCGCGGGATCAACGAGGTCTCGGTGACCGTCGCCGCCTGACCCACGCTCTGATCGGCCCGGGGCCGGTCACCCTCCGCCGAGGGTGACCGGCCCCGACCGCTTCCCGGGATCGGGCGGCCGGTGGGGTGCGGCCCCTGGGTGGGATCCACCCCGGGCCGGCTCGGCGCCGTCGGGGACGGGGCGTCGCGCCCGCCTGGACCCGCACCGGCGGGTGGGCCCGGCGCGGGCCGGCGGAGACGGGCGGCGGGCGCGTGACACCATGGCCGGGTGAGCGGCGCAGTCCAGGCGGGGTGGGCCCCGCCGAGTGGTCCCCCCGAGCCGGCCCCCCGCAGCGGGTGGCCGCGCTGGTTGCTGGCCGTGACCGTGCTCTGGACGGTGCTGCTCGCCGGGCTGACCTGGTGGTCGGTGCGGACCGACACCCCGACCGTGCGCGAGCAGCGCACCCTGGGCCAGGCCCTCCCGGTGGTCGACCGCGCGGTCGGGCAGCTCGTCGTCGCCGTCGGTGACGGCGCCTGGGCGATGACCGGACGACAGGTCGAGGAGGGCTGCCGGGTCACCCCGATGGACGACGGCGCCGAGCTGACCCGGGGCGTCGACGTGGTGGTGGCCGAGGGCGGCGAGCGGGGGCTGCTGGAGTCGGTCGCCGACCGGCTGCCCGGGGACTGGCGGGCCGGGGTGCGGGTCAGCTCGGAGGGCCCCCGGCTGCGCGCCGACGCGGGGGAGTTCGTGCTGGTCGAGGGGCGGGTCACCACGCCGGGGCGGGTCCGGTTCACGGTGGAGACGGGCTGCCGCCCGCTGGACGAGGTGGCGCTCGCCGACCTGCTGCCGGGGTACCCCGGTGAACCCGCGCTGGACGAGGCGCTGCGGGCGCTGGGCCGTCCGGCCGACGACTCGGTCGAGCAGGTCGTGGCCGCCTGCCCGGGCGGCGGGACCGCGCGGACCAGATGGGTCGAGGCGGGCCCCGCGCCGGTGTCGCTGGCCGGGCTGAAGCCGCTGGCCGCCGGCGCCGCGCTGGTAGACACCCCCGAGGTGTACGCCTGGCGGCGCGGCCCGGTCGTCCTCCTGGCCGACGCGACCGGCGAGCAGGTGCGCCTGGCCGCCTCCACCGGCTGCGCCTGAGTGCCGCACGGCTCCTGAGCCGGCTGCCGCTGCCGCGGGATCAGTTGCCGCGCATGTTGTCCTGGGCGGTCCGGCTGCGGCCCAGGGCGTCGACCTTGCCCCACCGGCCGGGGATGTCGAGCAGCTCCACCCGGCCCATGCCCTCCGGCACCGCCGGGTCGATGATCAGGTGCTCGCCCTGCGGCTCCAGCCCGAGCAGCACCCGGAGCAGCAGCAGGGGCGTCCCCGCCGACCAGGCCTGCGGGCTGCACGCCGTCGGGTACTGCACCGGGTACTCGGTGAGGCTGCGGTCGTAGCCGGCGAACGCCTCCGGGAGTCGGCCGTCGAAGTAGTGGGAGGCGCTGAGCATGCTCTCGCAGATCTTCCCGGCCTCCTCCCGGAAGCCGTAGCGGGCCAGTCCCCAGGCGATGAAGGAGTTGTCGAAGGGCCAGACCGTCCCGACGTGGTAGCCGACCGGGTTGTACCGCCCCTGCTCCGTGGCGAGGGTACGGACACCCCACCCGGAGAAGAGCCGGGGGCCCAGCAGATGGTTCGCGACCCGTTCGGCCCGGTTCTCGTCGACGATGCCGCTCCACAGCAGGTGCCCGATGTTGGAGGAGAGGGCGTCCACGTGCCGTCCCTCCGGGTCGAGGGCGAGCGCGTAGTAGTCCCGTTCCGGGATCCAGAAGTCCCGGTTGAAGCGCTCCTTGAGCAGGGCGGCCTCCCGCTCCAACTGGTCGGCGTAGGCCGGGTCGTTCCAGAACAGCCGGGCCATCCGGGCGCCGCGCAGCTTCGCGTCGTACGCGTACCCCTGGAGTTCGCAGGTGGCCCGGGGGAAGCCGGGCAGCCGGCCGTCGGCGTACGAGATGGAGTCCCAGGAGTCCTTCCAGCACTGGTTCGCCAGGCCCGTCTCCGGGTTGCGGGTCTGGTACCAGAGGTACCCGGTGCCGAGCAGGTCGCCGTAGGTGCCGATCCAGTTCAGCGCGGCCCGTGCCGAGAACTCCAGTTGCTTGACCAGTTGGTCGTCGCCGGTCCAGCGCTCGTACTCGTCGAGCAGGATGACGAAGAGCGGCGTCGAGTCGGCCGAGCCGTAGTACGGGGAGTGCGGCTGTTCCTCGAAGCCGGCGGTCTCGCCGTACCGCAGCTCGTGCAGGATCTTGCCGGGCTCCTCGTCGCGGAAGTCGTCGAGGCGGTACCCCTGCAGGCCGGCGAGCATCTTGATGGTCGGCGGCACCAGTTCGGGCAGGAACGGCAGCACCTGGAGCGAGGTCAGGATGCTGTCCCGACCGAACAGGGTCATGAACCACGGCAGGCCGGCGGCGAGCAGCCGTACGCCGAGCGCGATCGACTCGTACCGCAGCGCGCCCAGGTCGTTGAGGCTCTGGTGGTACGCCCCGGCCAGCGGCTCGCAGTCGCAGCCCAGCTTCGGCGCCCGGTCGACCAGTTGCTGCTGCTCGATCTGGATCGCCTCCGGGCTGCGGATGCCGCCCAGCGGGGTGGTGGCCCGGAAGTCCTCGCCCCGGGCGCCGTAGATCATCGTCGCCACGTGCAGCCGGGTGCTCCACTCCTGGTGCGGCCCGATCAGGACCGACCAGGTCATCCCGCCCTGGTCGACCTGCGCCGGCGCGGTGCTGGTGATCACGGCCTCCCGGTGGAACGCCTCCCGCCGGTAGATCAGCCGCAGCTCGTTCTCCCCGACGACCGCGGTGGCGGCCCCCTTCTTCCGCCGTTGGTGCTTGATCTCGAACAGGTCGGCGAAGTCGGAGCCCATGTCCATCCGGACGGTGAACCGCATCTCCCGCTCGGAGTGGTTGAGCACGGTCAACTCCTCGCCGAGGCTGCCGCCGATCGCCCGGCTGCGGATGACCGACACCTTGGCGTCGAGGTAGTGGGTGGGCTCGCCGGGGACGAGGAAGAACCGGGTGCGGAAGGACTTCGCGTCGTCGATGGAGAGCGCGTGCAGCCGTTCGCCGTCCAGGGTGAGCAGCCAGGTGGAGAGGAACCGGGTGTCGAACGAGAAGAGCCCGGTGGGGAAGTCGTACGACGGCTCGATGTCCCCGCGCCGGTCGCTGACCAGGAAGGTGTTGCCGTCGAGGATGCTGACCAGCTGCTTCATCATCCGCGCCGGGCCTGTTCCCGGGCGGTCTCCCGGGGGTCGCGCACGCCCGGCGGGTTGGGGAAGAACCGCCGGAAGACGAGGAGGAGCATGACGTTGCCGCTGTAGGTCGTCTCGTTGCGCAGAACTGCGGAGAGACTCTGCGCACGGCCGGTCACCAGCCGTTCGAAGAGGTCGGTACTGCTGTTCCAGATCGCGTCGGCCGGGCCGCGCGCCCGGTTGACGACCGCCTCGCCCGGCCCGAGCTGGACCAGCCAGTGGTCGGTGCGGTTGCCGGTGGCGAGGTCGATCTGGAGGGTCCCGCTGATCGGGGCGCGCAGGACCGCCGGGGCGCGCGCCGGCAGCGATGCGAAGAACTGCTCGATCGCCTCGGACACACTCAGAATCGTAGGCAGCCGAGGGACCCGTCGGGCCGGTATCGGCAGGCCGCGCGGTGCGGATTCGCCGGGCGCGGCCGGTCAGTAGACGAGCGCCTGCGCTCCCTCGGCCATCGTCTCCTCGACGAAGACGGCCGCGCCGGCGATGCGGACGCCGGGGAGTACGTCGCCCGGGCCGATGTCCCGGCGGGCGGCGCACTGGGTGCACGCGGTCACCCGGCCGGTGGTCAGGATGACGTGCAGCAGTTCGGCCAGGGGCGCGGAGTGCGGCAGCTCGAACTGCTCCGCCCGGCCGGGGAGCGCGAACCACGTCGACTCACCGGTCAGCCAGAGCGACACCTCCACCCCGGCGGCCGCGGCGGTGGCGGCGACGGTGAAGGCCTGGGCGCACCGCTCGGGCGCGTCCGCCCCGGCGGTGGCCTTGACGACGAGAGTGCGAGCCATGGCAGCCAGCATAGGATGACCATGATGGTTACCGAGATCGGGTTCGTCAGCCTGCTGGTCGCCGGCCTCGGCGCGCTCGCCGGCGGCCTGGTCTACGTGGCGGTACGCATTTCGAGAGGACATTGGTGAGCGCGAGGAGTGAGCCGGGTCTGCGAGCCCCGCAGTCGCGAACGGAGATGGCTCGGTGAGCGCGAGGAGTGAGCCGGGTCTGCGAGCCCCGCAGTCGCGAACGGAGGCGGCTCTGTGAGCGACGAGAATCCGCTGCAACCGCCGTGGCTGAACGCGCCGCCGGTCGGGGAGTACCCGTACGAGGAGAGCCACGACCTGCGGGTCGGCCCGAAGCTGCACCGGGCGCTGGACGGCCTGCTGCCGTACATCGGGGTGTGGCGCGGCCGGGGCCGGGGCGGCTTCCCCACCATCGAGGACTTCGACTACGGGCAGGAGATCCGGATCAGCCACGACGGCCGTCCGTTCCTGTTCTACGAGTCCCGGGCCTGGCTGCTGGACGAGCAGAGCCGGCCGGTGCGCCCGGCCGGGCGTGAGGTGGGCTGGTGGCGTCCGGTGCTGGACGGCGACCGGGTCACCGACGAGTTGGAAGCCCTCATGACGACCCCGACCGGGATCATGGAGCTGCACATCGGCAAGCGCAAGGGCACCCAGATCGAGTTCGCCACCGACGCGGTGCTGCGTACCGCCACCGCCAAGGAGGTCACCGCCGGTGCCCGCCTGTTCGGCATCGTCGAGGGCGCGCTGCTCTACGCCCAGGAGATGGCCGGTGTGGGCCACCCGCTCAGCCCGCACCTCTCCGCCCGGCTGATCCGGGTGGCCGGCTGACCCTGCCCTTGACCGCTCGCCCTGTCGACCGGGAGGTCCGCGCCGCCGGACGCGCTCTCCGTGACGCGGACCTCCCGATCAGCGTCGACCGCACCGTCAGCCGACGGGGTGGCCGAGCAGGGCCTGGATCCGCCGGGTCTCAGGGCAGCGGGCGAGGCGGGTGGCGTCGAGGGTGCGGATCTCCACCAGGCCACGGACGGACGAGGTGAACCAGACCCCGTCGGCGTCGACCAGCCGTCGCGGGGTGGCCATGCGTTCGGCGGCGGCGAAGCCGAGGTCGGCGGCGTGGGCGAGCAGCCAGGCGCAGGTGGTGCCGGGGAGGATCCCGGTCGTCCCGGCCGGCACGGTGCAGACCGTGCCCCCCTCCAGCCAGACCACGTTGGCGCTCGGCCCTTCCAGCACGTACCCGTCGCTGGAGAGCCAGAGCACGTCGTCCACGCCGTTGCGGGCCGCCCAGCGCCGGGCCGCCGCGCTCACCGCGTACGAGGTCGACTTGACGCCGGCGGGGAGCCAGTCGAGGGCGGGGCGGGCGGTGGCCGGGACCCCGAGGGGGAGGCAGGCCACGGTGACGCCGTCCCGCCGGGCCCGCCGGGCGGCGGCCGGCACCTCGGCGAGCGTGGCGTGGACCGTCGGCGGACCGCCCCCCTCCGGGCCGCGCGTGCAGACCAGCCGCAGCGCTCCCTCCACCTGCGCCGGCCAGCCGGCGGCCACCGTGTCGAGCAGGTCGACCAGGGCGTCCTCCGGCGGCAGCGGCAGCTCGACGGCGGCGGCGCCGGCCCGCAGCCGGGCCAGGTGCGCGTCCGGCAGCCAGGGCCGGCCACCGCGCAGGTGCATCGTCTCGAACAGGCCGTCACCGTGCAGCACGCCGAGGTCGTCGCCGCGCAGTACCGGGTCTCCCACCGGTACGACCCCCCGGCCCAGCACGGCGATCCTCGGTGCCTCCATGGCCGTCCAGCGTACGGTCGGGCGCCGGGCCGGACCCGGGCCGCCGCCGGCGACGGTCGGTCGGCGTGGCGGGCGGCCGAACTATGATCGGACGGTGTCCGAATCCTCCCTCGCGGAAATGCTCCGCTCCCGTGGGCTGCGGCTGACGGCCCAGCGGCAGCTGGTGCTCCAGGCCGTGCTGGACCTGGGACACGCCACGCCGGAACAGGTGCACACGGCGGTCCGTGAGGTCGCCGCCGGGGTCAACATCACCACCATCTACCGCACCCTGGAGCTGCTGGAACGGCTCGGGCTGGTGACCCACACCCACCTGTCGCACGGCTCGCCGACCTACCACGCCGCCGGTGAGCACCAGCACGTCCACCTGGTCTGCCGGGAGTGCGGGGCGATCGACGAGATCGATCCGGAGCTGATGGGCCCGCTGGCCGACCGGCTGGCGACGGAGCGCGGGTTCCGGGTGGACATCGGGCACGTGGCGCTCTTCGGCGTCTGCGGCAACTGCGAGGACGGGGAACCCACATGATCGACATCGCGGGAGCGGTGGCCGTCGAGGCGATCGACGAGGCCAGCCGGGACCAGCCGGACCCGGAGCACCGGGCGGCCGGGGTCCGGGGCGTGGCCGCGCACTACGGCGACCCGATGCGGGAGCAGCGCACCCTGGAGACGGCCGTGGCGCTGGTGGACCGGTCGCACCGGGGCGTCGTGGCGGTGCCCGGCGAGGAGCGGATCGGCTGGCTGCACACCCTGACCAGCCAGCACCTGGCGACGCTGCGGCCCTGGCAGGGGACCGAGCTGCTGGTGCTCAGCCCGCACGGGCACGTCGAGCAGCACGCGATGGTCGCCGAGGACGGCGAGACCACCTGGCTCGACACCGAGCCCGGGATGACCGCCGGGCTGCTGGCGTACCTGGAGCGGATGCGGTTCTTCAGGAAGGTGGAGCCGCGCGACGCCACCGCCGACCACGCGCTGCTGTCGCTGGTCGGCCCGGAGGCCGCCGAGGCCGTCGGGACGATCGGCGTGACCGGGCTGGCCGAGCCCGACGCGGTCGCGGTGCCGGGCCCGAAGTTCCGCTCCGGCGAGCTGCCGCCCCGGCCCACCGTCGTGTACGACGTGCGGCCGCTGCCCGCCGGCGGCTGGGCCCGCCGGGGCCCGCTCGGGGTGGACCTGCTGGTGCCCCGGCCCGCCATGGACCGGGTCGTCGCCGAGTTGCGGGGCAACGGGGTGCCGGTGGCCGGGCTGTGGGCGTACGAGGCGGTGCGGGTGGCCGCCCGGCGGCCCCGGGCCGGGGTGGACACCGACCACCGGACCATCCCGGCCGAGGTGGGCCTGATCGGCTCGGCGGTGCACCTGGACAAGGGGTGCTACCGCGGTCAGGAGACGGTGGCCCGGGTGCACAACATGGGTCGGCCGCCGCGTCGGCTCGTCCTGCTGCACCTGGACGGGGTGACCACCGACCAGCCGCCGGTCGCCGGCACGCCGGTCACGCTGGACGGCCGGGCGGTCGGATTCGTCGGCACCGCCGTGCACCACCACGAGCTGGGTCAGGTCGCCCTGGCCGTGGTCAAGCGCACCGTCGCCGACGACGCCCGGCTGCTGGTGGGGGAGAGCGCTGCGGCGATCGACCCGACGTAAGGGTGCCCGGTCGCGGCGCGTCCCACAGGAAGGTTTCCGCCCCGGCAGCGCGACACGCGCGGTTCTTCCGTCGTGACGCGCTCCGGGCGTCGACTCGGCGGCCGGTGGGCGTCTAGGATCCGGGCATGACGACAGGGACGTTGATCACGGTTGCCCCCACCGGCGCGGAGTCGGCCAAGGCGGAGGTGCCGGCGCTGCCGGTGACCCTCGACGAGCTGCTGCTGACCGCCAAGGAGTGCGAGGCGCTCGGCGCCGCCGTGATCCACGTCCACATCCGCGACGACGAGGCGAAGCCGACCCTGGACCAGGGGCGGCTGCGGGAGACCGTGACCGCGCTGCGGGAGGGCACCGACCTGATCGTGCAGCTCTCCTCCGGCGGCGCGGTCACCGACCCGGAGTCCGACCGGCTCGCCGTGCTCGACGCCGGCCCCGACATGGCCTCCTGCACCATGGGCACGGTCAACTTCGGCGACGACGTCTTCCTCAACCGCTGGGAGTTCATCGTCGACCTGCACACCCGGATGCAGGAGCGCGGTGTCGTGCCGGAGTACGAGATCTTCGACCTCGGCCACCTCACCGCCCTGCAGCGGCTGCTCGGCAGGTACGGCCTGCCGCACGGCGGCCACGTGCACGTCGACCTCGTGATGGGCGTGCCGGGCGGGATGCCGGGCACCACCGCCACCCTGGTCGCCGCGACGCAGATGCTGCGCGACCTGCCCGAGGGCACCACCTTCTCGGCCACCGGCATCGGCCGCAGCACCATTCCGGTGATGCTGGCCTCGCTCTCGGCCGGCGGTCACCTGCGCGTCGGCATGGAGGACACCACCACGTACGCCAAGGGGCGGCCGGTGGAGTCCAACATGCAGCTCGTCGCCCGCGCGGTCGGCTTCGCGCAGCTCGCCCAGCGTCCGCCGCTGACCACCGCCGAGGCCCGGCAGCTGCTCGGCCTGTAAGGCCGCCACCGCCCACCACCCCTCTACGCCCTGCCGTCGCGTCCCTGGTCACCCCGGCGGCGACCCGGCCGACCGCCTCGGTACCGTCCACTCCGTGGGAAAGACGTACGAGGGCGGCGCGCCGCTCGCCGAGGTGGTCCGGTCCGGCTTCGTGGAGGGCGTCCACCGGGGCTCGGTGGTGGTGCTCGACGCCACCGGCACGCCGGTGGCCGGGGCGGGGGACGTCGCCTCGCCGATCTTCCCGCGCTCGTCGAGCAAGCCGATGCAGGCGGTGGGGATGCTCCGCGCCGGGCTGCCGCTGACCGACCCGGCCGACATCGCGCTGGTCTCGGCGAGTCACGCGGGCGAGGAGTTCCACCTGGCCCGGGTCGGCTCGTTGCTGGCCCGCGCCGGGCTGGACGCCGACGCGCTGCACTGCCCGCCGGACCTGCCGGTCGGTGACGCCGCCCGGGCGGCGGTGCTGCGGGCCGGCGGCGGGCCGAGCCGTGTCCAGATGAACTGCTCCGGCAAGCACGCCGGGATGCTGCTCACCTGCCTCGCCGCCGGCTGGCCGCTGGACGGCTACTGGCGGCCGGAGCACCCGTTGCAGCAGCGGCTGACCGCCGCCATCGAGGAGTTCACCGGGGAGCAGGCGGCAGCCGTGGGGGTGGACGGCTGCGGCGCCCCGGTGCTCGCCGTCTCACTGACCGGGCTGGCCCGGGCGTACCTGCGGCTGGTCTCCGCCGAGCCGGGGACGGTCGAGCGGACCGTCGCCGACGCGATGCGCGCGCACCCGGAGCTGGTGGGCGGGACCGAGGCGGACGACACCCGGCTGATGCGGGGCGTACCCGGGGCGCTGGCCAAGGTGGGCGCGGAGGGCGTCATCGCGGCGGCCGTCCCCGGCGTCGGCGCGGTCGCCCTGAAGATCGACGACGGCGCGGGCCGGGCCCGGATGCCGGTGCTGGTCTCCGCGCTGCGCCGGCTCGGCGTCGAGGCCCCGGTGCTCGTCGAGTACGCCGAGCTGCCGCTGCTCGGCGGCGGCCTGCCGGTCGGCGCGGTACGCCCCGTCTGGTGACCCGCCCTGGCCGGTGGCACGGCGTCGCCGGCCCGGAGGGTGGTGTAGGTGGTGAGGACGGACCCGCCGGTGAGGGTCAGCGCAGGAAGTCGCGCAGGGCGGCGTCGACGGCCTCGGGGCGCTCCAGCGGCAGCAGGTGGGCGGCGTCCGGCACGTCCGGCAGGCGTACCGCGCCGGGCACCTCGGCCGCGATCCGGTCGGCGATCCGGGCGATGTCCCGGACGTCGGCTGCCCCGGCGGTGACCAGCACCGGCAGCCGCAGCTCGCCGAGGCGTCCGATCGCCGGCGGGTCCAGCTCCTCGACCTCCACCGCGCTAAGGGCCACTTCGGCGGCGAGCGCGCGCCGGTCCATCTCCTCGGCGAACGCGATCAGCTCCGGGTCGACGTCCCCGGGCTCTCGGCCGGGGCCGACGACCCAGAACCGGACCTCGCCGGCGGCGGTCGCGGTGAAGTCCTCCGGGTCGACCTCGCCGACCAGCTTCTCCCACAGCTGTTCGGTTTCCTCGGACCACTCGTTGCCGGAGATGGCCGTGCCGAACAGGGCGAGCGCCGACACCCGGGCCGGGTGGGCCAGCGCGGTGTCGATCGCCACCGCGCCGCCGAAGGAGCAGCCGACCAGGGCGGCCCGGTCGATGCCGAGCGCGTCGAGCAGCCCGACGACGTCGTCGTGGTGGGCGAACGGGCTCGGCGGCAGTTCGGACTCGCCGTACCCCCGCAGGTCGAGGGCGATCACCCGGTGCCGCTCGGCGAGGGCGGCCAGCTGCCCCCGCCACATCCGCCGGTCGGCGATCCCGGCGTGCAGCAGGACCACGGCGCTGCCGCTGCCCAGGTCGTCGTAGGCGAGCGAGGCGCCGTTGATCTCGATCTTCGTCACGTCGAGCAAGCTACGGACCCGACTTCCGGTCCGCAACCGCGATCTGTGGCCTTGCTAACTGTGGCTAGCGCTTTGCTTGCTGGAGTTAGCAGCGCGGGCTACCGTTGGGGTATGGCCGCACCCAAGGATCTACCCGACGTCGGCGGATTCATCCGTGACCTGCGCCGGAACGCCAAGATCTCGCTGCGCCAGCTCGCCGAGCAGGCCGGGGTGAGCAACCCCTACCTCAGCCAGATCGAGCGCGGGCTGCGCAAGCCCAGCGCTGAGGTGCTCCAGCAGCTCGCCAGCGCGTTGCGGGTCTCCACGCCCGCGATGTACCTGCGGGCCGGGCTGCTCGACGACAAGGAGGGGCAGGGGGTGCTCGCGGCCATCGCCGTCGACCCCGACCTGACGATGGCGCAGAAGCAGTCGCTGAGCCAGATCTACGAGACCTTCCGCCGGGAGAACCTCCGGCTCGCCGAGGCCACCGCCACGGCCGGGCAGGACGTCACCCCGACCGCGGAGCCCACCGCACCGGCGGCGCCGACCGAGGCCGCCGCCACCCTCGGACCGGCCACCACCGGCCCGACCACGCCGGAGGGCACCCCGACCGAGGCCGTCCTCGAATCGGTGGCCGTCACCGAGGCGGGCCCGGCGCCCGCACCCACCACCAGCGCCCGCACCAGCAAGGCCGCCCCGAAGGCGGCCCGGAAGGCCGCCGGAGCGGCCGAGGAGGAACAGTCATGACCCAGCCGAAGACCCACCGCATCCCGGCCCCGCTCTACGCCGCCGCCGGCGCCGGCGAGCTGGCGTACCAGCAGCTGCGCAAGCTCCCCACCGTGGTGACCGAGCTGCGCGACAAGGTCGTCACCGACGGCACCAAGGTCGTCACCGAGCTCGGTGGCAAGGCCGTCGTCACCGGTGTCGAGCTGCGCCAGAAGGCCACCGAGACCATCCGGACCGCCAACCTGACCGCGACCGGCCTGCGCGAGAAGGCCGTCCCGGCCGACCTCGACCTGGACAAGCTGCGCGAGGCCGCCACCCGCAACGCCGCCGCCGTGCTGGCCGGCGCGCAGGCCGCCCAGGAGCGGGCGCTGGCCGCGTACGGCGCGCTGATCGCCCGGGGCGAGCGGGTGGTCGGTGCCGGTGTGCTGGAGGCCGCCGACACCGTCAACGCCGACATCGAGGCGACCGACGCCACCGTTCCCGCCGAGGTGAAGACCGCTCCGGCGCAGACCCCGGCCGCCACGACCGAGGTCCCCACCCCGGCCGAGGTGGCCGAGGTCGTCGAGGCCAAGCCGGCCGCGGCGAAGGTGACCCGCACGCGGGCCACCCGGGCCGCCGCCAAGCCGGCCGCCACCCCGTCGGCCAAGCTGCCGAAGGCCACGAAGCGGACCCGCCCGGCCGCCGAGTAAGGATCCGACGCCGGTACGACCCCGGAAGCGTCCTGTGGGACGTTTCCGGGGTCGTCGGCATATGCTGGCCGTCATGGCCATCGCCGCGCCGATCTTCGTCTTCCAGATCGTCTCCGTGATCGATCTGATCCTGCTCGTCTTCGCGCTGATCGTGCAGGGCGTCGCCCTGGTGCACGCGATCACCCAGCGGGGTGACGCGTTCCCGGCGATCGGCACCCTGCCCAAGGGCGGCTGGATCGCCATCCTGGCGGTCTGCCTGGTGCTCACCCTGCTCGGCTTCGGCGCGCTCAGCATCTTCGGGCTGATCGGCATCGCGGCGGGCCTGATCTACCTGCTCGACGTCCGGGTCGGGCTGCGCGACCTGCACGACGGCAAAGGGTTCTGGTGAGAGGTTTCCGCTGGCCCCCGCCACCGGACGGCGGCCCCCGCACCTGGGGGCCCGGCCCCGGCGCGCCCCGCACCGGGCGGCCCGCGCTGCCCGAACCGGAGACCGAACTGGTCGCCACGCCGCACGACGTACGGCTGGAGCGGCTGGTCACCGGCGCCGGTGACCCGGTCACCGTCTTCGCGCACGGGCTGGGCAACGGCATCGCCACCACCCGCCCCTTCGGCAGCGCGGTCACCGGTCGTCGGATCTTCTTCCAGTTCCGTGGGCACGGCCGCTCCGACGCGCCGCCCGGCCTGTGGACGTACCTCGATCTCGCCCGTGACCTGCGGGCGGTGGCCGACCTCGGCGGGGCGACCCGGGCCTTCGGGGCCAGCCTCGGTGCCGGCGCGCTCTGCCGGCTGCTGGCCGACAGCCCGGACCGCTTCGAGAAGCTGGTCTTCTTCCTCCCCGCCGCGCTGGACACCCCGCGCGGTCCGGAGGCCCGGCAGCGGCTGACCGACCTGCTGGACGCCGTGTCCGCTCAGGACGCCTCCGCCGTGGCCGAGGTGGTCTCGCTGGAGCTGCCGCAGGCGGTGCGCAACACCCCGGCCGGCTGGGCGTACCTGCGGCAGCGGCTGGACCAGCTGCTGCGCGACGGGCTCGCCCCCGGGCTGGCCGACCTGCCGGAGCAGGTCCCGCTGCGCGACGTCTCGGCGCTCGCCGCGGTCACCGCCCCGGCGCTGGTGATCGGCTGCGTCGGCGACGACCTGCACCCGGCGCACGTCGCCGAGGAGTTGGCCACGGCCCTGCCGCACGCCACCCTGCACGTGTACGACCGGCCCGGCTTCGCCTGGACCGAACGCGCCGACCTGCGGGAGCGGATCTCGACGTTCCTCAACGGGTAACGTCATCCGTCATGGGCGTCACACACCACGGTCGTACCCATCGCCTGGATCTCGCCGACCCCACGCTGCGGGAGTGGGAGTGCACCGTGCTCGCCGCCGACGAGCAGGGCATCGTGCTGGACCGGTCGGCGTTCTACCCGGGTGGCGGTGGCCAGCCGCCGGACCACGGCGTGCTGCTCTGGCAGGGCGTACAGACCCGGATCGTGGGCACCCGCAAGGGCGACGACCTGTACCTGATCCCCGCCGAGGGTGACCCGGTGCCGCCGCCCGGCACGCCGGTCACCGGCGCGGTGGCCGACGAGCGGCGCACCCGGCTGATGCGGACCCACTCCGGGCTGCACGTGCTCTGCGGGGTGGTGTTCCGCGACTTCGGGGCGCTGGTCACCGGCGGCAACATGGAGCCCGGCGAGGCGCGGATGGACTTCAACCTCCCCGAGGTGCCGTCGGACTTCAAGAGCCGGATCGAGGAGCTGGTCAACGCCGAGGTGGCCGCCGACCGGGCGGTCGCCGTCCGGGTGCTGCCCCGGGCGGAGGCGCTGGCCCTGCCGGACATCATCCGGACCCAGTCCAACCTGATCCCGGCCGACGAGCAGGAGGTCCGGATCGTCGACATCGTCGGGCTGGACGTGCAGGCCGACGGTGGCACGCACGTCGCCTCCACCGCCCAGATCGGCAAGGTGCAGGTGGTCAAGGTGGAGAGCAAGGGCCGGGCCAACCGCCGGGTCCGGGTCCGGATCGTCGACTAGTCGTCCGGATCACGCCCACCCGGGCACACTCCACCTCGTCGCGATCGACGAGTGGCGCTGACTCCGGGCCATGGAACCCTGCCCGGAACGATCGGGAGCCGGCCGGGCCGATCCCTCCGGGCGAGCTGCCCGACCCTGGCCGCCACCGCCGCGGCGGCCGACCGCCGGGCCGGGTGGCCCTGATCGGCGCTGAGCGCTCACCCGTCGCCACGGCCGCGTAGCCGACACCGCTCACCCGCATCCCGCCGCGCAGCCGACACCGCTCACCCGCTTCCTGCCGCGTGTCAGCGGCGGCGTCAGGACGGCGTCAGTCCCGTGTCAGCGCGGATGGCGATGGTGGCTGCATGAACGGTTCAGCGATGGCGGTGAGGAGTTCCATGATGGGAACCGGCAACAGCGGCTTCTCCGCGGCGGGGTTGCGCCGACTGCGTGCGGTGCTGGCGGGGCATGTGGAGTCCGGGCGGATCCCCGGGCTCGTCGCCCTGGTCAGCCGGGGCGGGGAGACGCACGTCGAAACGATCGGGACGATGCGCCACGACGGTGGGGCGCCCATGCGCCGCGACACGATCTTCCGGATGGCGTCGACGTCCAAGCCGGTCTCGATCGCGGCGGCGATGGTGCTGCTCGACGAGTGCCGGCTGCGGCTGGACGACCCGGTGACGCCGTGGCTGCCCGAACTGGCCGACCGTCGGGTGCTCGAGCGGATCGACGGCCCGCTGGACGACACGGTGCCGGCGCGCCGGCCGATCACCGTACGGGACGTGCTGACCTCGACGTTCGGGCTCGGCATGGACATGACGGCGCTGGGCACCCCGATCATGGGCGAGGTGTTCGCGCAGGGGCTCACCCCCAACCTGCCGGAGCCGATGCCCGAACCGGACGAGTGGATGCGCCGCCTGGGAACGCTTCCGTTGATGCACCAGCCCGGGGAGCGCTGGCAGTACCAGATCAGCAGCGATCTGGTCGGCGTGCTGGTCGCCCGGGTCACGGGCCAGTCGTTCGAGACGTTCCTACGCGAGCGCATCTTCGAGCCGCTGGGGATGAAGGACACCGGCTTCCACGTGCCCGCCGACCGGATCGACCGGCTGCCGCCCCTCTACGCCCCCGACCCGCAGACCGGGGAGTTCCACGTGTGGGACGAGGCCGAGGGCGGCCGGTGGAGCCGGCCTCCGGCGTTCCCGGGTGGTGGCGGCGGGCTGGTCTCCACCGTCGACGACTACCACGCCTACTTCCGGATGCTGCTGAACGGGGGAATGCACGGCGGCGAGCGGATCCTGTCCCGGCCCGCCGTCGAGCTGATGACCACCAACCGTCTCACGCCCGAGCAGCAGGCCGCCCGGACCGCCATGGCCCGCGACAACGTGCACGTCTCGTTCGGCCAGGGGCAGCACGGCGGCTGGGGCCTGGGGATGGCGGTGCGCACCTACCGCGGCGACTACGCCCCCGAGGGCCAGTTCGGCTGGGACGGCGGAAGCGGCACGTCGACCTACGCCGACCCGGAGCACCAGCTCACCGGAATCCTGCTCACCCAGGTCGGGGCGTCCGCCCCGAATTCGATCTGGGCCCACCACGACTTCTGGACCACCGTCTACCAGGCCATCGACGACTGACACCGAGCCGCCGCCCTTGCCGGCCGCCGCCTCGGCTCCTTCCCGGTCCGGTCCTGCCGCGCTAGTCGCGGCGGGCGCGCAGGGCCCGGATCTTCTGCCGGTTGCCGCAGCGTTCCATGGCGCACCAGCGCCGCTGGCCGGGCCGCGAGGTGTCCACGAAGACCAGCTGGCAGTCGGGCGCCCCGCACTCCCGGATCCGGTCGGCGTAGCGGCCGGTGAGCAGGTCGACGGCGTCGCGGGCGATGCTGCTGAGCGCCTGGCCGCCGGTCGCGGGCAGCAGCCAGGCCCGCCCGCCGTCGGCCGCGACCTGCGGGATCAGCGGCGGCGCGGTGGCGGCCTCGTTGACCACCGCCAGGTCCGCGCGCTCCGGCGTCTCGCCCCGGGTACGCCGTCGCGCGATCCGCCACAGCGCGTCGCGCAGCCGCCGGGCGAGGGCCAGCTCGTCGGCGTCGGTGTCGACGTCGGCCGGGTCGAGGCGCAGCCGGGACAGCGCCAGCCAGTCGGCCAGGTCGCGGGGCTGGTGCAGCACGTCGTAGCGGGCCAGCTCGCCGGGGCCGCCGGTGGTCAGGAACTCCAGGCAGAGCGCGCCGGGGTCGAACCGGTAGCGGGTCCCTTCGGGGGAGGTGAGGGTGAGTCCGCTTGCGTCGTCCGTCACGTAACCACTATAAGTGGTTACAGGTGCGGTCGTCCGCCGGGTGGCCGCCGAGTGACGGAGGACGCGATGGCGCTGCACTGGAAGCTCGTGATCGACTGCGCGGACCCGATCCGACTGGCCGGGTTCTGGGCCGAGGCCCTCGGCTACCGGGTCGAGGACCACACCGCCCTGATCGACGGGCTGGTCGAGTCCGGGGCGCTGCCGCCGCAGGCGTACGTCGAGGTGGACGGCCGGCGGGCCTTCCGGGAGCTGGCCGCGGTCCGGCACCCGGACGACCCGGCGGACCCGGCCAGTGACATGGGCCTGGGCCGCCGGCTGCTCCTCCAGGCGGTGCCCGAGCCGAAGCAGGTCAAGAACCGGCTCCACATCGACCTGCACGTCGCGCCGGGCGCCCGGGAGGCCGAGGTGAAGCGGCTGGAAGGGCTCGGGGCGACCGTGCTGCGCGAGGTGGCCGACCGGGGCAGCGTGCACACCACCATGGCCGATCCGGAGGGCAACGAGTTCGACGTGCAGTGACCCGCCCGCCCGTCCGTCCGGCGGCGGGCACTCGGCCTGGCCGCCCCGCTCACCTCGCCACCGCCCCCGGGATACAGGTGCGGCCGGCGGACGGGTCAGCGCCGGGCCGGCTCCGGTGGGAGGTGCGCGGCGCGCACGTCGAGCAGCCAGCGCTCCACCACCGCCTCGTCCGGCCGCTGCGGCAGCGGCGTGCGGATCCGGTCGAAGTCCCGCTCCGCCTCGGCGACCAGCCGCTGCGCCTCGTCCAGCGCGCCACCGGCGACCCGCTCGCCGAACGCCCGGAACCACTGCGGGTCGGCCAGCCGGATCTCCAGCACGCCGGTCGCGTAGAGCGTCCGGCCCTGGTGCAGCAGCCGGGCCAGGTGCCGGGCGTGCTTCGCCGAGCGCCACCGACCGCCCACCTGCGACGACTCCGGCCCGTCGGGCCCGACACCGCGCCGGGAGCCGGAGTCGTCGGAGAGTCGCGCGGTCAGCTTGCGGAACTGCTGCGCGGCGTACCCCAGGTAGGCGTCGCGGACCCGGGGCGCGCTGAGGAACGCCGACCGGATCCCGATCAGCCGCTCACCCAGGTCCGTCCGGGTCTCGTAGCAGTCGTCGGGCAGCCACATCAGCTCGGTGGCGGTGGGGTTGCCGCTCAGCGCCAGCCGGGCGTACTTCCCGGCCTCGTGCAGGGTGACGTCCGGGTCGGTGGTGACCACCGACTCCCGGGGCGGGTGCAGGCCGTGGAAGGCCACCGTGGGCGCGGCGAACACGCCGATCCGGTCGGTGTCCGAGCCCGGCCCGGCCAGCCCGTACGCGACCGAGCCGACGATCCCGGAGAGCAGCAGGTGCATGCCGGCGAGCATGACCCACCACACCCTCTTCGCGAAACCGGACTTCGGCTGTCAGGTATCACTGACACGCTCGACGCATGACGACGACACCGCTGGAAGGGAAGGTCGCGCTGGTGGCCGGGGCGACACGGGGCGCCGGACGGCAGATCGCGATCCAGCTCGGGGCGGCCGGGGCCACCGTCTACGCCACCGGCCGCAGCAGCCGGGCCGGCCGCTCCGAGATGGACCGGCCCGAGACCATCGAGGAGACCGCCGAACTGGTCACCGCCGCCGGGGGCACCGGCATCGCGGTACGGGTCGACCACACCGCGCCCGAGCAGGTCCGTGACCTGGTCGCCCGGATCGACGCCGAACAGGGCCGGCTCGACGTGCTGGTCAACGACGTGTGGGGCAGCGACCACCTGATCACCTGGAACGAACCGGTCTGGAAGCAGCCGCTCGACAAGGGCTTCCGCACCCTAGAACTGGCCGTGCACACCCACCTGATCACCAGCCACTTCGCGCTGCCGCTGCTGATCCGCAACCCCGGCGGCCTGGTGGTGGAGATCGGGGACGGCACCAAGGCGTACAACGACACGCACTACCGGCTGTCCGCCTTCTACGACCTGGCCAAGACGTGCGTCAACCGGCTCGCCTTCGTCCAGGCCGAGGAGTTGGAGCCGCACGGGTGCACGGCGGTGGCGGTCACCCCCGGCTGGCTGCGTTCGGAGGCGATGCTGGACCACTACGGCGTCACCGAGGAGAACTGGCGCGACGCCGTCGCCAAGGAACCGGACTTCGTCATCTCGGAGACCCCGGCGTACGTCGGGCGGGCGGTGGCCGCGCTGGCCGCCGACCCGGACAGGCACCGGTGGAACGGGAAGTCCACCGACAGTGGCGAGCTGGCGACCGTGTACGGCTTCACCGACCTCGACGGCAGCCGGCCGCAGGGCTTCCGGTACATCAGCGAGGTCGTCGAGGGCGGCCGGAAGGCGGACGTCTCCGACTACCGCTGAGCGCCGTACAGCTCACCCAGGCGGCGGGCCGCCTCCGCCAGCCGCTCCCGCAGCTGTGGCGGGTCGAGCACCTCCAGCTCCGGACCGAGCCGGAGCACCAGGTCGTACGCCACGTCGACGGACTCGACGGGCAGCCGGGTCACCACCCAGCCCTGCCCGTCGGGCCCGCCGGCGGCGGCGAGGGCCTCGTCGTACACGAACGGGGCGTCGGCGGACCGGCGCAGCGCGCGCAGGCCGGCCGGGCTCACCCGTACGGTGATCCACTCCCGGAGCATCGCCCGCAGGAACGCCTCGGCCTGCTCCCGCCAGTACCCGCCGAGGTCGAAGTCCTCGTCCCGGGTGAACCCCTCCGAGCCCGGCACGACGGCGAGCACCCGGTCGACCCGGTAGGTGCGCATGTCGTCCCCGACCCGACCGACCAGGTACCAGGTCCCGCTCTTGAGCACCAACCCGTACGGCTCGACCCGGCGGGTGACCTCCCGGTCGCCGCGCCGGTAGCGCAGCTCGACCACCCGGTCCGCCCAGACCGCGCGGGCCAGGTCGGCGAGCAGCGGCGGCGGGGTGGAGTCGCGGAACCAGCCCGGCACGTCCAGGTGGAACCGCTGCCCGGTGCGGGCCGGCGCGTCGCGCAGGCTCGGCGGCAGCGCGGCGAGGACCTTCAGCTCGGCGGCGGCGACCGCGTCGGCGAGCCCCATGTCGCCGGCCGGACCGGGCAGTCCGGCGAGGAAGAGCGCCTCCGCCTCGTCCCGGGTCAGCCCGGTCAGCCGGGTGCGGTAGCCGCCGAGCAGCCGGTAGCCGCCGGCCCGCCCCCGGTCGGCGTAGACCGGCACCCCGGCGGCGGAGAGCGCCAGCACGTCCCGGTAGATCGTCCGCTCGGAGACCTCCAGCTCCCGGGCCAGCTCGGTGGCGGTCATCGTCTCCCGGGACTGCAACAGCAGGACCAGGGAGATCAGCCGGGAGGCGCGCACCCCGCCATCCTGCCCCAGCCGGATCCACGACCGGAGCACGCGCCTCGCCCGGCCCGGCCGGCCGGTGGCCACTAGGCTCTGCGCTCGTGAACGCACCCCGCGACATCGCCCGGCCGGTGGCCGGCGCCGCCGGCCGCTTCTTCTCCGGTGTGGGTCTGCTCCTGCGCGGTCTCGGCCTGTACGTGCGCAGCCCCGGGCTGATGCTGCTCGGCGTCGTGCCGGCACTGATCTCGGGCGCGGTGTTCGTCACCGCGTTCGCCACCCTGGTGTGGTTCGTCGACGACCTCGCCGCCCTGGTCACGCCGTTCGCGGACGACTGGTCGGCGACCCCGCGCAGCCTGGTGCGGGTGGTCGCCGGGCTGGCCTTCCTCGGCCTCGGCGGCCTGCTCGCGGTGGTCAGCTTCACCGCGGTCACCCTGGTCATCGGCGACCCGTTCTACGAGAAGATCTCCGAGCGGGTGGAGGAGCGGCTGGGCGGCACCCCCGGCGCGGTCGAGGTGCCGCTCTGGGCGTCGCTGCGGCGCAGCGTCGTCGACTCGCTGCGGCTGGTCGGCCTGTCGGTGCTCTTCGGCATCCCGCTCTTCGCCGCCGGGTTCATCCCGGTGGTCGGGCAGACCGTGGTGCCGGTGATCGGGGCGGCGGTGGGCGGCTGGCTGCTCGCCGTGGAACTGGTCGGCGCGCCGTTCGGCCGGCGGGGGATGCGGCTGCCCGACCGGCGGTCCGTCCTGAAGGCGGACCGGCCCACCACCCTCGGCTTCGGCGTGGCGGTCTTCCTCTGCTTCCTGATCCCGCTCGGCGCGGTGCTGGTCATGCCGGCCGCCGTCGCCGGCGCGACCCTGCTGACCCGCCGGTCGCTGGGTCAGTCCACCGAGGAGCGCTGACGTGGAGATCACCCTGGTCGAGGGGGACATCACCGCCCAGCAGGTCGACGTCGTGGTCAACGCGGCCAACTCGTCGCTGCTCGGCGGCGGCGGAGTCGACGGCGCCATCCACCGCCGGGGCGGCCCGGCCATCCTGGCGGAGTGCCGGGCGCTGCGCGCCTCCCGCTACGGCCGGGGCCTGCCCACCGGGCAGGCGGTCGCCACCACCGCCGGGAACCTGCCGGCCCGCTGGGTGGTGCACACCGTCGGGCCGGTCCACTCGGCCACCGAGGACCGCTCCGGCCTGCTGCGCGACTGCTACGCCAACAGCCTCGCCGTCGCCGACGGGCTGGGCGCGGCGACGGTGGCGTTCCCGCTGATCTCGGCCGGCGTCTACGGCTGGCCGGTCGACGACGCCGTACGGCAGGCGCTGACCGTGCTGCGGGCCGCCGAACCGGCCACCGTCACCGAGGCCCGGCTGGTGCTCTTCGGCGCGGACACGTACGCCACCGCCCGTCGGGTGTGCGACGCCGGCTGATCAGGTCAGCTCCCGCAGGCAGGACCACTGGGACGCCACCGGGCGGTAGCCGAGCCGGTCGTTGACCGCCAGCATCGGCGCGTTCGCCTCGTCGTTCGAGGTGTACGCGGTGCGTACGCCGCGCGTCGCGGCGAGGTGCAGGGCGGCCTGCTTCGTCAACCGGGCCAGGCCCCGTCCCCGGTGCTGCGGCAGGGTGGCGGTGAACTCCGACCACATCCGGTCGCCGTCCCGCTTGACCAGGCTGAGGGCGACCAGGGTGCCGGCGGTCTCGGCGACGGTGCTCGCCTCCCGGTCGAACCCGGGGTTGTGCCAGACGTCGTGCTGCCAGCTCTCGTAGCTCATCGCGTCGACCGGGACGTCGCCGGGCACGTCGGGCGAGGCCGTGGCGTCCAGCCGGTACAGCGCACGGGGGTCGACCTGGGCGGCCGACAGCAGGCGTACGCCCGGCGGCGGCTGCGGCATCGGCGGGACCGGACGCAGGTCGAGCGCCGAGTACCGCACCTCCCGACTCGGCGTGAAGCCGTGCCTGTGAGCGAACGGCAGCCCCTCGGATCGGGCCGTGGTGAGCACCCGGCGTGCCCCGATCGACCGGAGATGGTCCAGCGCGGCGTCCAGCAGCGCGTGGCCCGCGCCCCGGCCCCGGTGCTCCGGGTGCACGTGCAGGAGGGCGATCTCCCCGAGGTCCGGCGCGGAGGTCTGCGTGTTGCGGTACGCCGACGCCCAGCCGACCACCCGACCGTCGACCTCGGCGACGAAGGCCGTCCACTCCTCCCCGGGCGGCGGTTCGGTGATCATGCGGCGGGTCGACTCGATCCCGCGTACCAGGTACGGGTGGACGACGGCGCGCAGCGCCACCACCTCGGCGGCGTCCTCGGGGACGGCGGTGCGGATCCGCACGTCAGCCCACCACCCGGACGGCGGCGACCGCCTCGACCTCGACGAGCTGGTCGGGGTAGCCGAGCACGGCCACCCCCAGCAGCGTGCTCGGCGGATCGTGGTCGCCGAAGGCGTCCCGGACCACCTCCCAGACCGCCACCAGGTCGGTCCGGCGGGACGACGCCACGTACACCGTGGTCTTGACGACGTCGGCGAGGCGGGCGCCGGCGGCGGCCAGCGCGGTCTCCATGTTCGCCACCACCTGGCGGGCCTGGGCCACCGGGTCGCCGGGGGCGACGGTGCGGCCGTCGGCGTCGAGTGGGCAGGCCCCGGCGGTGAAGACCAGCCGGGCGGGCGGGTCGACCGTGGCGGCGTAGGCGTACTCGGCGACGTCGGAGAGGGCGGGCACGTGGATCAGGTGGCTGGGGCCGGTCATCCGGCGACGCTACCGCCGCCCGGCCCCGTCGCTCGACCGGTTAACGGACCACCGGGCAGGCCGGGCCCGGGGCGTCGCGGTGACGCCCCGGGCCGTGCTCACGCCGACTCGCGCAGCACCAGCTCGGTCGGGAGGATCAGCGCCTCGTCGATCTCCTCGCCGGCGGTGATCCGCAGCAGCTGGCGGGTCAGCGCCCGGCCCAGCTCCACGATCGGCTGCCGGACGGTGGTCAGCGGCGGATCGGTGTACGCGGCGGTCTCGATGTCGTCGAAGCCGATCACCGCCACGTCCTGCGGCACCCGCCGCCCCGCCTCGCGGAGCGTACGCAGGGCGGCGTGTGCCATCAGGTCGGAGGCGGCGAAGACCGCGTCCAGGTCGGGGTGCTCGTCGAGCAGCTGGTGCATCGCCCGGGCGCCGGACTCCCGGGTGAAGTCGCCGTACGCCACCCGCTCCGTCAGCCCGGCCTCGGCGATCGTGTTCCGGTAGCCGGCGAGCCGTTCGATCCCGGCGACCATGTCCTGCGGGCCGGCGATGGTGGCGATCCGCCGCCGACCGTTCGTGATCAGGTGCCGGACCGCCCTGCTCACCCCGCCCACGTGGTCCACGTCGACGTACGGCACGTCCGCGCCGCCGAGCGGCCGACCGCTGCACACCACCGGGATGCCGAGCTGGGCGAGCTTGCCGGGCAGCGGGTCCGCGCCGTGCAGCGAGGCGAAGAGCACCCCGTCCACGTGCCGGCCGGTGGTGTAGCGCTCGACCCGGGCGTGCCCGGCGGGGGAGCCGGCCAGCATCAGCACGAGCTGCTTGTCGGCCGCCTCCAGCTCCTGGGCCGCGCCCCGGATGATCCCGGGGAAGACCTGGTCGTCGGAGAAGACCCGGGTGGCCTCCTCCGGCATCACCAGGGCGACCGAGTCGGTCCGCTGGGTGACCAGGCTGCGGGCGGCCAGGTTCGGCACGTACCCCAGCTCGGCCACGGCCCGGCGGACCGCCTCCTGGATCGGCCCGGCGACGGTGGTGGAGCCGTTGACCACCCGGGACACGGTCGCCCGGGACACACCGGCCCGGCGGGCGACCGCCTCCAGGGTCGGTCGCTGTGCCGTCGTCATCCCCGTTACCACCACCTCGTCACAGCCCGTTCCGGGAGATCACCTCCTGGTACCACCGGGCGCTGGACTTCGGTGTGCGCCGCTGGGTCAGGTAGTCGACGTGGACGATCCCGAACCGCTTCCGGTACCCCTCGGCCCACTCGAAGTTGTCCAGCAACGACCATACGAGATAGCCGCGCAGGTCGACGCCCCGGGCGATGGCCTGGTGCGCGGCGCGCAGGTGACCGTCGAGGTACGCGATCCGGTCGGTGTCCGCGACCTGGCCCAGCCCGTCCGGGCCGTCGACGCCCGCCTTGTCGGGGAACGCCCCGCCGTTCTCCGTGATCATCAGCGGCAACCCGGGGTAGTCCCGGCCGATCCGCTCCAGCAGCCGGCCCAGCCCGGCCGCCTCGATCATCCAGCCCATCTCGGTCAGCGGGCCGGTCGGCGGCAGGAACTCCACCACACCCTCGGTGCCCGGGTACGCCCCGCCGCCGCCACCCGCGCCGGGGCGGCCGGCGACGTAGGTCGGGGCGTAGTAGTTGATGCCGAGCAGGTCGATCGGCGCGGCGATGGTCTTCTCGTCGCCGTCCCGGATGAAGGTCGGGTCGACCAGCCGGCTGACGTGCTCCAGCACGTCGGGCGGGTAGCCGGCCCCGGTCAGCGGGTCGAGGAAGATCCGGTTGTGCAGGCCGTCGACCAGCCGCACGGCGGCGGCGTCGGCGGCGCTGGCCGGGTCCGCCGGCTGCACGTCCGCCG
Organism: Micromonospora coxensis; assembly: GCF_900090295.1. Classification (NCBI taxonomy): domain Bacteria; kingdom Bacillati; phylum Actinomycetota; class Actinomycetes; order Micromonosporales; family Micromonosporaceae; genus Micromonospora; species Micromonospora coxensis. Next base: position 2,973,437 of record NZ_LT607753.1, on the reverse strand, counting down.
GGTTGACGGTGATCCCGAGGGTCTCCGCGCCGGCCGCGCGCAGCGCGCGGGCCGCCAGGCCGTGCCCCAGCAGCAGGTGGTGTACGGCGGCGAACGCCTTGCCCGGGTCCTGCTCGCCCGGGGCGTGCACCCCGTTGCCGTAGCCGAGGTAGGCCGAGCACCAGGGCTCGTTGAGCGTGGTCCAGGTGCGGATCCGGTCACCGAGCCGGGTGTGCACGGCGACGGCGTAGTCGGCCAGGTGCTCGGCGGTGTCCCGGTTGGTCCAGCCGCCCTGGTCCTGCAACGACTGCGGCAGGTCCCAGTGGTAGAGGGTGACGATCGGGTCGATGCCCCGGGCCAGCAGCGTGTCGGTGAGCCGGTCGTAGAAGTCCAGCCCGCGCTGGTTGACCGGGCCGGTGCCGTCCGGCTGGATCCGGGGCCAGGCCACCGAGAAGCGGTACGCCCTGAGCCCCAGGTCGGCCATCAGCGCCACGTCGTCGGCGTACCGGTGGTAGTGGTCGCAGGCGACGTCGCCGGTGTGGCCCTGGAAGACCTTGCCCGGGGTACGGCTGAAGGTGTCCCAGATCGACGGGCCGCGCCCGTCCTCGTGGACCGCACCCTCGATCTGGTACGCGGCGGTGGCCGCACCCCAGACGAAGTTCTCGGGAAAACGGAGCTCGGTCACGTTGCCTTCTTTCGTTCGCGACTGCGGGGCTCGCAGGACCGGCTCACTCCTCGCGCTCACGCCTTGACCGCACCTTCCATGATGCCGCCGATGATCTGGCGGCCGAACACGACGAAGACCAGCAGCAGCGGCAGGGTGGCGATCGCCGTCCCGGTGAACACCTGCGACATGTCCTGGTAGTACCCGTCGGACAGGGCCCGCAACGACAGCTGCACGGTGGGGTTCTCCGGATCGTTGAGCACCGCGTACGGCCACAGGAAGTCGTTCCAGGTGGTCATGAAGGTGAGCAGGCCGAGCACGGCGGCGGCCGGGCGCAGCGCGGGCAGCACCACGTTCCAGTAGATCCGGGCGGTGCTGCACCCGTCCACCCGGGCCGCCTCGATCAGCTCGTTGCTGACCGCCTGGCCGGCGTACTGGCGCATCATGAACACGCCGAAGCCGGTCACCAGCGCGGGCACGATCACCGCCGGGAGGCGGTCGTTCCAGTTCAGCTTCGTCATCAACATGTACAGCGGGATGACGCCGAGCTGGGTGGGCACCATCATCGTCGCGATGATGACCATCAGCAGCGCGTTGCGGCCGCGGAAGCGCAGCTTGGCGAAGGCGAAGCCGGCCAGGGTGGAGAAGAAGACCACCGAGACGGTGACCGACACCGCGACGATCGTCGAGTTGATCAGACCGGTGAGGAAGTACGCGTCGGTGTTGGCGAAGAGCCGGGCGATGTTGGCGCCGAGGTTGCCGCCGGGGGTGACCGGGGGCGGCACCTGGCCCATCGCGTCGCTGGTGCGGCTGGCCACCACGAACATCCAGTAGATCGGGAAGATCGACAGGATGGCGGTGAGGGCCAGTGCCGCGTAGGTGAGCCGGCCGGCCGACCAGAGTCGGGTCATCAGGATCCCTCCTTGCGCCCGCCGCCGCCGAGACGGCGCAGCACCAGCACGTTGATGGCCGCGACGATCGCGATCAGGGCGAAGAGCAGCCAGGCGACGGCCGAGCCGTAGCCGAAGTTGTAGTGCGGCGCGAAGGCGTTCTCGAACATGTACATGGTCACCGTCTGCGACTCGCGCAGCGGACCGCCGCGGATGGCGTTGGTGCCGGAGTGGAAGAGACGCGGCTCGGTGAAGAGTTGGAGCCCGCCGATGGTGGAGATGATGACGGCGAAGATGATCGTCGGCTTGAGCAGCGGCACCGTGATCGACCAGAACTGCCGGGCCCGGCTGGCCCCGTCGATCGACGCGGACTCGTAGAGGTCACGCGGGATGGCCTGCATCGCGGCCAGGAAGATCAGGGCGTTGTAGCCGGTCCACCGCCAGTCGACCATGGTCGAGATGGCCACCCAGGAGGCGATCCGGTTCGACTTCCAGTTGATCGCGTCGATCCCGACCAGGTCCAGCAACCAGTTGATCATGCCGAACTCGCGGCCGAAGAGGACGCCGAAGACGATCGCCACGGCCGCGGTGGAGGTGACGTTCGGGACCAGCACCGCCATCCGCCAGCCGGTACGCGCCCGCAGTTGCCGGTTGAGCAGGTTGGCCAGCCAGAGCGCGAGGAGCAACTGCGGCACCGTCGAGAGGACGAAGATGCCGAGGGTGTTGACCACCGAGTGCCAGAAGTCGGGGTCGGCCATCAGCTGGCTGTAGTTCTGCGCCCCGATGAAGGTGGGGTTGGCGCCGAGCAGGTCCCAGTCGTGCAGCGAGACCCAGAAGGTGTAGACCAGCGGGTAGATGCCGAAGACGGCGAAGAGCAGGAAGAACGGGGCGATGTAGAGGTAGGGCGAGAACCGGGTGTCGAACCGGGTGAGCCGGCTGCCCCGGGGCGAGCGGGCGTGGCGCGGCGCCGGTACGACCGGCGGCCGGGCGTCGAGCTGGACGGCCATGCCGTGAGACTCCTTCTTCCGCCGTACGGGCGGGTCCGGTGCACCCCGGGCCCGCCCGTACGTTCGACTCGGACTACTTGGCGGCGGCCTTCTTGGCGTTGTTCACGGCGTCGGTCCAGCCCTGCTCGGGGTTGCGCTGGCCCAGCTCCACCGTGCGGACGGCGTTCTCCACCTCGGTGCGCACGGCCTGGTTCTTCGGGCCCATGTAGACCGGCTTCAGGCTCTTGGCGCCCTCGGCGAAGATCTTTCCGACGGGAGCGCCGGAGAAGTACGCGTTCGTCGAGTCGACGACCGCCGGGTCCTGCAGCCCCTGCGGCGAGGACGGCAGCGCGCCCTTGGCCTTGAACGCGCCGACGTGGCCCTTGGCGCTGGTCAGGAACTTGACCAGCTCGATCGCCTCGGCCTGGTGCTTGCTCTGCTTCGGCACGGCGAGGAAGGAGCCGCCCCAGTTGCCGCCGTCGCCGGGGATGTCGGCGACGTCCCACTTGCCCTTCGCGGCCTCACCGGCGTTGCCCTCGATGACGCCGGTCATCCAGGCGGGGCAGGCGATGGTGGCGAACTTCGACTGCTTGAAGGCGGAGACCCACTCCTCCGACCAGGAGCCGTACTTGCCGGAGAGGCCGGAGTCGATGATGTCCATCGTGGTGTCGTACGCCTGCTTGACGGCCGGGTTGCTGTCGACGACCAGGTTGTCGCTGGTGTCGTAGTAGCTGTAACCGGTGGAGTTGCCGGCGGCCTGGAGCAGGACGGTGTTGAAGGTGTTGGTCGCGCCGTCGAGGAACGAGGCGCCGGTGTTCTTCGCCTTGAACTGCTCGCCGACCTTGATGTAGTCCTGCCACGTCGGCCAGAGCTTGGAGACCTCGTCCCGCTCGGTCGGCAGGCCGGCCTTGGCGAAGAGGTCCTTGCGGTAGCACATCGCGATGCCGCCGACGTCGGTGCCGAGGCCGATCAGCTGCTTGCCGTCGGCGGTGAGCCCCTGGTTCCACTTCCACTCCAGGAAGTTGCCCTTGAGCTCGGCTCCGCCGTGGTCGAGCAGGTTGACGAAGTTCTGCGGGTTGGCCTTGTACTCGACCAGCAGCCCTTCCTCGATGGCGACCACGTCGCCCGCGCCCTTGCCGGCGGCGAGCCACTGGGTCAGCTTCGGCGAGTACTCGTCCAGGTTGCTGCCGGTGCCCCGCTCGACGATCTTCACGCCGGGGTGGCTGGCCATGTACTCCTTGTAGAGCTCCTCGTAGCCGAACTGGCCGAAGACGTCCACGGTCAGCGTGATCGGCCCGTCCTCGGCCGCCTCGTCGCCGCCGCACGCGGCGGTGCCGAGCAGCGCCGTGGTGGCGACGAGGGCAACGGCCGCCAGGCGGCGGCGCGAAAAGGTACCCATCTTCCTCGGATTCCTCTCAGGTCATCGGGTGGTGGTGCGCATTGGACCTGCTGCTGAGCGAGTCGCAGCCATCTCCCGACATGGATCAGAGGGGCTGAGAGAGCGCTCTCACGTCAGCCTGCCGAGTGCCTTCGCTTTCTGTCAAGAGAGCGCTCTCTCGTGAATCCGAGCCGTGACCTTCCCGCCCCCGGGACGACGAGAGCGGCCGTGCCCGGGTGGGACGGCCGCTCTCCGGGAACGACGGGTCAGCCGGTGCGCAGACCCTCCAGCAGGGTGCGGTCGCCGGTGACCCCGAGGGTGTCGAAGCTGACCCGGCCCCAGAGGGCGAGCAGCAGGTCGCTGGCGGTCCCGGTGACCTGGGCGCGGGCGTGGTGGTCCTCGTGGCCGAAGACGGTGGCGGTGTCGAGCAGGGCCACCCCGTCGCCGCGCAGCCGCAGGTACCACTCCTGGGCGACGTCCGTCGCGGTCAGCTGCACCACCCCGTGCCACTGCCCCTGCACCGCCCGGCGGCCGGCGGGGAGCCAGGTGTCCAGCACCTCGCCGACACCGTCGGCCGCGAGCTTCGCCTCGATCGGGCCGCCCGCGGCGATGGCGAGCTGGGCGTCCCAGCGGTGCACCGCCGTCTCGTGGGCCATCCGGCGCAGCCAGAAGGCGGCCTTCTTCGGCTGCGGCGCCCAGTTCCACGCCGGGGCCTCCGGGTCGAGGCCGTCGAAGAGGGTCATGAGCTGGTCGTACCCGTGCTGCCAGAGCTGGAGCGGGGTCACCCCGCCGGGGAGTTCGGCGTCGTCGCGCCGGGCCGGCTGGCCGGCCTCGCCGGAGCCGGCGAAGGAGTGCACCCAGTGGTAGATGCTGGCGAGGTGCAGCGTGAGGTCGGCGACCGTCCAGCCCGGACAGGAGAGCACCGGGGTCTCGGGCGGGGCCTCGGCGACCGCCGAGGCGAACGCCGGGCCGTCGGCCCGCAACGCGCCGATCCAGAAGTCCTTCGTGCCGTGCAGTCTGCTCATCCCAATCCTCCCCGGGGGTGACCGGGCCACCAGTGGGTGCCGCGGCTGCCTCTCAGCCTAGGGTGAGAGGCGTGTCTGACGTCTACGCCGAACCGACGACCGGAGCCGGTCCCGCCGCCCCGTCCGCCCTGGCGCGATACACCACGCTCCGCCTCGGCGGCCCCGCCGGCCGGCTGGAGACCGCCACCAGCGCCGAGGAAATCGTACAAAAGGTGCAGGAGGCGCGACGGCGGGACGATCAGGTGCTCATTCTCGCGGGTGGCAGCAACGTCGTGGTGGGTGACGGCGGCTTCCCCGGCACGGTCGTCCTGGTGCGGTCGCGGGGGCTGCGGGTGGTCGCCGAGGACGCCGACACCGTCACCGTACGGGTCGAGGCCGGCGAGCCCTGGGACGACCTGGTGGCCACCACCGTGGCCAACGGCTGGTCCGGGCTGGAGTGCCTCTCCGGCATCCCCGGCTCGGCCGGGGCCACCCCGATCCAGAACGTCGGGGCGTACGGGCAGGAGGTCGCCGAGATCATCACCGGCGTCGAGGTCTACGACCGCCGGGACGGGCGCGTCGACCGGATCGACGCGGCGGACTGCGGCTTCGCGTACCGGTCCAGCATCTTCAAGTACAGCGACCGCTGGGTGGTGCTCACCGTCGACTTCCGGCTGCACCGCTCGCCGTTGTCCGGGCCGGTGCGCTACGCCGAGCTGGCCCGGGCGCTGGGCGTCGAGGTCGGCGACCGGGTGCCGCTGGCCGACGCGCGGGCGACCGTGCTGCGGCTGCGCGCCGGCAAGGGCATGGTGCTCGACGCCGCCGACCCCGACACCTGGTCGGTCGGGTCGTTCTTCACCAACCCGGTGCTCGACCGGGAGGCGTACGAGCTGCTGCGCGAGCGCGCCGCCGAGCTGGGCGAGCCGCCCTCCTGGCCCTGCCCGGGCGACATGGTGAAGGTCAGCGCCGCCTGGCTGATCGACAAGGCCGGCTTCGGCAAGGGCCACCCCGGCCCGGAGGGCACCGCCATCTCCTCCAAGCACACCCTCGCCCTCACCAACCACTCCGGCACCGCCAGCACCGCCGCCCTGGTCGCGCTGGCCCGCGAGATCCGCGACGGCGTCCACGCCCGCTTCGGCGTCCCCCTCCACCCCGAACCCGTCCTCGTCAACTGCCAGATCTGACCCCCGGCGGGACTCCGGAGGGCGGGACCGGGTGGGGTCAGCGGGGGGAGACGGCGGGCCAGGGGAGGGTGAGGTGGCCGTGGCGCCAGTGGCGCGGGCGGCCGAGGACCGGCCAGCCCGCCGCCCGGACCGCACTCACCGCCCGTAGCCAGCGCTGGCGGGGGCCGAACGGGGCGTAGCCGGCCGCCGAGCGCCAGGCGTCGTCGAGCGCGCGGAGCAGGTCGTGGATCCGCTCGCCGGGGACGTTGCGGTGGATCAGGGCCTTCGGCAGACGTTCGGCGAGGGCGGCCGGACTCTCCAGGGTGGTGAGCTTCGCGGCCAGGGTGAGCGTCCGGGGGCCCTCGGCGTCCACCAGCACCCAGCCACCGAGCCGGCCCAGTTCGTCGCAGGTCCCCTCCACCAGCACCCCGCCGGGGGCCAGCCGGTCGGTGACCGTACGCCAGGCGTCGGCGACCTCGCTCTCGTCGTACTGGCGCAGCACGTTGAACGCCCGGACCACGGCGGGACGCAGCCCGGCCAGCTCGAAGCCGCCCCGGGCGAAGGTCAGCCACGGCGGGTCGGCGGCGGGCGCGGCGGCGGCGACGCGTACCGGATCGATCTCCAGCCCGACCACCCGCACGTCGGGGCGGACCCCGGCGGCCAGCCGGGCGCGCAGCTCCACGGCGGTGACCGGGGTGGCGCCGTAGCCGAGGTCGACCACCAGCGGGTCACCGGCCGCGCGCAGCAGGTCGCCGCAGTTCTCGACGATCCAGTTGTCCACCCGCCGCAGCCGGTTGGGGTTGGTCGTGCCCCGGGTGACGACGCCGAGCGGCCGGGCAGGTACGGCCCCTGTGCCGGGTCGCCGCCCCGGGCCCACCGGATCCGTCCCCGGGGCCCGCACGTCCCGGCTCACCCCTCGCGCTTCACGGGCCGACCCGGTGCACCTTGTGCTGGGCGGCCTGGGCCAGCGGGCGGACGACGAGGCGGTCCACGTTGACGTGGTGCGGCCGGGTGGCGCACCAGGCGATGCAGTCGGCGACGTCCTCGGCGACCAGCGGCTCGGCGACCCCCGCGTACGTCGCGGCCGCCTTGTCGGCGTCGCCGTCGAAGCGGACCAGGCCGAACTCGTCCGTCCTCACCATGCCCGGATCGATCTCGACCACCCGGACCGGCCGCCCGCACAGCTCCAGCCGGAGCGTCCCGGCCACGGCGGTCTGCGCGTGCTTCGCCGCGGTGTAGCCGCCCCCGCCCTCGTAGACGGTGAAACCGGCGGTGGAGGAGACGATGACGATGGTGCCGGCGCCGGACGCCTCCAGGGCGGGCAGCAGAGCCTGGGTGACCCGGAGCGTGCCGAGCACGTTCACGTCGTACATCCACTGCCAGTCGCCCACCGAGCCGGACTCCACCGGGTCCAGCCCGCGCGCGCCACCGGCGTTGTTCACCAGCAGGGTGACCGGACCGGGCGCGGCGGAGGCCGCGGCGGCCAGCCCGGCGACCGACTCGCCGGAGGTGACGTCGCAGCCCACGGCGGTGGCCGTGCCGCCGGCCGCCTCGATCTCGGCGACCAGCCCGGCCAGCCGGTCGGTACGCCGCGCGGCGGCCAGCACGTGGAAGCCCTCGGCGGCCAGCCGGCGGGCGGTGGCCGCGCCGATCCCGCTGGACGCCCCGGTGACGATCGCGACTGAGGTCATCCGGCCATTGTCACCCGGCCGCCGAGGGGGGCGACGGTGGCCCGTCGATGAGGTCCGTCACCCCCGGCCCCCGCGAAAGAGCATGTCCACTGCGCAATCGGGAAGATGACATCCGGCGTGGAGGTTGACCGAGAAGCGCCGGTCGTGCGGGACGGCATCAACCGTGACAGAGGGAGCGGACGTGGCGGAGTTGCACACCGGTGTCGGTCGTCAGCGCGGTGCCCTGCCGTGGCCCCGTCCCCGCCGGATCGCCACGGTCTCCGTGCACACCTCCCCGCTGCACCAGCCCGGCACCGGCGACGCCGGTGGGATGAACGTCTACATCCTGGAGGTCGCCCGACGGCTCGCCGAGGCCGACGTCGAGGTGGAGATCTTCACCCGCGCCACCTCCGGTGACCTGCCCCCGGTGGTCGAGATGGCCCCCGGCGTGCACGTCCGGCACGTCACCGCCGGACCGCTGGAGGGGCTGACCAAGGAGGAGCTGCCCGGCCAGCTCTGCGCCTTCACCGCCGGCGTGCTGCGCGCCGAGGCGGCCCGCGCCCCCGGCCACTACGACCTGATCCACTCGCACTACTGGCTCTCCGGCCAGGTCGGCTGGCTGGCCAAGGAGCGCTGGGGAGTGCCCCTGGTGCACACCGCGCACACCCTCGCCAAGGTCAAGAACGCCCAGCTCGCCGCCGGTGACCGGCCGGAGCCGAAGGCCCGGGTGATCGGCGAGGAGCAGGTGGTGGCCGAGGCCGACCGGCTGGTCGCCAACACCCGCGTCGAGGCCCATGACCTGATCGGCCGGTACGACGCCGACCCGGCCCGGGTCGCCGTGGTCGAGCCCGGCGTCGACCTGGACCGGTTCCGGCCGGCCCTCGGCGACCGGCACGCCACCGCCGTCGCGGCCCGCCGCCGGCTCGGGCTGCCCACCCAGGGGTACGTGGTGGCGTTCGTCGGCCGGATCCAGCCGCTCAAGGCCCCCGACGTGCTGATCCGCGCGGTCGCCGCGCTGCGCCGGCACGATCCCGCGCTCGCCGACGAGTTGACCGTGGTGATCTGCGGCGGGCCGAGCGGCAGCGGGTTGGAGCGCCCCACCGCGCTGATCGAGCTGGCCGCCTCGCTCGGCATCGCCGACCGGGTGCGGTTCCTGCCCCCGCAGACCGGCGCGGACCTGCCCGCGCTGTACCGCGCCGCCGACCTGGTCGCGGTGCCGTCGTACAACGAGTCGTTCGGGCTGGTGGCGCTGGAGGCGCAGGCCTGCGGCACCCCGGTGGTGGCCGCCGCCGTCGGTGGCCTGGTCACCGCCGTGCGGGACGGGGCCAGCGGGGTGCTGGTCGACGGGCACGACCCGGACGAGTGGGCGCGTACCCTCGCCCACCTGCTGCCGGACCGGGGTCGACGGGACCGGCTGGCCGTCGGCGCGGCCCGGCACGCGCGGAACTTCTCCTGGGAGCGGACCGTCTCCGGCCTGCTCGGCGTCTACGGGGAGGCGATCGCGGAGCACCGGGACCGGCTGTCGGTCCAGCTCGCCGGGGACGCGGCGCTGTCCTGTTCGTGGTGACCCGGGCCACCCGTCGCCGTCCGGTGCGGGTGCCGGGCCGCCCGTAGAGTGGGTGCGATGAGCGCGAAGAGCGAGCTGGCCGCCCTGATCGAGTCCGTCTGCACCGAGCGGGAGCTGGACTGGGAGTCGACCGGTGAGCACTCGTACGCGGTGACCCTGCCGGGCACCCACAAGCTCAAGACGATCTGCAACCTGATCGTCGGCGAGCACGCGCTGCGGATCGAGGCGTTCGTGATGCGCCAGCCCGACGAGCGCCGCGAGGAGCTCTGGGCCTGGCTGCTGCAACGCAACGCCCGGATGTACGGGGTCTCCTTCTCGATCGACGCGGTCGGCGACGTCTACCTGACCGGACGGGTCAACCCGGCCGGCATCGACGCCGACGAGCTGGACCGGCTGCTCGGCGCCGTGTTGACCTACTCCGACGAGTCCTTCGACACGATGCTGGAGATCGGCTTCGGCAGTTCGATCCGGCGCGAGTGGGAGTGGCGGGTCAAGCGGGGCGAGTCGACCGCGAACCTCGCCGCCTTCGCCCACCTCTTCGAACCGTCCTCCGGAGGTTCGGACCGGTCCTGACGGGTATGCCGCACCGCTGCGGTGCGGCGTTGTGGGACCCGCCGCAGGCCGAGACGGACTGTCGAGGAGCGTGTCATGGCTCAGCGGAACAGCTCAGGTCGCGGCGCAACGGCGACCGGGACGAAACGTCGGGCGGGCAACCGGACCCCGAACACGCCCGGGATCTCCGAGTCGGAGATCTCCCGGATGAAGGTGGACGACATCCGTGGGCAGCTGCGGCGGCGCGGCGTCGCGGGCATCTCCGCGCTGCGCAAGCCCGAGCTGGTGAAGACGCTGGCGCGGACCCTGCGGGCCGAGGGCGGCGGGGCGGCCCGGCGCGGCACCGGCCCGGCCGGTCGCGCCCCGGCGAGGAAGACCGCCACGAAGAAGGCCGCGGCGGCGAGGACGACGGGCGCCCGGAAGGCGACCCGGGCGAAGGCCGCCCCGGCGCCGGCCCGCAAGGCGGCGGCGCCCCGGAAGACCACCACGGCGGCGGCCCGGCGGTCGACGACCACCCGGGCGGCGACCGGGGCGAAGGCCGCGCCCGCGAAGGCGGCGAAGTCGACCACGACCCGGGCCAAGGCGGCTCCGGCGCGCGCGAAGGCGGCTCCGGCGCGCGCGAAGGCGGCCCCGGCCCGCAAGGCGGCGGCCCCGGCGGCGGGTGCGCGCACCGGCCGGTCCACCGCCCGCTCGGTACGCTCGTCGCAGCTGATCAGCTCGCCGGCGGACCGTCCGGAGCGTCCCGGCCGCAGCCTCGTCACCACCAACCACGACGTGATCCGCAACTGGGCGCGGGCCCGGGGCGCCAGGCCGGCCACCATCGCGGGCACCGAGCGCGAGGGCCGGCCGGGGGTGCTCACCTTCGAGATCCCGGGCTACCGGGAGAGCAGCCGGGTGCAGGTGATCACCTGGGACGACTGGTTCCGGACATTCGACGCACGGCGGCTGAACCTGATCTACCAGGAGCAGTTGCGCGACGGGCGGCAGAGCAACTTCTTCCGTACCGAGTCCCCCGAACGGGAGGACGCCTGAGGGTTTACGGGAATGGTCGACGGGAACGCCGTGTTGACCACCTCCGAGGCCCGGAGCAGGGGACGACCGGATCGGACGCCGTGGTTGTGACGGGCGAGACAGCGATCCAGGTTGAATCCGGAAACTGGGCGAACTAACTTTATTGCACCGCGCCACGCTCGGAATCGTTCGGGGGAGCGGCGGATCGATCAGATCCGTGCACCGAGCGAGGCGCCAAACGGGTGGAGCACATCGTTGGGGGACGGTGCCACCCGTGGAACCGGCGGCGCGAGCGGGCGACGCTTACGGGGGTGAGTGTCGCCCGCCGCCGCCGGGCAAGCGGTGCGAGCGCCCGTTCCGACTCCGGTCGGAGCGGGCGCTTCGCCGTTGACCCGCACCGCCAGGTGGCACCTCCGCCGCCACGCAACGCCAGCGCCCGCCGCCGTGAACGCCCCGCAGCGGTCCGGCCCGGAGACGCCGCCTCAGCCCACCCGCGCCCGTTCGGGGGTGGTCGGGCGGGCGGCGCGGGCCGCGACCCGGCGCTCCCGGGACGGCCCGGCGAGCAGGTGACCGGCGGTGGCGAGCAGTCCCAGCGCCCCCACCAGCAGCCAGTGCCGCTCCCCGAGGTGTTCCAGGCTCACCCCGCCGAGCGTCGGCGCGACGAAGGACGCCGCCGGGAAGGTCAGGTAGAACACCGACTGGTAGCGCGCCCGCAGCGCCGGTGGGGCCAGGTCGGCGTTGATCTGCGCGTTCGGCGGCGCGGCGAGCATCGAGCCGACCGTCCAGACCACCGCGGCGAGCAGGTAGACCGGCAGCAGGTCGGCGTAGGCCAGCGCCCCGAAGCCGAGCGCCAGCAGGCCGGTGGAGACCGCCAGCACGTGGTGCGCGCGGTGCCGGTCGATCAACCGGGGCACGAAGAGTTGTCCCACCACGATCAGCGCGCCGCCCAGCGCCACCACCGTCCCGTACGCCGACGGGCCCAGGCCGTCCGCGCGCATCGCCAGCGGCATGATCGTCGACGCCTGCATGGTCAGCACGGCCAGCACGAACGTCAGCCCCACGAAGACCAGGAAGGTGCCGTCGGTCAGCGCGGTGGCCAGTCCCGGCCGGCGGCCGGCGACGGGATCCCCGCCACCGGACCGGGTCGCGCGGGGGCCGGCGGCGCGGGGCAGGGTCTCCGGCACCTTCCCGGCGATGAGTACGGCGGCGGCCAGGGTCGCGGCGGCGTCGACCAGGAAGAGCGCCACGAAGCTCGCCTCGGCCAGCAGCCCCGCGAGCAGCGAGGCCACCGCCATGCCGAGGTTGAACGCCCAGAACTGGAGGTTGAACGCGCGGGAGCGGCGGTGCTCGGGCACCACGTCCACGATCGCCGCCACGAACGCCGGGCTCGGCATCGAGTGCGCGATCCCGACCAGCGCGGCGAGGACGGCGATCAGCGCCAGGTGCGTGCTGAACGCCAGCGCCAGCATCAGCCCGGCCGCGACGAGGTGGGCGGCGAGCAGGGTGGCCCGCCGTCCCCAACGGTCCGCCAGCACCCCGGCGAGCAGGACGCCGACCGCCCCGCCCGCCCCGTACGCCCCGACCACCGCGCCGGCGAGGGACTCGCCGGCACCCCGTTCCTCGGTCAGCCAGAGCGGCAGGAAGAGCACCGCGAAGGCACCGGCCCGGTTCACCAGCAGGCCGGTCCAGAGGTACCAGAAGACGGCGGGGAGCCCGCCGGCCGTGTCGTCCCACCAGCGCCGCAGGCCGCGCACCCGTCCTCCAGGCAAGTTTGTTGACAGTTGCGCCCCCGACCGTAGGGAGGCCGGGGGCGCTACGCCACCGTGTTCCCGGTCACCGTCCGGGCCGGCGCCCCGGGTGCGTGGCCGGGGGCGGGGCGGCTGTCCGCGTACTCAGGAGGGAGCCGGCGCGGTCGCCGCGGCCTCGGCCGCCTGCGGGGCCGGCGGTCGCACGGCGGTGACCGGGGTGACCGGCTCGGCCGGCGGCCGGAGCTGGGCGGCGCGCCGCTCCCGGGCCGGGCCGGAGACCAGGTGGGCGACCGCCATCAGCCCGCCGATCACGGCGCAGGCGGCCCAGAGCGTGGCGTTGCCGGCGTGCTCGCGGACCAGGCCGCCGGCCACCGGCGCCACCGCGCCGGCCACCTGCCAGGAGAGCGAGAAGACGCCCTGGTAGCGACCGCGCAGCTCGGCGGGGGAGAGCTCGGCGATCAGGGTGGCGTTGGACGGCGAGTTGAGCATCTCGCCGAGGGTCCAGATGAGCACGGTGAGCCCGTAGAACCAGGCCGCCTCGGCGAACGCGGTGAGGCCGAAGCCGACGCCCATCACCAGCGAGGCCAGGGCGAGCACGTGCGACCGGCTCCGCCCCTTGATCAGCCGGGGCACGAAGAGCTGACCGACCACGATCAGCACGCCGTTGAGCGCGATCACCGAGCCGTAGGTGGCGGGGCTCAGGCCGGAGTCGCCCATCGCGATCGGCAGCATCGAGATGTGCTGGAGGAAGACCAGCGCGCCGAACAGGTTGAGCGCCACGAAGCCCAGGTAGACCCGGTCGGTGAGGATGGTCCGCAGCGCCCCGGCCGGGGCCGGGCCGCCCTTGGGTGCGGCGGGGGTGGTGGCCCGGCGGGTCTCGCCCACCTTGGCGAAGATGATCAGCGCGGTGACCAGCGTGGTGATCGCGTCGACCACGAAGAGCAGCAGGTAGCTGGACTGCGCGGCCAGGCCGGCGAGGACGGCGGCGCAGGCGAAGCCCAGGTTGATCGCCCAGTAGTTCAGGGAGAAGGCGCGCAGCCGGTCGGCCGCCGGCACCACGTCGACCATCATGGCCCCGAATGCCGGGCGGGCCGCCTCGGCGAACATGCCGAGCAGCAGCGCCCCCACGGCCACCGCCCACAACGGCCGGGCCAGGCCGAGCGCCAGCATCATGGCGGCCGCGCCGAGGTGCGCGGTGAGCAGGGTGGGGCGGCGGCCCCACCGGTCGGCGAGGGTGCCCCCGACGGTGGTGCCGACCGCGCCGCCGACGCCCCAGAGGCCCAGCACCAGGCCGGCCTGGGCGGCGGAGAAGCCGCGCTCCTGGGTGAGGTAGATGGCGAGGAAGACCAGGACGAACGAGCCGAGCCGGTTGATCAGGGTGCCGGTCCAGAGGTACCAGAAGGTCCTCGGCAGCCCGCCCGTCGTGTCCCGGAACCAGCTCGTCATCGTCCGCACGCCCGCGCCCCCGCTCAGGTAATGACCGTCCTATGTTCAGCGCCTTACAACCTAGTGTCCGGGCGAATCACCGGTCACCGGAATTTCCACGTGGTGGTCGTCACGACCACTGACCGCGTGTCCTCCGGTGACGTGCGGCAGGATGATCGGCATGACTGCGAGCGAAGGGCCCACCGTCGGGACGCTGGTCCTGCTGCGGCACGGCGAGAGCGACTGGAACGCCAAGAACCTCTTCACCGGCTGGGTCGACGTCGACCTGACCGAGAAGGGCGAGAAGGAGGCACGCCGCGGCGGCGAGCTGCTGCGCGAGCACAGCCTGCTGCCGGACGTGGTGCACACCAGCGTGATGCGGCGCGCGATCCGCACCGCCGAGCTGGCGCTGAACGCCGCCGACCGGCACTGGATCGCGGTGCGCCGGTCGTGGCGGCTCAACGAGCGCCACTACGGCGCCCTGCAGGGCAAGAACAAGAAGCAGACCCTGGAGCAGTACGGCGAGGAGCAGTTCATGCTCTGGCGCCGGTCGTACGACACCCCGCCGCCGCCGATCGCCGACGACGACGAGTTCTCGCAGGTCGGCGACCCGCGGTACGCGCTGCTGCCGACCGAGCTGATGCCGCGTACCGAGTGCCTCAAGGACGTCGTCGAGCGGATGCTGCCGTACTGGTACGACTCGATCGTGCCGGACATCCTGGCCGGTCGCACGGTGCTGGTCGCCGCGCACGGCAACTCACTGCGCGCCCTGGTCAAGCACCTCGACCAGATCAGCGACGAGGCGATCGCCAAGCTGAACATCCCGACCGGCATCCCGCTGCGCTACGACCTCGACCCGAACCTGCGCCCGCAGGTGCTCGGCGGCACGTACCTCGACCCGGAGGCCGCCAAGGCGGCTGCCGCCGCGGTCGCCAACCAGGGCCGCTGACGAGACGGCGACGGCCCCCGGGGACTCCCCGGGGGCCGTCGCCGTGCCACGGTCAGTTCGACGTGGGCGTGCTCTCCCCGGTGATCAGGTAGACGACGTGCTCGCCGGCGTTCACCGCGTGGTCGGCGAACCGCTCGTAGAAGCGGCCGAGCAGGGTGGCGTCGATCGCCGTCTCCACCCCGTACGGCCAGTCCTCGCCGAGCAGCACGCCGAAGAGGCTCTTGTGCAGGTCGTCCATGGCGTCGTCGTCGTGGTCCAGCTCGGCGGCGAGGTCCGCGTCGGGGCTGGCCAGCACCTTGGCGATCTTCTCGGCCATCCGGTCGGCGATGCCGGCCATGTCGGTGAAGACCGGCCGCAGCTCGGCCGGCACGGCCGGCGAGGGGTGCCGGCGCAGCGCCGTCTTCGCCACGTGGTCGGCCAGGTCGCCCATCCGCTCCAGGTCGGCCGCGACGTGCAGCGCGGTGATCATGGCGCGCAGGTCGGAGGCGACCGGCGCCTGCCGGGCGAGCAGGTCGCAGACCCGCTCCTCGACCTGCCGGTAGAGGTCGTCGATCTCGGCGTCGCGGGCGATCACGGCCTCCGACGCCTCGCGGTCGGCCTTGAGCAGGCCGCGGGTGGCCCGGTGCATGGCGGCGCGCACCCCCTCCGCCATGTCCACCAGCAGTTGGCTGACCGTCTGCAGGTCGGCCCGGAACTCGTCGCGCATCGTCACTTCCTGGGGTTTCGGTGGTCGCCGGGGTCCCGGCGGGTCCGGTCGGCGGTGCGCGGCCCACCGTAGGCCGGGGGAGCGGACCCGAGGTGAACTCCGGTGAACGACGCGGGACCCGAAAGTGAACTTCTGCGGAAGTGAGAGTGGTTCGTCCTGATCTGGGCGTTCCTCAGGTTAACAATGACCCTACGATCGCCAGGTGGATTGGGTGGTGGCCGCCGTCGTGGCCATGGCACTGGTGACCGGCCTGGTCGCCGGACTGCTGCTGTCCCGGCCCCTGGCATCGTGGCGACGCCGCACGGCGTCGTCGGGGGGCCGTGGCTCCCGATGGAGCATGGGGAGGCTCGCGATTCCCGACGACCAGCACGGCGGGCTCTCCGGGCTCGGCCGCAAGACGATCGACTCGCTGCGCGCCGGAGTGGTCGTGCTCGACCCGGACGACGTGCCGGTCCTGGTCAACCCGGCCGCCCGGGCGATGGGGCTGCTGCGCACCGGCGGCACGCCCGGCTCGATCGCCGCCCACCCGTTGATCCGTACCCTGGCCGGGCAGGTGCGCCGCACCGGCGTGCGGCGCGAGATCGAGCTGGACCTGCCCCGTGGCCGCGACAACGCCGGGGAGAACCCGCTCGGCGTGCACCTGCGGGCGATGGGCCTCGGCGCCGGCTACATCTCCGTCGAGGCCGTGGACGTCACCGAGTCGCACCGGCTCGCCCGGGTGCGCCGCGACTTCGTGGCCAACGTCAGCCACGAGCTGAAGACGCCGATCGGCGCGCTGCAACTGCTCGCCGAGGCGCTGCTGGACGCCACCGAGCCGGCCTCCGCCACCGCGCCCGACCTCTCCGAGGACCTGGTCGCGGCCCGCCGCTTCGCCGAGCGGATCCAGCACGAGTCGACCCGGCTGGGCCGGCTGGTGCAGGAGTTGCTGGAGCTGACCCGGCTCCAGGGGGCCGAACCGCAGCCGGCGCCCGAGCCGGTGGCCGTGGACTGGGTCCTCGCCGAGGTGCTCGACCGGACCAGGACCACGGCCGCCGCCCGGGGCATCCAGGTGGTGACCGAGGGCGAGAAGGGGCTGACCGTGTACGGCAGCGACAGCCAGCTCGCCACCGCCGTGGCCAACCTGGTGGAGAACGCCGTCAACTACTCCGGCGAGGGCACCGTCGTACGGGTCGCCACCCACGCCGACGACGACCACGTCCAGATCGCCGTCACCGACCAGGGCATCGGTATCGCCCCGAACGACGTGGACCGGATCTTCGAGCGGTTCTACCGCGCCGACCAGGCCCGCTCCCGCTCCACCGGTGGCACCGGCCTGGGCCTGGCCATCGTCAAGCACATCGCCAGCAACCACGGCGGACGGGTGGAGGTCTCCAGCACCCTGGGCGGGGGGTCGACGTTCACCCTCCGGCTACCCGCGAGCCCCCCGGACGACCTGGCGACGATACTGCCGTCGGCTGGGATCGAGGCCGGCCCGGCCGAGCTCCGGCAGGTCTGACCAAGGAAAGGAAGCACCCCGTTGAGCCGCGTACTGGTGGTCGAGGACGAGGAGTCGTTCTCCGACGCCCTGTCGTACATGCTTCGCAAGGAGGGCTTCGAGGTGTCGGTCGCCGCGACCGGTCCCTCCGCCCTCACCGAGTTCGACCGGACCGGCGCGGACATCGTCCTGCTCGACCTGATGCTGCCGGAGATGTCCGGCACCGAGGTCTGCCGGCAACTGCGGCAGCGCTCGCACGTGCCGATCATCATGGTCACCGCCCGGGACAGCGAGATCGACAAGGTGGTCGGCCTGGAGATCGGGGCCGACGACTACGTCACCAAGCCGTACTCGCCGCGTGAGCTGGTCGCCCGCATCCGGGCCGTGCTGCGCCGGCAGAGCCCCGAGGTCGCCGAGTCGGGTGCGCCGACGCTGGCCGCCGGCCCGGTCCGGATGGACATCGAGCGGCACGTGGTCACCGTCGACGGCGCTCCCGTCCAGCTCCCGCTCAAGGAGTTCGAGCTGCTGGAGCTGCTGCTGCGCAACGCCGGCCGGGTGCTGACCCGGGGCCAGCTCATCGACCGGGTCTGGGGCGCCGACTACGTCGGCGACACCAAGACGCTGGACGTGCACGTGAAGCGGTTGCGCTCCAAGATCGAGCCGGAGCCGTCCGCGCCGCGGTTCATCGTCACCGTGCGTGGCCTGGGCTACAAGTTCGAGCCGTAGGCCGTCCGTCCGCCGGGGCGACCCGGTCAGCCCTCGCTGGCCGGGTGCGGGGCGACCTGGCCCTGCCGCAGCCGGGCCGCGCACACCTCGGCGAGCTTCGCGTACGCGGGCGCGCCGATCAGGGCGGTCAGCTCCGGGCCGTACGACACGTACATCGGGTCCGCGCCGACGTGCGCGTCCGTGGACGAGGTGCACCACCAGTCCAGGTCGTGCCCGCCCGCGCCCCAGCCCCGCCGGTCGAACTCCGACAGGCTGGACACCAGCACCTTGGTGTTGTCCGGCCGCTTGTGCCACTCCTGGTCCCGGCGGATCGGCAGCTGCCAGCAGACGTCCGGCTTGTACTCCAGCGGGTGCACCCCGTCACGCAGCGCCTGGGCGTGCAGGGCGCAGCCGCCCCCGCCCGGGAAGTCGGCGTCGTTGAGGAACACGCACGGCGCGTCCACGGCCCGGGTGGCGGTGCGCCGGGCCGGGTTCTCGCCGTCGATCGTGTCGTTCTCGGTCCAGTTCTTGAAGCCCTTGCGGAAGTGCTGCCAGGTGGCCGGGGTGAGCCGCTTGACCGCCGCCCGGACCCGCTTCTCGTCGTCCGAGTCGGTGAAGAACGCCCCGTGCGAGCAGCAGCCGTCGGCGGCCCGGCCGGCGACGATGCCGTGGCAGCCCCGGCCGAAGACGCACGTCCAGCGGGACAGCAGCCAGGTCAGGTCGGCGCGGACCACGTGGGTGGCGTCGGCCGGGTCGACGAACTCGATCCACTCGCGCGGGAAGTCCAGGCCCACCTCGCGGCTGCGCGGGTCGTCCGGGTCGTCCACCAGCACGTGCAGTTCCACCTGGCTCGTCACCCGGACCAGCCTACGCGGGGTGACGCCGCCCGACCGGCGAGCCGGCCGAACGTGTTGGCCCTAGGGTCGACAGCATGCGACTGGGTGTCCTCGACGTCGGCTCCAACACGGTGCACCTGCTGGTGGTCGACGCCCACCACGGCGCGCACCCCTGGCCGGCGCACTCCGAGAAGGTGGTGCTCCGGCTGGCCGAGCAGATCGGCCCGGACGGCGCGCTGACCGAGGAGGGCGCCGACGGCCTGGTCAAGGCGGTCGGCATGGCGCGTACCGCCGCGGCCGGGCTGGACGCCGACGACCTGCTGGCCTTCGCGACCAGCGCGGTGCGCGACGCCACCAACGCCGCCGAGGTGCTGGCCCGGGTCCGGGACACCACCGGGGTACGCCTGGAGGTGCTCTCCGGCGCGGACGAGGCGCGGATGACCTTCCTCGCGGTGCGGCGGTGGTTCGGCTGGTCGGCCGGGCGGCTGCTGGCGATGGACATCGGCGGCGGCTCGTTGGAGCTGGCCGCCGGCATCGACGAGGAGCCGGACGTGGCGGTCTCGCTGCCGCTGGGCGCCGGGCGGCTGAGCCGGGAGCGGCTGCGGATCGACCCGTCGGGCCTGACGCCGCCGTCGGGGGAGGCGGTGGAGGAGCTGCGGGAGTACGTCGACGAACTGCTCGACCCGGTGCTGGGGAAGCTGACCGAGGTGGGCTGGGAGCGGCCGGTCGCCACCTCGAAGACCTTCCGGATGCTGGCCCGGCTCGCCGGCGCCGCCCCGTCCGGGGCGGGGCTCTGGGCCCGGCGCAGCCTGACCCGCACGGGCCTGCGCCAGGTGCTCGGGTTCATCCGGCACATCCCGCCGGCCCAGCTCCCCGAGCTGGAGGGGGTCAGCGCGCAGCGGGCGCACCAGCTGCTCGCCGGGGCGGTGGTGGCGGAGGCGGTGATGCGTCGCCTCGACGTGGCGTCGGTGGACATCTGCCCGTGGGCGCTGCGTGAGGGAGTGATCCTGCGCCGGTTGGATCAGCTGGAGCCGATGTGACGCTCGGCAACCGAACTGGGCGGTTTGCGGCTGCTCGTCCTGAAGCGGTGCGGGGGGCGGGGCTACCCTGATGGGTGTGACTTCCCGCGTCCCCGTGCTCCTCTCCAGTTCCTCGGTCTTCCCTGAGCGGACCGCGGCGGCCTTCCAGATGGCCGCCGCGCTGGGCTACGACGGCGTCGAGGTGATGGTCTGGACCGACGCCGTCAGTCAGGACGCCGGCGCGCTGCGCGGTCTGGCCGAGCACTACGGCGTGCCGGTGCTCTCGGTGCACGCGCCCTGTCTGCTGGTCACCCAGCGGGTCTGGAGCCCCGACCCGTGGGAGCGGCTGCGCCGGTCGGCGGAGCTGGCCGAGACGCTGGGCGCGCCGACCGTGGTGGTGCACCCGCCGTTCACCTGGCAGCGCGACTACGCCCGCACCTTCGCCGACGGGCTGGACCGGATCGCCCGGCAGCACCCCGACCTGCGCTTCCCGGTGGAGAACATGTACCCGGTGCGGATGGCCGGCCGGCAGTTCGTCCCGTACGTCCCGGGCTGGGACCCGACCGAGGCCGGGTACGCCTCCTACACGCTGGACCTGTCGCACTGCGCCGCGTCGCACACCGATGCCCTGGCGATGGCCGACCGGATGGGCGCCGGCCTGGCGCACGTGCACCTGGGCGACGGCACCGGCGAGGGACGCGACGAGCACCTGGTGCCCGGCCGGGGCGGTCAGCCCTGCGCCGAGCTGCTGCGCTCGCTCGCCGGCCGGGGCTTCACCGGCTCGGTGGCCGTCGAGGTCACCACCCGGGGCGCGAAGAGCCGCGCCGTCCGCGAGGCGGACCTGCGCGAGGCCCTCGAATTCGCCCGCGCCAACCTCACCGCCCCCTCCCCGGTAACCCCCTGACCCCACCCTCCCGCCCTCCCGCCCTCCTACCCTCCCGCCCCCGGGCTGCCTCTGTTGATCAAGAAGTTTGTGCACGGTTCCGGGCCTCCGGAGTACGCAAACTTCTTGATCACCGGCACTGGCGGGCAGGGCGGAGGGAGTGGGGTGGGGTGGGGGGAGTGGGGTGGGGTCAGCTGACGGGGGTGAGGGGGGCTTCGGGCTGGGTGGGGACGGGGTTCTGGTCGACGGCGGCCCGCTTGCGGGCCCGGTGGGCGGCCACGTGGGAGCGGGTGGCGCAGCGCTCCGAGCAGAACCGTCGGCAGCAGTTGGACGACGTGTCCAGGTAGACGTTGCCGCAGCGCTCGTCCGCGCAGACCCCGAACCGGGCGCTGCCGTACTCGCAGAGCCACACCGACAGGCCCCAGACCGCGCCCGCGAGGTACTCCGCGCTGACCGAGGCGCCCCGGCTGGTCACGTGCATGTGCCAGTCGCTGGAGTCGTGGCCGGAGATCCGCGGCTGCACCGGGAACGCCTCCAGCAGGGCGTTCAGTTCGGTCACCGCCTGGGCGTCGCGCCCCGAGGTGCCGTACTCGAACACGTCGCGCAGGCGTTTCTGCGCCCGCCGGAAGATCGCCAGGTCCCGCTCCGACACCTCGTCGCGCATCCACGCGTTGTCGTCGGGGAAGATGGCCCGCAGGTCGTCGAGGTCGTCCAGGCGGGCGTTGACGAGATCAACGCCGGTCCGGGCGTACGCGTCGAAGTTCACGACACCAACCGTAGACGACTCAGCAGGCGCGCGGCGCGTCGATGTAGTGCGGCAGGAACCGTGCGTATCCGTCGGTGATGAGACTCTCGCTCTCCCGGATGCCGATGCCGGCCGACTCGCCGTCGACGATCCAGCTGCCCAGCACCATGTGGTTGCCGTCGAACTCCGGCAGCGCCCGGAACTCCTGGTAGCAGTAGCCCTCGTCGCCGTAGATGCCCGGGTTGGCGATCTCGGCGCCGCCGGTGACGATCCGGACCGAGCCGCCCTCCCGGCCGAGCAGCGGCTTCGCCACGTACTCGGTCATCTCTCGCGGCGAGTCCAGGTACGCCGGGAGCAGGTACTCGTGGCCCGGGTACAGCTCCCAGAGCACGGCGAGCAGCGCCTTGTTGGACAGCAGCAGCTTCCAGGCCGGCTCGATCCAGGTGGTCGGGGTGCCCGGCTCCAGCGCGGGCGGGCCGTACGGCTCGGCCAGCATCCACTCCCACGGGTAGAGCTTGAAGCAGGTGGTGACCGGCCGGTCCTCGGCGTCGACGAAGCGTCGGCCGTCCCAGCCGATGTGCTGGATCGGCAGGAGCGTCACGTCCAGCCCGGCCTGCCGGGCCGTCTCGGCCAGGTAGCCGGCGGTGATCTGGTCCTCGCCGGACTCCTCCTCGTTCGACCAGCACACGTGCACCCGCCGGTCGTGCAGCCCGGCGCCGATCTTGGCCCAGGCCCCGACCAGCCGCTCGTGCAGGCTGTTCCACTGGTCGGCGTCGGGGTGGGTCCCCTCCAGCCAGTACCACTGGATGATGCTCGCCTCGACCAGCGAGGTGGGGGTGTCGGCGTTGTACTCCAGCAGCTTCGGCGGCCAGCTGCCGTCGTAGGCGAGGTCGAAGCGGCCGTAGAGGGTCGGCGGCTGCTCCCGCAGCGACCGGGCCACCGCCTCGGCGGCCCAGGCCGGGATGCCGAACTCGGCGTACCGGTTGCGGGCGACGACGTGCTCGGCGGCGGCGACCGACATCCGGTGCAGCTCCTCGGTCGCCTCCTCCAGCCGCAGCACCTCGGCCAGGTCGAAGGCGTACGCCGCCGTCTCGTCCCAGTACGACATGGTGTCGCCGTCGGGCAGTTCGGTGGTGGCGTACACCAGGCCCTGTTCGAGGATGGTGGCCGCCCAGTCCGGGCGGGGGGTGGACGCCTCGCGCCGCACCTCAGCCGCCGCAGGAGGCGAGGTGGGTGCCGAAGCCGCCCCGCTCCGGCACGGCGGTGGCCGGGGGTCGGGGCTCGGTGCGTCCGGTGCCGGCGGTGACGGTCGGCACCCGCATGGCCAGCGCGACCGTCTCCCCGCCGCCACCGACCGGCCCGAGAGCGCAGTCGTCATCGTCGTCGTCGGAGGACATGTTGCAGCCGGAGAGGGCGAGTGCCAGGGCGGTGAGCGCGCCGAGCTGCACGGAGGCGGACCGGAGCCGGCGGCGGGGGTGTCGTTCCACGTTCATGGTTGTAACCGATGGACGCCACCGGCGCGCTCCCCCGAACGGGGCCTGTGCGACGCCCGGGACCCGATGGCCGGTGCTCCGGCCGCCGCCCGGCGAAGCGCGGTCGGCGGGCGTTACGCTCGGCTCATGCTCCGTTCCGTCATCCTCGCCGCCTCCCGGTCATCCCAGGTGGAGCGGCTCATCGCGACGGCCCCGTTCACCCGGGACGTCGTCCGCCGGTTCGTCGCCGGCAGCGGCACCGACGACGCGTTGCGCGCGACCCGCGAACTCGTCGCCGACGGCCTCGCGGTCACCCTCGACAACCTCGGTGAGGACACCGTCACCGCCGAACAGGCCAACGCCACCCGGGACGAATACCTCACGCTGCTGCGGATGCTCTCCGGCGCCGG
Organism: Micromonospora coxensis; assembly: GCF_900090295.1. NCBI lineage: Bacteria > Bacillati > Actinomycetota > Actinomycetes > Micromonosporales > Micromonosporaceae > Micromonospora > Micromonospora coxensis. The sequence continues at coordinate 2,950,201 of NZ_LT607753.1, read as the reverse complement.
GCTCACCCCGGCCGCCGAGGTGAGCGTCAAGCTCTCCGCGCTGGGCCAGAAGTTCGACGAGCAACTGGCGTACGACAACGCCAAGGCGATCTGCGCGGCGGCCGACGAGGCCGGCACCACGGTCACCCTGGACATGGAGGACCACACCACCACCGACTCGACGCTGGACATCCTGGCCAAGCTCCGCAAGGACCACCCGTCGACCGGCGCGGTGCTCCAGGCGTACCTGCGGCGCACCGAGTCCGACTGCCGTGAGCTGGCCGGCGCCGGCTCCCGGGTGCGGCTCTGCAAGGGGGCGTACAAGGAGCCGGAGTCGGTGGCGTACCAGACCGCCCGCGAGGTGGACAAGTCGTACGTGCGCTGCATGAACGTGCTGATGTCCGGCGACGGCTACCCGATGCTGGCCACCCACGACCCGCGCCTGATCGCCATCGGCGAGGACCGGGCCCGCTGGTTCGACCGCGGCCCGGACCGCTTCGAGTTCCAGATGCTGTACGGCATCCGGCCGGAGGAGCAGACCCGGCTGGTGGGCGAGGGCTACACGGTGCGGACCTACCTGCCCTACGGCGAGGACTGGTACGGCTACCTGATGCGCCGGCTCGCCGAGCGTCCGGCCAACCTGGCCTTCTTCGGCCGGGCCCTGATGTCGAAGAAGTGAGTCAGGCGTTCGCCCAGCTCCGGGTGCTCAGCACCAGGCGGTAGCCGTCCGGATCGGCCACCGTCACCCCCCAGCGGTCCCAGTACGGGCCGGCGGCGACCCGCGTCCCGCCGGCCCGTAGCAGTTCCTGCACCAGGGCGTCGTCGACCGGCCCGTCGAGGTAGAGCACGAGCAGGTCCTCCTCGGTCGGGCGTGGCGCGACGGTGTGCGCGGCCCCGCCGACCAGTTCGAGGTGCCACGCGGCGTCCGGCCAGCCCACCATCAGCAGGTCGTGCTCGCCGGGCCCGCCGGCCTCGCCCCGGTACAGCACGGCCAGGCCGAGCCCGCCCACCCAGAACCGTTCGGCCGCGGCCAGGTCGCGGCTGGGGCGGGCGATGCGGAGGTGGGTGCCGGCGGTCGGTGTCATGCGGCCGATCCTGCGACCTCCACCCGACTTCAGGTCAAGCGTCGACCGCACAAGCTAATAGTGTTAGCCTGAATGCTATGACAATTAGCCAGGTGGCACGGGACGGTGGGACCATCGCGTACGAGGTGCACGGGGACGGGCCACTCGTGGTCCTCGCCCACGGCATGGGGGAGAACCGGCGGACCTTCCGGCACCTGGTCCCGCTGCTGGTCGAGGCGGGCTACCGGGTGGCCTCGGTGGACGTCCGCGGGCACGGCGACTCCAGCGCGCACTGGCCGTCGTACGCGCCGGCCGAGGTCGGGGCGGACCTGCTGGCCGTGGTGCGTACCCTCGGCGGCCCGGCCACGCTGGTCGGCAGCTCGTCGGCCGCCGCGGCCGTGGTCTTCGCCGCCGGCGACGCGCCCGAGCTGGTCGACGGGATCGTCCAGATCGGCCCGTTCGTCGCCCAGCCCAGGGCCAACCCGGCCCTGCGGGTCGTCCAGGCGATCGTGCTGCGCAGCCCTCGGCTCTTCGGCCGGTTCCACCGCACGCTCTTCCCCTGCGGACGACCGGCGGACGACGCGGCGTACCGCCGGGAGATCGTCGCCGGGATGCGTGGCCGGATGGACGCGGTGCGCGGCGTGATCGCACCGGTCGCGCCGCACTGGACGGCCCGCGCGTCCGATGTCCGGCAGCCGGTGCTGGTGCTGATGGGCGCCGAGGACCCGGACTTCCCCGATCCCGGAGCGGAGGCCCGTGCCGCCCGCCGGCTCTTCACCACCGCCGAGGCCCGCATGATCGCCGACTCCGGCCACTACCCGCACGCCGACCAGCCCCGGGCCACCGCCGTCCAGCTCGTCGAGTTCCTGGCGGTGACCACCGGTGCCTAGGGCCGGGCTCACTCCGGCCGGTGTGGTGCGGGAGGCTGCCCGGCTGGCCGACGAGGTCGGTTACCAGAAGCTGACCCTGGCCGCCCTCGCCGGCCGGCTCGGGGTCGCGGTGCCCAGCCTCTACAAGCACGTCAGGGGCGCGGAGGAGCTGCACCACCGACTCGCCGTCCTGACCACCGCCGAACTGGCCGACGAGATGATCCGCGCCGCCGCCGGCCGGGCCCGGCTGGACGCGCTGCGCGCCGTCGCCGCCGCCTGGCGCGGGTACGCCCACCGCCACCCCGGCCGCTACCCGGCCACCCAGCGGGCACCCGACCCGGCCGACCCCGAGCACCTCGCGGTCGCCGAGCGGGCCGTCGGCGCGATCCTCGCGGTCCTGCGCGGGTACGGGTTGCGCGACGACGCCGCCGTGGACGCCACCAGGATGTTCCGCAGCGCGGTGCACGGCTTCGTCGTGCTGGAGGCGGCCGGCGGGTTCGGCCTGCCCCGCAGCATCGACCACTCGTTCGACCAGCTCGTGACCGGGCTGGACACCGCGTACCGGCACTGGAGGCCGTGATGCGGGTCGTGCTGCTGGCGATCGCCCTCCCGGTGGAGCCGGCGATGCTCGCCGCCGCCATCGGGCCGTCGGGCCGACGCGCGGGTGGCGCTGGCCCGGGTCGCCCGATCGGTCGTACCCTTCGCCGGTGACCGAGGGGCCGGCGACCGACAACGACGAGCCGGGGCCGGACGACTCCGCGCCGGGCCTGCGGGCCGAGACACCGGACGAGCCCGGCCCGGGTGTTCCGGCCGACACGCCCCCCTCCCCGGATGCCACCGCTGCGCCGTCCCCGGCCGCCGTCCCGACTCCACCCGCGGCCGCCGTCCCGGCCCCGACCTCGGCCCCGACCTCGGCTCCGACCTCGGCCCCGACCTCGGCTCCGACTTCGACCTGGGCTCCGGCTCCGGCCTCGGCTCCGGCCCCGGTCCCAGCGGTGGAGCCCGCCCCGGCACCGGATCCGGATCCGGTGCCGGATCCGGGGCCCGTCCGGCCCGTACCCCGGCGGTGGTGGCCCTGGGCGGCGGTCGCGACGGTCCTCGCGCTGCTGGCCTGCGGCGTGCCGGCGGCGCTGCTGACCGGGCTCGCGGACCGGGACACCGACCGGCCCGGGGCCGGCCGTGCCGCCGCGCCGGACGATCCCGCGACGCTCGCCGCCCGGCGGGTCGGCGAGCGGCTGTCCGCCCAGCTCGACCGACAGGCCGCCGCCCTGCTCGGTGGCGACCGGGCCGGCTTCCTCGCGGTCGCCGACCGGGGTGCCCGGACCGAACTCACCCGCCGTTTCGCCGCGCTGCGGGCGCTGCGGGTCTCCGTCTGGCGGGCCGAACCCGAGGGGCTGCCCACCCCGGTCGCCGGGCGGCCGGGCCAGTGGCGGCAACTGGTCACCTTCCGGTACTGCCTGGTCGTGCCGGACTGCGCGCCGAGCCCGGTGCTGATCCCCACCCGGTGGCGGGAGGGCGGCGACGCCCCGCTGCTGCTGGCCGTCGAGGAGTCCCGCTCGGCGCCGGCCGGCGCGCGACCCTGGGAGGTCAGCGAGCTGGTGGTGGCCGTCGGCGCGCGGACGATCGTGGCCACCACCCCGGCGCTGCGGGGGAAGCTGCCCGGCCTGCTCGCCGAGGCGGAGGAGGCCGCGAAGGTGGCCGACCGGTACGCGGTGGCCGGCCCGCCGCCGGACCGGTACCGCGTCTTCTACGCCGGCCGGGCCGAGTGGCGACGCTGGTACGGCGGTGGCCGCCCGAAGTGGACCGCCGGGTACGCCGTCGGCGTCGGCGGCGGGCACCACGAGGTGGTGCTCAACGCCGACGCGTTGCCCGCCCCCGGCCCGGGTGAGCTGCTGCGGCACGAGCTGACCCACGCCGCCTCGCTGCCCGACCGCGGGCACCCCGGCCGGCCGGCCTGGTGGCTGGTGGAGGGGCTGGCCGAGTACGCCGGGGCCGACGGCGCGCCGGTGAGCCGCTACGACGGGCTGGACGAGGTCCGGCGACTGGTCACCGGCGACTGGGACGGTCGGCTGGAGGCGCTCGCCCCGGCCGACGCGGCCACGGCGGACCGGGTCGGCGGCAGCTACGGCGTCGGCTATCTCGCCGTCCGGCATCTGGTCGACCGGTACGGCGAGCAGCAGACGCTGGCCTTCTTCCGGTCCGTGGTGCACGACCGGCGTCCGGTGGACGAGGCGTCCGAGCAGGTCCTCGGCGAGCGGTGGTCGACGCTGCACGAGCAGTGCGTCGGGTACGTCCGGTCGGTGGCCGGGTGACGGCGGTGGCCGGTCCGGCCGCTCCGCCGGTGGCATCGACGCCCGGCTAAGGTTGGCCGGTGCGCCGCACCGACTCGCCGCGGCCCCTGACAGCCACGCGGCCCCGCCTGCTCACCGCCCTGCTCGCCGTCGTCGCCCTGACCGGCAGCACCGCCGCCTCGTGCGGCGACGAGAAGTCCGACGTCACGCTCGCCCCCGCGTCCCGCGCCGCGGTCGCCGAGGTGATCGACGCCCCGGCCACCGTGACCGCCCGCGCCGCCGCCACCGTGACCGCCCCCGCCGACGGCACCCTGGCCAGCCTCCGCGTCCAGCCCGGACAGCGGGTGCGGCGCGGGCAGGTGCTCGCCGTGGTGAGTTCGCCGTCGGCCCAGGAACGGCTGCGCCAGGCGCGTGAGGCGCTGCGGGCCGCCGACCGGGCCGGCCGGGGTGTCGCCGTCGGCAGCCTGGGCACCCGTCGGCGCGGCACCGACAAGGCCGCCGACGAGGCGTTCGACGCCGCCCGGGAGGCCGCCGGCAAGATCGCCGACCAGAAGGTACGCGACGCGCTGCTGGCCCAGGTCACGTCCGCGCAGAAGCAGTACGCCGCCGCGGCGCGTACCGCCGACGAGGCGGTCCGGTCGGTGCAGCGGGGCGTCGCCGGGCTCAACTCCGCGGTCGGCGCGCTGTCGTCGGCGCAGCGCCTGCAGGCCCGCCAGGCGTACGACCTGGCGAAGGCGACCGTCGACGCGCTGACCCTGCGCGCCCCGATCCCGGGAGTGGTGCAGCCGGGCGGCACCCCGTCCGGGGGCGGCACCGACCTGGCGGCCCTGCTCGGCGGGGGTCAGCTCCCGGCCGGCCTGGACCCGTCGGCGCTCGCCCCGACCCGCTCCGGCCCGCCGCCCGGGGTGGACGACGCGATCCCGGCCGGCGGCCGGGTCACCGCCGGCACCCCGATCCTCACCGTCGTGGACACCGGCGCGCTCGGCCTGCTCGCCGAGGTGGACGAGACGGACGTGCTGCTGGTCCGTCCCGGCCTGACCGCCACCGTGGAGCTGGACGCGGTCACCGGCGCCACGTACGACGCCACGGTCCGCTCGGTCGACGTGCTGCCCAGCAGCTCCGCGCGGGGCGGCGTCAGCTACCGGGTGCGGCTCGCCCTCGGCGCGGGCCGGCTCGGCGACCAGGAGGCCGCCCCGGCGCCCCGCCCCGGCATGAACGCCGTGGTCCGGCTGCGGGTACGCGAGGCCGCCGACGCGGTCACCGTCCCCGCCTCGGCGGTCTTCTCCGCCGACGGCCGGGACGCCGTCTGGCTGGTCCGGGACGGCCAGGCGGACCGGGTGGCGGTCACCGTGGGCGTGCAGGGGCCGGACCTGGTGCAGATCCTCGACGGGGTGCGGGCCGGGGACCAGGTGGTGGTGCGCGGGGCCGACCGGGTCACCGACGGCCAGGAAGTCGGGTGAACCCCGCTCCCGCGATCGAGGCCGTCGACGTGTCCCGCACGTACCAGCTCGACGGGGTCTCGGTGCCGGCGCTGCGCGGGGTGACGCTGACCGTCGCGCCCGGCGACTACGTGGCCCTGGTCGGGCCGTCCGGCTCGGGCAAGTCGACGTTGATGCACCTGCTCGGCGGCCTGGACCGGCCGACCGGGGGCCGGCTGGTGATCGGCGGCCGGGACGTGACCACCCTCTCCGCGCCGGAGCTGGCGACACTGCGCAACGAGACCATCGGCTTCGTGTTCCAGGCGTTCCACCTGCTGCCGCGGACGTCGGCGGTGGACAACGTGGCGCTGCCGCTGGTGTACCGGGGGGTGGGGGCGCGGCAGCGGCGGGCGCGGGCGGCGGCGATGCTCGGCCGGGTCGGCCTGGGGCACCGGCTGGAGCACCGGCCCAACCAGATGTCCGGCGGTGAGCAGCAGCGGGTGGCGATCGCCCGGGCGCTGGTCACCGACCCGACGGTGCTGCTCGCCGACGAGCCGACCGGCAACCTGGACACCGCCACCGGGCAGGCGGTGCTGGCCCTGCTGGAGCAGCTCAACGCCGAGTCGGGGGTGGCCCTGGTGATGGTGACCCACGACAACGAGGTGGCGGCCCGGGCCCGGCGGCGGATCGCCATGCGGGACGGGGTGGTCGTGTCGGACACCGTCGCGACGGCGTCACCTGCGGCGACGCGGGCGGAGTCGACGGGGGCCGCCGTTCATGATCGACCGCTGTCGGACGCCGGAGACGGACCTGAGACACTGAGGACCGCTCCCAGCGCGGAGCCCCGGTCCGCGTCCGGAAGCGGCCCGGGGCACCCGTCCGGTGGCTCCGGTGGCGCCGCCGGAGCCACCGGGCGCCTTCCGCGCGAGGGCGGTCCGGGTACCCCGGACGGTGCGGACGCCGCCCGACCCGGACCGGACGGCGGGCAGCCGGCCGGCGGAGCCACGGGACGTGACGCCGGGGACCGGGACGCGCGGGCGGCCGGGGGTGCGGCGTGAGGGTGGCCGAGGCGTGGCGGGTGGCGCTGGACGCGCTGCGCGCCAACCGGATGCGCAGCGCCCTGACCATGCTCGGCGTGATCATCGGGGTGGCCTCGGTGGTGCTGCTCGTCGCGATCGGCACCGGCACCAAGCAGAAGGTCGAACAGCAGGTCGAGGGGCTCGGCTCCAACCTGTTGCTGGTGGTCCCCGGCCGGATCGAGGTGGGCACCGCTCCGGTGGTCTCGCCGCTGACGCTCAAGGACGTGGACGCGGTGTCCCGGGTGGTCGGTGACCCCGACCGGGTGGCGGTCACCATCGCCTCCGGCGCGACCGCCCGCGCCGGCAACCGCTCCGACTTCACGACCGTGCAGGGGGTGCTGGAGACCACCCCGACGGTCTTCACCCGGTCGCTGGCCCGGGGCCGGTACCTGACCGGCGCGGACGTGGACACCAGCCGCCGGGTGGCCGTGCTCGGCGACTCGGTGGCCCGCGCCCTCTTCCCGGACCGCGACCCGCTCGGCCAGCAGGTGACGCTCGCCGGGGTCCGGTTCCGGGTGATCGGCGTCTTCACGCCGCTCGGGCAGAGCCTCGGCGTCGACCGGGACGACGAGGTGCACGTGCCGGTCACCGCCGCCCAGCGGCTCTGGGGCACCCAGCGGGTGGACGGCATCGCGGTGAAGGCCCCGGATCGGGAGCGGATCGACGAACTGGGCGAGCGGATCGTCGCCGAGCTGTCCCGCCGGCACCCGGACACCGAGTTCAGCGCGGTCACCCAGCAGCAGATCCTCGGCGTGCTCGGCGACATCCTGGGCGTGCTCACCGGCGTGCTGGCCGCCATCGCCGGCATCTCCCTGCTGGTCGGCGGGGTCGGCGTCTCCAACATCATGCTCGTCTCGGTACGGGAGCGGACCCGGGAGATCGGACTGCGCAAGGCGGTCGGCGCGCGGCCCCGGGACATCGGCGTGCAGTTCCTGCTGGAGGCGGTGCTGCTCACCGCGATCGGCGGGCTGGCCGGCATGGCCCTCGGGGTGGGCGCCGCGCTGCTGGTGGACGCCGTCTCGCCGATCCCGGCGGCGATCACCTGGTGGTCGCTCGCGCTCGCCTTCGGCGTCTCGGCGGCGGTGGGCATCGTCTTCGGGGTGGTGCCGGCGCAACGGGCCGGCCGCCTGGACCCGGTGGTCGCACTGCGTGCCGAGTGACTCCGACGCCGGTCCCGGCAACGGGACGTGAGGCGCTTTCGGGTGGATAACGGCAGGTCACGACCGGGTGAACAACGGCCCGGGCATGATCAGTTGTACGAAGGGATCGCGCCGGTCACAGCCGCCCCGCTACCGTACTGGTTACACGCGCGTTGCCGGCCGGGCGGGATCTCCACCTCGGGTGGCACGCGCCGGGCATGGGATGGGTCGGGTGAGCCATGGCCGGGTCACAGTCCGACGGTCGGCTGTCGGATGTCAAGTTCCTGACCGTCGCCGAGGTGGCGTCGGTCATGCGGGTGTCCAAGATGACGGTCTACCGCCTGGTGCACAGCGGTGAGCTGACCGCGGTCCGGGTCGGCCGCTCGTTCCGGGTGCCCGAGCACGCGGTGCACGACTACCTCCGGGGCGCGTTCCAGGAAACCGCCTGACCGGGTGTCGAGTGCGACGTAACGGGCATCGACGGGGGCGCGTTGGTCCTGCTGACGCTCTCCGGCTACCCTGGAGCCGACCGTGACCGCAACGCCGGTGTGCCCCGACGCCACCAGGCTGGTCCGGTTCCGTTGTCCGCATGCGGTCGTCGGCGCCACCGTCGTGGTGCCACCCGTCCGCCCCGCACGTTGCATTGAAAGGCTGTCGTATGGGCTCGGTGGTCAAGAAGCGCCGCAAGCGCATGGCTAAGAAGAAGCACCGCAAGCTGCTGCGCAAGACCCGCGTCCAGCGTCGCCGTCTCGGCAAGTGACCGGATGCCGGGCCACGGCCCGGCATCCGGCACCACTTGCCAGCACTGTCGACCCTCGGAGGCTCAGGTGATCAGGCCGCGGACGTCCCGGCTCGGTCCCGCCTGCCGGTCAAGGCGTTCCCGATGACCCCCGGTGGCACCCCAGGTGCTCCGGGGGTCGTCGTCGTGACCGGGGTCGGTCGTTACCTCGGCGCACACGTCGCCGCCCGGCTCGCCGCCGACCCCCGCATCGAGCGGGTGATCGGCGTCGACCCCACCACCCCGGGCCCGGAGTTCACCGACCTGCTCGACCGGGTCGAGCGGGTCCGCCTCGACCTCGGCTCGCTCGGCGGCCTCCTCGCCGACCTCGACGTCGACGCCGTGGTGCACCTCGCCCTGGTCAGCGCCCCCGACCCGCAGCACGGCGGCCGGGCGGCGATGAAGGAACAGAACGTCATCGGCACCATGCAGCTGCTCGCCGCCTGCCAGCGGGCCCCCCGGCTGCGCAAGCTCGTGGTCCGCTCCTCGACGGCCGCGTACGGCGCGTCCTTCCGGGACCCGGCGGTCTTCACCGAGGAGACCGAGCCGCGCGAGGTGCCACGCGGCGGTTTCGGCCGCGACATCCTCGACATAGAGGGGTACGTCCGCGGGTTCCGCCGGCGCCGGGCCGACGTCACCGCCACCGTGCTGCGCTTCGCGCCGTTCATCGGCTCCACCGCGGACACCACGCTCACCCGCTACTTCTCCCAGCCGTTCGTCCCCACCGTGTTCGGCCGGGATCCGCGCCTGCAGTTCGTGCACTTCGACGACGCCCTGGAGGTGCTGCACCGGTCCATCGCCGAGGACCACCCGGGGACGTACAACGTCGCCGGGCCGGGCGTGCTCTCCCTGTCGCAGGCGATCCGGCGGGCCGGCCGGGTCGCCGTGCCGGTGCTGGAGCCGGGCCTCTCCGGGGCCGCCGCCCTCGCCCGCAACCTCGGGTTCGGCCGCTACGGCCTCGACCAGGTCGACCTCTTCGTGCACGGCCGGGTGGTGGACACCAGCCGGCTGGAGCGGGAGTACGGCTTCACCCCGCGCTCCACCGCCGCCGCGTTCGACGACTTCATCCGCGCCCACCACGGCGGTGTGGTGCTCACCCGGGACACGCTCGCCGCCGCCGAGCAGTTGGTGCTGGAGAGCATCCGCCAGGTCCGTTCAGCCGTACAGGAGCGTTCGTGAGCAGGTCCGACGAGCGCCCCGAGGGCCGGTACGACGTACCGCTGACCGTCGCCGGGCCGGACGCGCAGCCGGCGCGGCGCAACGGGCACCGGCGGGCCACGAAGGCCGCCGCCCCCGCACCGGCGACGCGGGAGGAGCCGGACACCTCGGCCACCGACGAGCCGGTCCGCGCCCCCGCGACCGCCGCCGGACCGGACCCGGCCGGTGAGCACCCGGACGCCGTGCCGGCCGCCACCGGCGGGGACGTGCCGGCCACCTCCGACAGCGACGTGCCGGCCGTCACCGGCGGCGATGTGCCGGTAGCCACGGGCGGCGACGTGCCGGCCACCTCCGGCACCGGCGTCCCGGTAGCCATGGGCGGCGACGTGCCGGAGCCGGTGGCCGCCGACGAGTCACCGGCCGGCGGGTCGGGGCGTGCGCCGGAGGGGCCGGCGGTGCCGGACCGGGCGGGGGACCCCTGGGACCGCCGGGTCGCCGCCGGGCTGGCCTTCCTGCGCCGACGCCTCTCCGGCGAGTACGAGGTCGACGAGTTCGGCTTCGACCCGGAGCTGACCGGCGCGGTCTTCCACCCGCTGCTGCGCCGGCTCTACCGGGACTGGTTCCGCACCGAGGTGACCGGCCTGGAACACGTGCCCGAGCAGGGCGCCGGCCTCGTGGTGGGCAACCACTCCGGCACCGTGGCGCTGGACGCGCTGATCCTCGCCACCGCCCTGCACGACCAGCACCCCGGCCACCGCTACCTGCGGCTGCTCGGCGCGGACCTGGTCTTCCGGATGCCGGTGGTCTCCGAGATCGCCCGCAAGACCGGTGGCACCGTCGCCTGCAACCCCGACGCGGAGCGGCTGCTCGGCGGCGGGGAACTGGTCGGCGTCTTCCCGGAGGGCTTCAAGGGCATCGGCAAGCTCTACTCCGACCGGTACAAGCTGCAACGCTTCGGCCGGGGCGGGTTCGTGTCGGCGGCGCTGCGGACCGGCACCCCGATCGTGCCCGTCGCCATCGTCGGCGGCGAGGAGATCTACCCGATGCTCGCCGACATCAAGCCGCTCGCCCGGCTGCTCAAGCTGCCGTACTTCCCGGTCACGCCGACCTTCCCGTGGCTGGGCCCGCTGGGCATGGTGCCGCTGCCGAGCAAGTGGCTGATCGAGTTCTGCCCGCCGATCCCCACCGCGCACCTGACCGACTCGGCGGACGACCCGCTGGTCGTGTTCAACCTCGCCGACCAGGTCCGCGAGACCATCCAGCACACCCTGCACAAGCTGCTGGAACGCCGCCCCGACCCGTTCGGCCCCTGACCCCGGGCCGGGTGCGGTCGCGGGTCGGGACGCCCGGCGGTCAGACGCCGGCGCGTCGGCGGCGGTGCAGGGCCATCCCCGCGCTGACCGCGCCGGCGAGCAGACCGGCCGCCGCCGTCGACGGTACGGCGATCTTGACGGCCCGCCGGCCGGTGCGGAAGTCCCGCACCTCCCAGCCCCGCTCCCGGGCCTGCCGCAGCAGCGTCCCGTCCGGGTTGATCGCCACCGCCCGGCCCACCGTGGAGAGCATCGGCAGGTCGTTCGCCGAGTCGCTGTAGGCCGCGCAGCGGGACAGGTCCAGCCCCTCCACCGCGGCGAGCTGGGTGACCGCCTCCGCCTTGGCCGGGCCGTGCATCAGGTCGCCGACCAGCCGCCCGGTGTACGCGCCGTCGACCACCTCGGCCACCGTGCCGATCGCGCCGGTCAGGCCGAGCCGGCTGGCGATCACCCGGCCGATCTCCACCGGGGCGGCGCTGACCAACCAGACCCGCTCACCCGCGTCGAGGTGCCGCTCGGCGAGACGACGGGTGCCGGCCCAGATGCGCGGGGCCATCAGCTCGTCGAAGATCTCCTCGGCGAGCCGCTCGACCTCGTCCACCCGCCAGCCCTCGATGAAGGTGAGGGCCGCCTCCTTGGCCTGCGACATGTCGCCGGCGTGCTCGGTGGCGAGCAGCCGGAACCGGGCCTGCTGCCAGGCGAACCGGGCCAGGTCGGTGGTGGTGAAGTACTTGCGGGCGGCCAGCCCACGGGCGAACCAGTAGATCGACGCGCCCTGCATCATCGTGTTGTCCACGTCGAAGAAGGCCGCGGCGCTCGGGTCGGGCGTCACCGGGACGGCCGGCTCGACCTCCGCCCAGCCGGCGGTGTGCCCGTGGACGTCGGTGCTGACCGTGACCTTGCGGGACCGGACCACGGCGACCTCCCTCCGTACGACGACCGCGCCTGCCCCTGAGCCTAGTCGGGGGTGTGTGACGGGCGGCCGCCCGAAGGCGTAACTGTGGCGTGAACTGCTCCACGCCCTCAGCGGTCGACGGGGCAGGCGGCCGGGGCCGGGCCGAGGGCGTCGGTGCCGACCGGCGTGGACAGCCCGCAGGCGATCGCGGCGCGCAGCGCGTCGGAGCGCTTGCGGACCGCGTCCAGCAGGGCGAGCGACCGGCGGGTGCGCTCCCGCTCGGCGCGGTCGGCCCCGTCGAGCAGGCCGCTGACCGCCTGGCGCTGCCCGGCGACGAAGGTGTTCACCGCGTCCAGCCCGGCGGTGTCCGACCGCTGGGTCGAGGCGGTGGTGAGCAGGCGTACGCCCTGGCGGGTGTCGGCGTCCATGTCGTCCAGCACCGCGCGGAAGCCGGTCAGGTCACCGCGCAGGGAGGCGGCCTCGTCCAGCCGGGTGCGGGCGAAGTCGAGGAAGAGCTGGCCCCGGCTGAGGTCCGAGCTGGCGAGGGCGAGCTGGGCGCGTTCGGTGGAGCGCTTCATGCCGTACAGCGCGTCACCGGGGACCGCGTCCTCGCTGGCCGCCGAGATGCCCGACACCGCGACGGCGCCGGCGGCGATGCCGACCAGGATGGCGCCCCGGGCGCGGACCTGACGGGCGGTCACCGCGCCGAGCAGTGAGGTCCGGCTGCCGGCCGGGGTGGTCTCCGGCGTGGTCGTGGCCGACGCGCCGACGCCCTCCCGTTCCGCCGTGGCGACCAGCATGGCGCGCAGCCCGGTGCGGAATTCGGCGTCGACCTCGACGTCCGGCCGTTCCTCGGTGAGCCGCCGCCCGACCGCCACCAGGGCGGCGAGCTGGTCGTCGGCGCGGGACCGGACGTGGTGGCGCCGGCCGCCGTTCGCCTCGTCGAGAAGCTGGGCGAAGCGTGCGGCCCGCCGACGGGAGAAGAGGTCGCTGTCCACCGCAGGCACCCCCTCTCGCTGGTCCGGCCGGGTCGGCCGTGGTCGTCACCAGCGACCGGTGGCAGCGTGACGCCGACGGACGGCACGGGTGCCGACCGTACGAGCCGGACCGGGTGGCCCGGGGGACGCCGGGACAACCACGGGTCGCACCCGGAGAAACGGACCGCGCCGGGTGCCGGTTACGGGGGCGGCGGCGGCGAAATTACCAAGAGTGATCGTCGTCACGGGCACCGGACGTCGGCCGGCCCCGGGTCAGGGGGCCGGCGTCGGGGCCGTGGTCAGGGCTGGAAGCCGTCCGGGAGCAGCCGGGCGAGGGCGCGGACGGCCCGGTACTGCAACGCCTTGATGGCGCCCTCGTTCTTGCCCATCGCACGGGCGGTCTCGGCCACCGAGAAGCCCTGGAGGAACCGGAGCACGATGCACTCCTGCTGCTCCGGGTTGAGCCGCTTGACGGCGGTGAGCAGGGCGACGTTGGTGATGTGCTCCACCACCGCCGCCTCCGGGCTGCCCTCCGGGCCGCGGTCCTCGCGGTCGGCGTCGAGCACGTCGCCGGTGGTCACCTCCAGCCGGTACCGGCCGGACTTGAAGTGGTCGGCGACCAGGTTGCGGGCGATGGTGACCAGCCAGGCGCCGAGGTCACGCCCCTGCCAGGTGAAGCTGCCGATCCGCTTGAGCGCCCGGAGGAAGGTGTCGGAGGTCAGGTCCTCGGCCAGTTGGCGGTTGCCGACCCGGAAGTAGACGAAGCGGAAGACGGTGTCGACGTACCGGTCGTAGATCAGCCCGAACGCCTCGGCCTCGCCGGCCTGCGCGCGCTCCACCAGCGCCCAGACCTCGGTGGCCGGGTCGGACGGGTCGGGCCGGCTCGGGAACCCGGTGCTCGGGTTGGTGGCGGCGGGCACCGCGGGGATGACGGCGGTGTCGCCGGCCGGCACGGCCGGGAGCACCGCGGTCTCCGCGCCGGCCGGGTCGGTCACGGCGGACGGCTCGCCGACCCGGCGGCTCTGTGCCGGCGGCATGGCGGGCCGGTTCGGCGCGACGATCCGGCCGCCGGGCGCCGCGTTGCCGCCGGGCACGGCCGGTCGGGTGGCCGCCTCGTTGTGGTGCGGGCGCTGGTGCAGCCGGCGGGAGCCGGGGTCCGCGCCGCGACCGGCGTCCAGCCGTTCGTTCGGCGATGTTCGGGGGGCCGGGCCGGTCAGCCCGGCGGGTCGTTCCGCGTAGCCGAACGTGGTCACCGTGCCTCCCCGGTCCACTGCGCGGCGGGCCGGCCGGGGCGGCGACGGGTCGCCGCGGCGTCCGGTCTGCCCGGGTCGGGCAGGGCCGCGTGGGGGGTTGCCGACGCGCGGCAGATCCCCTTGAGGTGCTGGTCCAATGCGCTCACAGGCACGGGGGCCTCCTCGGGCTGAGGGGTGTCGACTCACGGCAAATGGGGTGAGCCGACCCGAGTGATGATAGGGCCAACGTCACCCGCGCGTGGCAAGTCCGTTACACAGGGCCAAAGTATTTCCCCCTGCGTCGCACAGATGGCGGACCGGTTGTCCGTCGTGTGCGGTTGACTTTCACGTCACGACTTGATCTGGAGTGGACGTCGCGCGGGCATGGTCCGACGGGGTGGTGCTGTGCCAGACTCAGCCACCGTGCAGGACGCCGCCGACAGCACCGCGCCCCACCTCGCCGACCGGCTCCGCCGCGCGGCCGCCGAGCACGGCGACCGCCCCGCGTTGCACTGGCGCGAGACCACTCTGACCTGGTCCGCACTGGACGCCCGGGTGACCGCGGTGGCCCGGGCGCTGGCCCGTGCCGTGCCGGCCGGGTCCGATCCCGACGCCGCCGACGCCGTGCCGGCCCGGGTGGCGATCGCCCTGCCCAACACGCCGGACTTCGTGGTGGCCTTCCTCGCCACCCTGCGCGCCGGGCTGGTCGCGGTGCCGGTCAACCCCGGCTTCACCACCCGGGAGCTGCGCCACGTGCTCGCCGACTCGGGCGCCGCGCTGCTCCTGGCGACCGGGGAGGTCGCCGAGCGGGTGGCCACCGTCGCCGGGGAGCTGCCGGCGCTGCGCGCCGTGCACACCACCCTGCCGGAGGAGGTGGGGGAGCCGCCGGCGCGCGCCGGGGGTGACCTCGCCGTCCTGCTCTACACCTCCGGCACCGAGGGGCGGCCCAAGGGCGCGATGCTGTCGCACCGGGCGCTGGCGGCCAACCACGACCAGATCGACCGGATCGAGCCGCCGGTGGTCGGCCCGGACGACACCGTGCTGCTCGCGCTGCCGCTGTTCCACGCGTACGGGTTGAACTCGGGGCTCGGCGCGGTCGTCCACCATGGCGCGACCGGGGTGCTGGTCGACGAGCCGGGGCCCGGGTGCGCGCTCGACGAGATCGCCCGGCACCGGGTCAGCGTGCTGGTCGGCGTACCGTCGATGTTCCTCGCCTGGTCGGCGGCGGACGCCGACGCGGTGGTCGCGGCGATGGCCCCGGTGCGGGTCGCGGTCTGCGGCGCGGCGCCGCTCGACCCGGCCACCGCGGCGCGCTTCACCGAGGTCACCGGGCATCCGGTGCACGTCGGGTACGGCCTGACCGAGACCGCGCCGGTGCTCACCTCGACCCTGGTCGGCGGGGAGCCGAAGCCCGGCTCGATCGGCCGGCCGCTGCCCGGCGTCGAGGTGCGCCTCGTCGGCGCGGACGGCACCGACCTGTGGCGCGACGGCGTCGCCGAGCCGGACGACGACCCGGACGAGCCCTGGCCCGCCGACCCCTCGTCCGGCACCGACCCCGGCCAGATCGTGGTGCGCGGGGCGAACCTCTTCGCCGGCTACTGGCCGGACGGCCGGGGCGGGCCGGACGCCGACGGCTGGTGGGCGACCGGGGACGTGGCCTACGCCGACTCCGACGGCGACCTCTTCCTGGTCGACCGGCTGGGCGAGCTGATCCTGGTCAACGGCTTCAACGTCTACCCGCACGAGGTCGAGCTGGTGCTCGACGCGCACCCGGGGGTGGCCGGCTCGGCCGTCCTGGGTGTGCCGCACCCCCGTACGGGCGAGACTGTGCGGGCGTACGTGGTGCCGGCGGCCGGGCAGCCGGTCACCGGCGAGGAACTGCTCGCCCACTGCGCGCGTAACCTGGCCCGGTTCAAGTGCCCGACCGCCGTCGAGTTCGTCGACGAGTTGCCGTACTCGGTGATCGGCAAGGTACGCAAGACCCAGCTGCGGTCCGTCCCGGCCGCCCGCTCCCCGGAGGTGCCCGATGTCCAGTGACGCCCGGCTCGCCCTGATCACCCGGCCCGGCTGCCACCTCTGCGACGACGCCAAGGCGGCGCTCGACCGGGTGGTGGCCGTCACCGGTGACCGGTGGGTGGAGAAGGACGTCACCGACGACATCGAGCTGGAGCGCGAGTACGGCGACCGGCTGCCGGTGGTGCTGCTCGACGGCAAGGAGCACGGCTACTGGCGGGTGGAGGAGGAGCGGCTGCTGCGGGACCTGACCACCCCGCAGCTCTGATCGCCGCTTATGGTGCACCGATGACTCCGGCACGCGGCCACCTGGTGTGGGACTGGAACGGCACCCTGCTCGACGACCTCGACCTGGTGGTGCGGGCCACCAACGTCGCCTTCGCCAGCGTCGGCGGTCCCTCGGTGACCGTGGACGAGCACCGGGTCCGGTTCCGCCGGCCGATCGCCGACTACTACGCGGACATGCTGGGCCGGGCGGTCGACGCCGAGGCGTTCGGCGCGCTGGACCGGATCTTCCACGACGCGTACCGGGCCGGGTTGACCTCGTGCGCGCTGGCCGAGGACGCGACCGCGGCGATCGCCGCCTGGCCGGGCACCCAGTCGCTGCTGTCCATGTGGTTCCACGACGAGTTGGTGCCGACCGTGCACACGTACGGGCTGACCCCGCACTTCGCCCGGGTGGACGGGCTGCGCGCCGCGGTCGGCGGTGGCTTCAAGGCCGGGTGGCTGGCCAAGCACCTGGCCGAGCTGGGCCTGGACGGTCCCGACGTGGTGCTGATCGGCGACTCGATCGACGACGCCGACGCCGCGATGAGCGTGGGGGCGCACTGCGTCCTCTACACCGGTGGCCTGTCGGACCCGGCCGCGCTGCGGGCCTCCGGTCACCCGGTCGCCGACACCCTGACCGAGGCCGTGACCCTCGCCACCACGCTGCGCTGAGACCCGCCTCCCGTCCTGTGGCGCCGCCCACCGCCGGGGCGGTCCGGCCACCGTACGTGCTGGTGAGGGGTACGCCACGTCGCCGGGGAGCGCGCGCGATTGGTCAGAGAAGTCGGGATTGAGCAATAATCGCGCAGCGGCGTCGGCGAAGGCCGCCGGATCGATCTTGCAGAATGGAGGGCCTGGTGAAGGCACGTCGCGAGACAGCAAGATCGCGATTTGTGCACGTCTTCACAAGCGCCTACCCTGTAGTTCCGACGCGCCCTGCTAGCACAGCCGGCAACCTCGGTCGCCAGCGGGAGTCCCGAAACGGTCGGTCACCGGCCGAGGATCGCACCGCACGGAGTCTCATGAGTCAGCACCGTCACCCTGGCGCGCCCGGCCGCGCCGGTGCCGTACCGGCGCTCCCGGACCTCCCGGAGGCGACCGTCGCGCGGCTCCCCGAGTACCTCCGTGCCCTGCACAACCTCGCCGAAGCCGGTCACGAGACGGTGTCCAGCGAAGGGCTGGCCAGTGCCGCCGGGGTGAACTCGGCCAAGCTCCGCAAGGACCTGTCGCACCTCGGCTCGTACGGCACCCGGGGCGTCGGCTACGACGTCGGGCTGCTGGTCGACCAGATCGAGTTCGTGCTCGGGCTCACCCAACGGCGGGCGGTCGCGCTGGTCGGCGTGGGTAATCTCGGTCACGCCCTGGCCGGCTACGACGGCTTCGCCAGCCGCGGCTTCCGGATCGCCGCGCTCCTGGACGCGGATCCGTCCCGGGTCGGCGAGATCATCAACGGCCTGGTCGTACGGCACGTCGACGACCTGGCCGACGTCGCCGCCGAGGAGCAGATCTCGATCGGCGTCATCGCCACCCCCGCCCCGGCCGCCCAGGCCGTGGCCGACCGGCTCGTCGCCGTCGGTGTCACGAGCATCCTGAACTTCGCGCCGTGCGTACTCTCGGTGCCGGAGGGCGTCGACGTGCGCAAGGTCGACCTCGCCATCGAGCTCCAGATCCTGTCGTTCCACGAGCACCGCAAGGCGTCCCTGACCGCGCTCCCGGCCACCGGCGGGTCCGCGCTCACCGCCCTGCCCGGTGGCCTCACGGCCCCCGACACCCAGGAGGCGATCGGCACGTGAAACTGCTCGTCGTCGGCGCGTCCTACCGCACCGCTCCGGTCGCCACCCTGGAGCAACTGGCGGTCGCCCCTGCCGATCTCACCCGCACCCTGGACCGCCTGGTCGCCCAGCCGTACGTCGCCGAGGCCGTGCTGGTCTCCACCTGCAACCGGGTGGAGGTCTACGCCGCCGTGTCCGGTTTCCACGGCGGCCTGGGCGACATCTGCGCCGTCCTGGCCGAGCAGGCCGGTTCCCCGCCGGCCGCGCTCGCCAACCACCTCTACGTGCACTACGACGGCGCCGCCGTCGACCACGTCTTCCGGGTCGCCGCCGGGCTGGACTCGATGGTGGTCGGCGAGGCGCAGATCCTCGGCCAGCTGCGCGACGCGTACCACTGGGCCAGCGGCGCGGACACCGCCGGGCGGCTGCTGCACGAGCTGATGCAGCAGGCACTGCGGGTCGGCAAGCGGGCGCACGCCGAGACCAACATCGACCGCGCCGGGCAGAGCGTGGTGACCGCCGCGCTGGACCTGGCCGCCGATCACCTCGACGGTGACCTCTCCGGCCGGCCGGCCATGGTGGTCGGGGCGGGCGCGATGGGCGCGCTGAGCGTGGCGACGCTCTCCCGGCTGGGCGCCGGCCCGCTCACCGTCACCAACCGGGGGGCCGACCGGGCGGTACGCCTGGCCGAGTCGTACGGGGCGAACGCCGTCCCGATGGCCGCGCTCGTCGACGCGCTCTCCACAGTGGACATCGTAGTGGCCGCCACCGCGGCCACCGAACCGGTCCTGACCCTCGACGTGGTGACCCGGGCGCTGGCCCGGCGCGACCCCGACCGGGGCCCGCTGGTCCTGCTCGACCTCGCGGTGCCCCGCGACGTCGAGCCGGGCGTGGCCGGGCTGGCCGGTGTCGAGGTGATCGACATCGACCGGATGGCCGGACTGCTCGCCGAGGGCCCGGCCGCCGCCGACGCCGCCGAGGTGACCCGGATCGTCACCGGCGAGGTCGAGTCGTTCCTGAGCTGGCTGCGCGGCGCGGACGTGGCGCCCACCGTGGCGGCGCTGCGCGGCCGGGCCGAGGACGTGGTCGGCGCCGAGCTGCGCCGGCTCGCCCAGCGCCGACCGGACCTCAGCGACGACCAGCGCGCCGAGGTCGCCCGGACGGTGCACCGGGTGGTGCAGCGGCTGCTGCACCAGCCCACGGTGCGGGTACGCCAGCTCGCCGCGGAGCCCGGCGGCGACCAGTACGCCGCGCTGCTGCGCGAGCTGTTCGACCTGGAGGTGCCGCAGACCTCCCCGGTGGACACGGTGCCCGACGTGGTCGACACCGACACCACCCCGTACACCGGAGGTGAGCGATGAGCAGTCCCCTGCGTCTCGGTACCCGGGGCAGCGCCCTGGCGATGGCCCAGTCCGGCCAGGTCGCCGAGGCCCTGACCGCCGCCACCGGCCGCCCGGTCGAGCTGGTCGAGGTGGTCACCGCCGGTGACCGCTCCTCCGCCCCCGTGCACCGGCTCGGCGTCGGCGTCTTCGTCTCCGCCCTGCGTGACGCGTTGACCGCCGGCACCATCGACTTCGCCGTGCACTCCTACAAGGACCTGCCCACCGCCGCGGCGGCCGGGCTGCACGTCGCGGCGGTGCCGCCCCGCCAGGACCCGCGCGACGCGCTGGTCGCCAAGGGCGGTCGTACCCTCGCCGAGCTGCCGCCGGGCACGGTGGTGGGCACCGGCGCGCTGCGCCGGATCGCCCAGCTGCACGCCCTCGGCCTGCAGTTGGAGGTCACCCCGATCCGGGGCAACATCGACACCCGCCTGCGGCGGGTGCTCGGCCCGGACGCCGATCTCGACGCGGTCGTCCTGGCCCGGGCCGGCCTGGCCCGGATCGGGCGGGCCGACGCGATCACCGAGACGCTCGACCCGATGCTGATGCTGCCCGCGCCCGCCCAGGGCGCGCTGGCGGTGGAGTGCCGGGCCGACGACACGGACCTGGTCGAGCTGCTCGCGGTGCTCGACCACGCACCGTCCCGGGCCGCGGTCGTCGCGGAACGGGCGCTGTTGGCCACCCTGGAGGCCGGATGCTCCGCTCCGGTCGCCGCCTACGCCGAACTCGCCGAAGGCGACGTCGGTGAGGAGATCTACCTGCGCGGGGCGGTGATCAGCCCGGACGGCACCAGAGACCTGCGGCTGTCCCGCACCGGAACGCCCGCCGACGCGGCGGAGATCGGCAAGGCACTCGCCGCCGAACTCCTCGACCTCGGCGCCGACTCGATCCTCGGCCACGACGGAAGCACCGGCCCGGGGACCCAGCAATTTGGGAGCACAGAATGACCCGCACCCGTAAGCCCGTAGGCCGGATCGCATTCGTCGGGGCCGGCCCCGGCGACCCGGGCCTGCTGACCCGCCGGGCGCACGACGCCCTGGTCGACGCCGACCAGGTGGTGTACGACCGGGGAGTCCCCGAGTCGCTGCTCGACGTCGTCCGCGCCGAGGCCAAGGAGGACGCCCAGTTCACCCCCGCCGAGGGTGTGCCGGGTGACGTGGCGAAGGTGCTCAT
This sequence comes from Micromonospora coxensis, assembly GCF_900090295.1. Classification (NCBI taxonomy): domain Bacteria; kingdom Bacillati; phylum Actinomycetota; class Actinomycetes; order Micromonosporales; family Micromonosporaceae; genus Micromonospora; species Micromonospora coxensis. The sequence continues at coordinate 2,929,408 of NZ_LT607753.1, read as the reverse complement.
CTCCGCGGCCCGCTCCGGGCTGAACGCGGTGCACCTGGTCGCCGGTGACCCGTTCGGCCACGACTCGGTGGTCAAGGAGGTGCAGGCGGTGGCGCGTACCGCCGCGCACTTCGAGGTGGTCCCGGGCGTCGGGCAGGCCGAGGGCGTCGCCACGTACGCCGGTGTGCCGCTGCCGGGCGTGCGTACCGCCGCCGACGTCGAGGACGTCAGCACGCTGGACTTCGACGCGCTCGCCGCCGCCGTCGGCCGGGGCTCGCTGGCGCTGGCCGTGGACGCCGGCGACCTGGCCGCCATCCGGGACGGCCTGCTCGCCGCCGGGGTGGACGGCACCACCGGCGTCGCGGTGACCGGCGACGGCACCGGCGAGACGCAGTACACCACCACGTCGACCGTGGACTCGTTCGTGGCGGCGGCGCTCGGCTTCACCGGCCGGGTGGTGCTCACCGTCGGCGCGGGCGTCGCCGACCGGGACAAGCTGAGCTGGTGGGAGAACCGCCCGCTGTACGGCTGGAAGGTGCTCGTCCCCCGGACCAAGGAGCAGGCCGGCGTGATGAGCGCCCGGCTGCGCGCGTACGGGGCGATCCCGTGCGAGGTGCCGACCATCGCGGTCGAGCCGCCGCGTACCCCCGCCCAGATGGAGCGGGCGGTCAAGGGCCTGGTCGACGGCCGGTACGCCTGGGTGATCTTCACCTCGGTCAACGCCGTCCGCGCGGTCTGGGAGAAGTTCGCCGAGCACGGCCTGGACGCCCGCCACTTCGGCGGTGTCAAGATCGCCTGCATCGGCGAGGCGACCGCCGACGCGGTGCGCGCCTTCGGCATCCAGCCCGAGCTGGTGCCCTCCGGGGAGCAGTCCTCCGAGGGCCTGCTGGCCGAGTTCTCGCCGCACGACGAGATCCTCGACCCGGTCGGCCGGGTGCTGCTGCCGCGCGCCGACATCGCCACCGAGACCCTTGCCGCCGGGCTCACCGAGCGCGGCTGGGAGGTCGACGACGTGACCGCGTACCGGACCGTCCGGGCGGCGCCGCCGCCCGCCGAGATCCGCGACGCGATCAAGTCGGGCGGGTTCGACGCGGTGCTCTTCACGTCTTCCTCCACCGTGCGCAACCTCGTCGGTATCGCGGGGAAGCCGCACGCCCGTACCGTTGTTGCAGTCATCGGGCCCAAGACGGCGGAGACCGCGACGGAGTTCGGCCTGCGGGTCGACGTGCAGCCGCCGCACGCCTCGGTGCCCGACCTGGTGGAGGCGCTCGCCGCCTACGCCGTCGAACTGCGGGAGAAGCTGGCGGCGATGCCGGCCAAGCAGCGCCGTGGCTCGAAGGTGCAGGGGCCGACCGCCCTGAGGTTCCGCTGACAGGGAGGCTCCTCATGCCGTACCCCGAGATCCGGCCCCGCCGGCTGCGTCGTAACGCGGCCGTGCGGCGGTTGGTCTCCGAGACCCGCGTCGACCCGGCCGAGCTGGTCGTGCCGATGTTCGTCAAGGAGGGGCTGGCCGAGCCGCGGCAGATCGCGTCGCTCCCGGGGGTGCTCCAGCACTCCCGGGACTCGCTGCGCAAGGCCGCCGTCGAGGCGGTCCAGGCCGGGGTCGGCGGCATCATGCTCTTCGGGGTGCCGGCGTCGCGGGACGAGTGCGGCTCCGGTGGCACCGACCCGGCCGGCATCCTCAACGTCGCCATCCGTGACGTGGTCGCCGAGGTGGGCGACGCCACCGTCGTGATGAGCGACCTCTGCCTGGACGAGTTCACCTCGCACGGGCACTGCGGCGTGCTCACCCCCGACGGCGCGGTCGACAACGACGCCACGCTCCAGGCGTACGCCGAGATGGCGGTGGCCCAGGCCGCCGCCGGGGTCCACGTGGTCGGGCCGTCCGGGATGATGGACGGCCAGGTCGGCGTCGTACGCCGGGCGCTCGACGCCGCCGGCCACCAGGACGTGGCGGTGCTGGCGTACGCGGTCAAGTACGCCTCGGCGTTCTTCGGCCCGTTCCGCGACGCGGTGGAGTCCGCGCTGGAGGGGGATCGGCGCGCCTACCAGCAGGACCCGGCGAACCTGCGCGAGTCGCTGCGCGAGGTGGCGCTGGACGTCGCCGAGGGCGCCGACATGGTGATGGTGAAGCCGGCGCTGCCCTACCTCGACGTGGTGTCGGCGGTCCGCGCGGCGGTCGACGTCCCCGTCGCCGCCTACCAGGTCTCCGGCGAGTACGCGATGGTCGAGGCGGCCGCCGCGAACGGCTGGGTCGACCGGGAGCGGGTGATGCTGGAGACGCTGACCTCGATCCGCCGGGCCGGTGCGCAGATCATCCTCACCTACTGGGCCGTCGAGGCCGCCCAGCTGCTCCGCGAGCGTTACTGAGCCACGGGGGAGCCACCGCCACCGCGGAGTCGCCGCAGCCGGCGACCGCGCGCGACGGCGAGGTGCGGCCCACCGGTTCGCCCACGTTCGCGTGCGGGGGCGACGACGCTGGGCCCGCGATGCCTCGGCGCGTCTTCGCGGCAGTCACCGGATGCCTGGCTACTCACCGTTACTTGTGCGTCCGAGTGCGACGGTGTCCTTCGGACGCTTTGCTCTGCACCCACCGACGCGCCAGTGACACCGGGTGGCTGGTGCGGTGAGGGGTGCAGAGCAGAGCGTCTGTGAGGCATCCCTGGCCCGGCGCAGGGTCAACTCCAGTATTGCCTGCTCAGCGGCGATTCATGGGTCGATCGGGTGCGCCGCCGAGATCAAGCAGTCGGCGCGGCTGATCACGCCGAGTGTCGGCATGGCTTGCGGGTCGGTTATCACGGAAAGTGACGTCTGCGGATGTCCTGCGCCGGCCAGCGGTGCCCCTGCGTCGGCCGGCGGCTGCCCCTGCGTCGGTCTGCGGGAGGTCCGCGTCGCGAAGTACCGGAACGTGCCGCCCCCGCCGCGCGTGCCGCGCCCCGACGGCTGACGGCCCGCCGTCCGGGAGGGTGCACTCCCGGACGACGGGCCGTCGTCGTACCTCGGACGTCAGTCGTCGTCGGTGATGGTGCCGATCGCCAGCGGGTCGGCGAGGCGCAGGCTCAGCGGGCCGGCGGCCGCGAACGCGATCTTCTCGTCCGCCTCCACCTTCCGGTCGCCCCGCACGGTCACCGGGAACGCCAGCGAGGTCTGCCCGGCGGGCAGCACCCGGCAGCCGACGTACGGGTCGAAGTCCGACCCGGCCGACGCGGTCAGGCCCACCGCCGCGGCGCAGAGCGTCGTCGGCGTCGACAGCGGACGGGAGACGGTGACCTGGAAGGTCAGCGTCCGGTCACCCTTGTCGCCCTCGACCACCGACGCGTCGGCCACGCGCAGCGACGGCTGCGCCCGGAACCGGGCGACCGACGGGTCGTGGTCGCTCGCGCCCCGCGAGCCGTCCTCGGTGAAGTCGCTCGGCCAGTCGGCGTTGACGTGGGCCGTCCGCACCTGCACCAGGTCGGCGTGGAGCGCGTCGTTGACGAAGATGCTGTCCAGCGTCTGCGCCTGCCCGCTGAAGCTGTACGAGTACGCCGCCGCCGGGACGTCCGCCACGAGGTCGTCCCAGAGGTTGTGCAGGCCGGCCTCGTAGAGCGGGGCGAGCTGGTCCGACGGGGTCGGGTTCGCCGCCGTGGCGATCGGGTCGTCCGGGCGGGGGAAGACGTTCATGTCGCCGCCGTAGACCACCCGGGCGTGCGGGTCCGACTCCTCGATCGCGGTGACGATCGCCGCGCCGTACCGCGCCTGCTCGGTGCGCTGTCCGACCCTGCTGTCCGGACCGGACGAGTAGTGGTTGCTCAGCGCGTACAGCAGGTAGGACTCCGCGCCGCCCGGGGTCGCCTTCACCACGAACTTGCCCAGCTGGGGAGCGCGGGTGAAGACGTTGTCGCCGTCCTGGCCGGTCGACGTGTCGGTGTCGGCCGGCAGCACGGCGTTGAGCGCCTTCGGGTTCTGCACGTCCGCGTTGGACGGCAGACCCGCCGACCGGTACCGCACCGTCGGCGTGGCGCCGAGCAGCGGGTCGGTGGCGGTCGCCTCGGCCAGCGACAGCCGGTCCGTGCGGTACAGGAACGCGGAGACGATGCCGCGCGCGTCCGCACCGCTCCGGTCGTACGCGGCGGCGTAGGCCGGGCCACCGCCGGCGGCGATGGTCAGCGCCAGGTCCTGGAGGGTGTCCGGGGCGCCGTCGGCGTCGTTGCTGTCACCGCAGGCCAGCTCGGTGCCGGACACCGTGCAGATGTCCTGGTCCTCGGCCTCCTGCACCAGGATCAGGTCCGGGGAGTGCAGGTCGGTGCGGATCTGGTCGGCGAGCGCGGCCAGGTGCGCCCGGTACGCCGCCTCGTCGGCCGGCACGTAGTCGAACGGCGGCCGTACCCCGGTGCAGCCCGGGTTGCCGGCGAAGTCGCAGCCGTCGAACGGGTCGTCCCGGAAGTCGTACAGGTTCTCCACGTTGTACGTCGAGACGGCGACCTCACGGTTGCGGTCGGCCGGCTGCGGCGGGTTGTTCGCCGACGGGTCGGCACCCGCGGTGAGGGCGAGCGTCTCCGGCTGCACGGTGTACTTGCTGAAGCCGAAGGCGACCGCGCCGTACGCGTCGGTGGTGAGGGTGTCGAAGGTGCGGGCCGGCGGCAGCAGCGCGGCCGAGTCCCCGGCGGTGGCCTTGACCCCACCCGCACCGAGCAGGACACGCTGGTTGTTGCCGTTGTCGAAGAGCGTGCCGGGCACGTCGTCCAGCGGGTGGGCGTCCCGGAACACCCGACGGGCGTACGGGTCGGTCCGCTTCATGATCGGGTCCTCGCGGTCCACCACGTAGATCTCGGAGTCGAGGGTGGAGGCGAAGATGTGGCGCGGGGCGGACACCCCACTGCCCGAACGGACCCGCATCCGGGCGCCCTCGTGCCGCTCCCAGAACAGGTCGGCACCGGTGGCGTCGGCCGGCGGCGTCGCGTCGTCCACCGCCACGGCGGTGTCCACGTCCAGGCCGGAGTCCAGCTTGCGCACCAGCGAGGCGCTGGAGAGCTGGGTCTGGTTGAAGTACTCCGACACCCGGCCGCGCAGCACCACCTCGTCACCGACCGTCGGCGTGTAGCCGCCGATCAGCGTGGTGAACGAGCCGGTGAAGACGAAGAGGCCATCGGAGCTGAGCGGGTCGCCGTCCTCGGTGCCGGTGCGGCTCTGCAGGTAGAAGCCGTGCTGGGCGGCGCCGGCCGAGGTGCGGGTCAGCGACTTCTGGGTGATCACGCCGCGCACGTCGTACAGCGTCGAGCTGGTGCCGTTGCCGCTGGCCGGGGCGAGCGGGGAGCGGTCGGTGCGGCCGTTCTCGCCGTCCCCGGTCGGGCCCTGCACCTCGCCCACCGACAGCACGGTGGTGGCCTGCACGGTGAGCGTGCAGGTCGCGCTGCCGCCGTCGGCGTCCGTCGCGGTCAGGGTGACCGCGTACGTTCCACCGGGCAGGCCGGTGGCGGTGACCGTGGCGGTGGCGGTGCCGCCGGCGGCGGTGGCCGGCGTGAACGCGGTACGGCTGATCGCCCCGGTGGCGGGCGTCGGGCTGACCGCGGTGACGGCGAGGTCGACGACGGTGTCGTCGGCGTCGGTGGCGGCGACCTCGCGGGTGGCGGTCGTGCCCGCCTCCAGGGTCAGCGTGCCGCCGCAGTTCAGCGCGGCCGGCTGGTCGACCGGGCCGCCGTCGCCCACGGTGTGCGCGCCGAGACCGTCGAAGGTGTCGGTGGCGAAACCGGCCCACTGCGCGGCCGGGTCGAAGGCGTCGGACGGGTCGGCGTCCCCGGCGGAGACCGACGGCAGCCGGCGCAGGGTGTTGTCGGCGGTGCCGGTCAGCCCGGCGCCCCACTCGGTGCCCGGGTCGACGCCGACCTGGCCGATCGAGTCGAGCACCGTGCCGCCCTTGCGCAGCACGATCGCGTCGTCGCCGTTGAACAGCGAGGAGGCGTACGTCTGGTCGGCCTGGGCCAGGATCGTCGGGGCGGCCGAGGAGGCGGCGAAGACGAACACGTCGCCGGCGGCGACGGTGCCGGTCAGCGCGATGTTGGTGGGCGTGGTGGAGCCGTTGAAGTGCAGCTGGAGCTGGTAGCCGCCGGCCGTGAGGTCGACGGGGGACCCGGTGCCGTTGAAGAGCTCGATCGCCTTGTTGTTGGACGAGCCCTCGACGTACTCCGAGATGAAGAGGTCGGTGGGCGCGGCGCTGGCCGCGGTGGGTGCGACGCCGATGACCGGAAGGGTGACGGCGGCGGCGGTTGCGAGCGCGGCGTATCTGCGGCGCGGGCGCATGGGGCCTCCACGATGGGTGGACGTGAACTAACGCACGTTAAGGGTCGGTGCTGGCCGCCGTCCATCCCTCGGGCGGCGGTGTGGTGAATTCGTGGTCAGCGGGAGGCGTCGAGCCGGTGCACCAGTTCGGCGACGTCCACGCTGTATTCACACCACTCCCGGTCGGGGCGGTAGCCCAACTCGGCGTTGACCTTGAGCATCGCCTCGTTGGCCTGGGCGTTCCAGGTCTGCACCTCGCCCAGCTCGGGCTCGGCCGAGCGCAGCTCCAGCAGCATCCGGGCCTTGATCGCCCGGTCGATGCCGTAGCCCCGGTGATCCTGCACCACGATGGTGTCGTACTGGTCGGCGCGAGTGGGGTGCTGCGCCGGCACCACCACCTCGGTCAGCCCGGCCACCTGCCCGGTCTGCTCGTGCAGGGCCAGCACGATGTACGGCTTCATGCCGCGCCGGTGCAGGGTGTCCAGGCTGTCCCGCAGCCGCTGCGGGTCGTACGAGCTGGGGCGTAGCTCGCCGTCGTCGACGTCGCGCACCTCGGCCTTGGCCCGGGCGTACGCCTCTATCAGCTCGTCCGGCGGCCCGCCCGGGCAGAACTCCAGGTGGTACCCGGCGCCCACGCCGCCGGCCATCTCGGTCAGCGCCGGCCAGTCGACCGTGTTCAGGTCGAGCACGCTGCGGGTCTCCACGTACTCGCGGAGGAAGCCGAGCGACTCGTAGAAGGCGACGGCGGGAGTGTCGCCGACCACCTCGACGCCGATCGACTGGAAGCCCTCCTGGTAGACCCGGCGGGCGGCGGTCAGCACCAGCTGACGACCCAGGCCGGTGCGGCGCACCTCGGGGTGCACCAGCACCTCCAGCACGCCGATGTCACCGAGGAGCAGCACGTGGACGTGGCCGAGGATCCGCCCGGGCGCGCCGTCGGGGCCCGGATCGCCCTCGGCGACCCAGGAGATCCGTCGCTCGCCCGGCATCACCTCGGAGAGGTACTCCCGCAGGGAGCTCTCCCGCCAGGGCGGGTCCTGCGGGAGGTCCGCCGCCAGGACCGCGTTCAGCGTGTCCAGCACGGCCGCGATCTCGTCGGACGACGCGGTCCGGGGATCCCACTCGCGCACCATCACCCGTACAGCTTGCCGGCAACGGCTGCCCGGGGGAAGTGTCCGGTCCGGCAATGTACGCGGACGATCACATCACGTGCGGCTGGCCCGTCCGTACTCATTGGCCTTGTCGTACACGTCGGTGGCGTAGCGGCGTACGTCGTTGTAGGACAGGATCGCGCCCCACCAGTCACCGGGGACGGTCATGTTCCGGCCGCCCTTGCACAGGTACTTCCCGGCGGCCAGCGCCGCGTCGTCCAGGTCGTGCGGGTCCTTGCGGCCGTCGTTGTCGGCGTCCGCGCCGATTTCCTGCCAGGTGGTCGGGATGAACTGCATCGGCCCGATCGCCCGGTCGTAGGTGGTGTCCCGGTCGAAGAGCCCCCGGTCGGTGTCCCGGATCAGCATCCGGCCGCCGTTGCCGTCCAGCGGGTCGCCGATGATCTCCGGCTCGGCCCGGCCCGTCGAGCCGAGCCGGGCGCCGTTGGCCTGCCCGTGCCGGGACTCGACGTACCCGATCGCGGCGAGCGTGGTCCAGCTGAGCTGGCAGCTCCGGTTCGTCTCGGCCAGCACCAGCTCGGCGTAGCCGTACGCCTGCATCGCCACCGGGGAGACGCCGACCTTCGCGCCGGTGGTCCGCGCCCAGGCGGCGAGGGCGTCCGCCGGGCGGCCGGTGACCGGTCCGGCGGCCGGCGTGGTCGGCGTCGCGCCGCCGGGCAGCGGCGTGACGGGCGGCAGCCCGGCCGGCGGGGTCACCCCGGGCGGCACCGGCGCCACCGTGGCCCCGGGCAGCGCGCCCGGCGCGGGTACGACGACGGGACCCGGCTCGGTCGCGTCCACGGCGACCGGCCTGGCCTGCCGGACGGCCGACGGGACCACGACCGCGCCGACCGCGCCGGTCGCGGCGACCAGCGCGAAGAGGAACAGCCCGGGCAGGGTCAGCCGGCCGCTGGGCCGGCGGGACCAGGCCCGGGTGGCCCGGGCCGCGCCGGCGACCGCCTGCCGGGGCGGGGGGAGCCGGACCGCGTGCGCGAACGGAATGCGCCGCCGCCTCCCCGGCACTCCCTTGGCCGCGTCGGCCGTCGCCGCCTCGCTCTTGGCCGCCTCGCTCTTGGCAGGCTCGCTCTTGGCAGGCTCGCCCTCGGGCGGCCCGGCCTTCGCGCCGTCGGCCTTCGCGCCGTCGGCCTTCGTGCCGTCGGCCTTCGCGTCACCAGGCCGGGTCGCGTCAGGCGTGGCGGCGTCGGCCTTGGTGGCGTCCGCCTTCGGGTCGGTGGCCTTCGCGCCGGTCGCCACGGCGCCGTCGACCTCGGCGGCAGCAGCCGGCGCGGCGCTGCCGGCCCCGGTCCGGCCGGTAGTCGGCGCGTCGGTGCCGACAGGCCGGTCCACAGCGGCCGGTCCGTCCGGGGCCGGCGACGTGGCCGGGGTGGCCTCGTCCGGGACCGGTCGGCGGGGCCGGGGCAGCGGGGCCGGGTCGGGCGCGGCGCCGGAGCTGCCGAGCGGCCCGTCGGGCGGCGTCGCCGGTCGCAGGGGTCGCACGGTCGCACTCTCCTCGCCGCTCACCCGTCGAGTATCACCCATGCCCACCGGAGCGTCAGGCCCGGCCGTACGCTGGAGGCATGCCCCGGTACGAGTTCCGTTGCCGCGCCTGCGGCGACACCTTCGAGGTCAACCGCCCGATGGCCGACGCCGGTGCGCCGGCGTCCTGCCCCCAGGGTCACGCCGACACCGTCAAGCTGCTCTCCACCGTCGCGGTCACCGGGCGGGGCGGCGTCGGCTCGCCCTCCGCCGCCCCGGCGCCGTCCGGTGGCGGTGGGTGCTGCGGTGGCGGCTGCTGCGGCTGACCGCCGCCGGCCCTGCTCTCCCGCCTTGCCGACGGCCTGGTCGGATGGCACCTTGAGTCGGACGCCGCCCGGCCGTTCTCACGATGCGTGACGGCCCGACCATAGGGCAGCATGTACCCGACGTCAGGGCGGAGGTTCCACGCATGTCGCCACGGATCCACCTCCCGAGCGGTTGGGTGACCTTCGTCTTCACCGACATCGAGGGCTCGACCCGGCTGGCCCAGCTGCTCGGACCGGAGTACCGCCCCGTGCTGCGCGAGCACCGCCGGCTGCTGCGGGACACGCTGGCCGCGACCGACGGCGCGGAGCTGCTGACCGAGGGGGACTCGTTCTTCCTCGCCTTCCCCGACGCCGCCAAGGCGCTGACCGCCTGCCTGACCGCGCAGCGGGCGCTGTCCACCCACGACTGGCCGAACGAGGACGCCACGCCGCGGGTCCGGATGGGGCTGCACACCGGCTACGCCGAGCCCCGCGACGGCGAGTACGCCAGCCCGGAGGTGCACCGCGCCGCGCGGGTCGCCGCCGCCGCGCACGGCGGGCAGGTGCTCTGCTCGGCGTCGACCGCCCGCCGCGCCGACCCGCTCCCGTCCGGGGCGACCCTGCTCGACCTCGGCCTGCACCGGTTACGGGGCTTCGACGACCGGGAACGGCTCTTCCAGCTCGTCGCGCCCGGGCTGGAACGGCAGTTCCCCCGGCCGCGCACCGCCGACGCGGCGGCGCACAACCTGCCCACCCAGGTCACCTCCTTCATCGGCCGGCGCACCGAGCGGGCCGAGCTGGACCTGCTGGTCCGCCGGCACCGGCTGGTCACCGTGCTCGGCGCGGGTGGCGCGGGCAAGACCCGGCTGGCCGTGGAGCTGGCCTCCGGGCTGGTCGAGGCGTACCCGGACGGGGTGTGGTTCGTCGACATCGCCACGGTCACCGACCCGGGGCTGGTGGCGTTCGCGATCGCCGCGGTGCTCGGGCTGCGGCCGGAGCCGGGCCGCCCGATGCTGGACACCCTGGTCGAGTACGCCGCCGCCCGCCGGATGCTGGTGGTGCTGGACACCTGCGACGCCCAGCCCGCCGCCTGCGCCGAGGTGATCTCCCGGCTGCTCGCCGGGGGTGGCGGGGTGCGGGTGCTGGCCACCAGCCGGGAGTCCTTCGGGCTGCCCGGCGAGGTGGTCTGGCGGATCCCGCCGCTCTCGGTCGACCCGCAGCCGGGGCGGGTGGAGAGCGACGCGGTGGCGCTGCTGCTCGACCGGACGGCGGCGGCCCGGGGCGGCCGGCCACCGGACTGGGCCGAGGTCGGCGACCTGCACCGGGTGGTGCAGCGGCTGGACGGTCTGCCCCTGGCGATCGAGCTGGCCGCCGCCCGGCTGCGGGTGCTCTCCGCCGGGCAGCTCGCCGCCCGTCTCGACGACGTGCTGGGCGCGCTGGACGCCGGGCGGGTCGATCCCGCACCGCCGGTGGAGCACGGCTGGACGGGCAACCAGCAGGACACCGTGGACCTGGTCGCCGCGGCGGCCGGCGGCACGCCCCGGTCACCTGCGCACCGGGCCGTGCAGCGGTCCGCCGTGGAGCGTCACCTCACCATGCAGGCGACGGTGACCTGGTCGTACCGGACGTTGGGGCCGCGCGCCTCCCGGCTGCTGCGCTGGCTGGCGGTGTTCGCCGGGCCGGTCAGTCTGCCCACGGTGGAGTGGTTGCTCGACGACGACCCGTTCGACGCGCTGTCGGTGCTGGTGGACAAGTCGATGGTGCTGGCCGAGCCGTCCGCGACGGGCAGCACGTACCGGATGCTCGACCCGATCCGGGCGTACGCGGCCCGGCGGCTGGCCGAGGCGGGCGAGGAGCAGGGCGCGCGGGACCGGCACGTGGCCTGGGCGTCGTACGCGCTGGAGCAGGCCCACCTCGGGCCGGACGGGCGACCGGTCACCCTCTCGCTGTACGCGCTCGACCCGCTGGCCGGGGAGTTGCGCGCGGCCCTGCGCTGGTGCGCCACCGGCGGCAGCGCGCGGGCGGGGCTGCGGCTGGCCGGCGGCCTGGACCAGTGGTGGCGCGAGCGGGGGCTGTCCCGGGAGGCCCGGCTCTGGCTGTTCCGGCTGTACGGCCGGATCGCCGAGACCGGCGAGCAGATTCCGGAGGCGGAGCTGGCGGCGGCGTACCACCTGCACTCGTTGCACGCCGGCGCGGACGGCGAGTTCGCCGAGGAGCTGCGTTTCTCCCAGCGGGCGGAGGCGGCGGCCCGGCAGGCCGGGGACGCCGGCCTGCTCGCCCGGGTGCTGGCCGGACGGGCCGCCCCGTTGATCGACATGGGGCAGTTCGCCGAGGCGGAGCGGGTCTGCCGCGAGGTGATCGACTGGGCGCACGAGCAGGAGGTGGCCGGGGACGCGCTCTTCGCCGTCTACATCCTGGCCGAGCTGCTGTGGCGGCGCGACGCGCTGGACGAGGCGGCCGAGCTGCTGGGCGCGGCCCGCCCGGTGGAGGCGGCCCGCCCGGTCGAGCGGGGCCGGCGTTCGGTGGACATGCTGCTCGGCATGGTCGCGCTGGCCCGGGGCGACGTGGTCGCGGCGCACGAGCACCTGCTGGTGGCGCTGCGCTCCCGGATGAGCCACGGCTACCACGGGCGGGCCTGCGACACGGTCAGCGCGGTGGCGGTGCGCTGCGTGGTCGACGACCCGGTCACCGCGGCCCGGCTCTTCGGCGCGGCGCAGGCCACCCGGGCGCGGCTGCGGGCCAGTCCCGGCATCTACGGGCCGTACTGGCTGGAGCAGCAGTCCTCGCTGCGCCGCAGGATCGGTGACGCGGCCTTCGACACGGCGTACGGCGAGGGTGGCCTGCTGGGTCTGGAGGAGGCGGCGGCGCTGGCCCTGTCGGTGGAGCACCCCGACCTGGGGGAGGACTCGGTCCGTTTCCGTTCCGCCGGGACGGCGGCGCCGCGTCCGACCGAACCGGCCCGCTGGGAGCTGGGCCGCTGCGAGTGGGCCTGACCGGGCGGATCGTCCGCCGGTGCGGGCACGCGCGGCTGCGGTGACCGCAGCCGCGCGTGCCGGGCGGGTCAGCCGCGCAGGGCGGCCCGACGCTCGGCGTCGGCCTTCATCCGGGCGGCCCGGTCGATGTCGGACTGCTGCACGGCGGCCACCGTGCCGAAGGCCTTGACCGCCTGGTAGTAGGTCCAGGCCAGGCTGTAGCAGGCGGGCTGGACGACGACGTTGTACCGGGCGCAGACCCGCTTCAGGTCGGCGTAGAAGGCGCTGTCGAGGCGGGGCTTGTTGGCCGAGAACTGCCCCATCGCCTTGTAGTTGCGGTAGCCGAAGTCGTGGCGGTAGCAGGAGAGGTTGAAGGTGAAGCCGAGCGGGTTGTCCGGGCTGGACGAGCAGTAGTCGGTCGACCAGTCGAAGGCGTACCCGGACCAGGGGGCCTTGTCCAGCCGGGCCGCGTTCCAGGCGTTGTAGCTGGTGGCGCTGGTCTGCGTCCAGCTGCTCAGCACGCTGAGCTTCTGTTCGGTGCTGACGGCGGCGGCCGCCGGGGTGGCCAGGCCGAGCGCGGTGAGCAGTGCGATCGTGCCCGAGGCGAGCAGGGTGGCGAGGCGTCTGGTCACGGTTACCTCCGCGGGGATGTGCGGTGTGGCGATGGGTTACCGGCGGGTCACCGGATGTCGATCAGTGTCGATCGGGTTCGCGGCGGTCGGTCGTGACGGGTGCGAATTATTGGTGACAGGCGTCGAAACAGACGAATGCCCCGGGCAGGATCGCCCGGGGCATTCGCGGATCGGTCAGCGCACCACCCGTACCGGGCTCGGCGCGCTCTCGTTCCAGAGCCGGTCCAGCGCCGTCACGGCGTACGTGTACGTCGCGCCGGGCGTCGCCGTCTCGTCCCGCCAGGACTGCACGTCCGTGGTCGCGTCGGCGCGCACGGTGCCGACCAGGTGCGCCGCGTCGGCGAAGCCGCAGGGGTCGACCGGGCCGTTGCCGTCGAAGCGGTAGATCGCGTACGAGGTGGCCGTGCCCAGCGGGCCGTGGCCGTCGGCCGGCTGCCGCCAGCTCAACCGCACCCCGTCGGCGGACCGCTCGACCCTCGTCACCACGGGGAACAGCAGCGGCTTCGCCGGCAGGTGGGTCATCCTCGGCGGCAGCGCCGGCCGGGAGTAGTGCTCGGCGGCGTAGATGTCGGTCGCCCCGAGCCGGTTGGCCTTCACCTGCACGGCCGAGAAGTGCACGTTGCCGAGCACCTCCGGGTACGACCGGTTGAGCGTCAGGTGGTCCGACAACTCCCGCGGGTTCATCCAGTACGGCCCGTACGCCGGCTCGCCGCTCTTGTAGTCGGCCTGACCGATGTAGAGCTGCACCCGGGTGCCGCGCACCTGCTCGGCCCACCACGGCACCAGCCGCGCGTAGTCGGCGGCCGGGTACTGGCCGATGTACCAGTAGAGCTGCGGCACCACGTAGTCGATCCACTCCTCCTTGATCCACTTACGGGTGTCGGCGGAGATGATGTCGTACGACTGCGAGCCGGTGGTGTCCGAGCCGAGCGGGTCGACCGACTTGTTGCGCCAGATGCCGAACGGGCTCACCCCGAACTTGACCCACGGCTTGGCCGCCTTGATCCGGTCGTTCATCTCCCGGATCAGCAGGTTGATGTTGTCCCGCCGCCAGTCCGCCTTGTCGGTGAAGCCCCGGTTGTGGGCGGCGAACGTGGCGTCGTCGGGCACCTGGTGGGTGCCGCTCGGGTACGGGTAGAAGTAGTCGTCGAAGTGCACGCCGTCGATGTCGTACCGCTGGACCGCGTCCATCATCGCGGTCTGGACGAACTCGCGGACCTCGGGCAGGCCGGGGTTGTAGTAGAGCCGGCTGCCGGCGACGCCGGCCGGCGGGTAGGCGAAGGTCCACTCCGGGTGCTGGCGGGCCGGGTGGCCGGGGGCCAGCTTGGTGATGTCCGCGCCGGCGCCGCCCGGGGCCGGCATCGAGATCCGGTACGGGTTGAACCAGGCGTGGAACTCCAGGTTGCGCTTGTGCGCCTCGGTGACGAGGAAGGCGAGCGGGTCCCAGCCCGGGTCCTGCCCGCGCACCCCGGTCAGGTACTCCGACCACGGCTCGTGCGGCGACGGCCAGAACGCGTCGGCGGTCGGGCGGACCTGCACCACGACGGCGTTGTGGTGCAGCTTCTGCGCCAGGTCGAGCCAGCCCAGGTACTCGGCCTGCTGGGTGGCGATCCGGTCCGGCGCGGTCTGGGAGGCCTTGGTCGGCCAGTCGATGTTGACCACGGAGGAGATCCACATGGCGCGGAACTGGCGCTTGGGGGTGGCCGGGTCGGTGGTGCAGTCGGTGGTGGTGGGAATGGTGGTGGTGTCCGGTGCGGCGCTCGCGGGCGTGCCGGCGACCAGCGTGCCGAGCAGTGCCACGGCCAGCCCGGCGGCTCGGAGCCGTGTTGCCTTCATGCGGTGTGTCCCTTCGTCGGGCTCCCGGTGTCGCGGCGATGGGCGGCAACATTCGCCGCAAGCTATCTACCGCTGGTAGAAAATTTTCACACCGTCCGGCCTCCGCGCAAGGGTCTGACCTGGATGTCCGGATACCGCCGCCCGTGCCGCCCCGGGTGACCCCCCGCGCATCTCGCAGCGTGACCGGATCCACACGCCCGGTCGTGACCGGAGTGTGACGGAAGAGGCGGTTGACGAGGATCCGTCCTGGGTAGCATCGCCGGTCACCGGCCGCCACCAGGGTGGTCGCACGGTGGGAGGGGGAGCGCGCGGTGTCCATGCTGCGTACCAAACCGATCAAGGACGTGATAGCCCAGAGCGAGGCCGACGGCAGCGACGGCCGGCTCGGCCTCAAGCGCCACCTCAGGGCACGCGACCTGACCGGCTTCGGCATCGGCATCGTCATCGGCACCGGCATCTTCACGCTCACCGGCATCGAGGCCCGGGACAGCGCCGGGCCCGGCGTGGTGGTCTCGTTCGCCATCGCCGGCGTGGTCGCCCTGCTCGCCGCGCTCTGCTACGCCGAACTCGCCTCCAGCGTGCCGACCGCCGGCAGCGCCTACACCTACGCGTACGCGACCATGGGCGAGGTCGTCGCCTGGATCATCGGCTGGGACCTGCTGCTGGAGTTCGCGCTCGGCGCGGCGGTGGTGGCCCGCGGCTGGTCCGGCTACCTCGCCGAACTCCTCGGGCTGCCCACCGCCTGGTTCGGCGAGGAGGGCAGCATCGTCAACGTCGGCGCGATCGGCATCGTGCTGCTGCTCGGCGTCGTCGCCATCGTCGGCGTCCGCGAGTCCGCGAGGGTGACCAACCTGCTGGTCGTCGTCAAGGTCGCCATCTGCGTCTTCATCGTGGCCGCCGGCCTGTTCTTCGTGAAGGCCGCCAACCTCACCCCGTTCATCCCGTCGTCGCAGCCCGCCGACGCCGGTGAGGACGGCATCAAGCAGCCGGTCACCCAGGCGCTGTTCGGGCTGGAGCCGTCGGTCTTCGGGTTCGTCGGCGTGCTCAGCGCCGCCGCCGTGGTCTTCTTCGCGTACACCGGCTTCGAGGCGGTGGCCAACCTCGGCGAGGAGACCCGCCGCCCGAAGCGGGACCTCACCCTCGGCCTGATCGGCACCCTGCTGATCTCCACCGTGCTCTACATCGGCGTCTCGCTGGTCCTGGTCGGCATGGTGCCGTACACCGAGATCGACCGGGGCGCCCCGATCGCGGCGGCCTTCAACGCGGTCGGCGCGGGCTGGGCCGGCGTGCTCGTCTCCATCGCCGCCGTGGCCGGCCTGACCAGCGTGATCCTGGTCGACCTGGTGGCCATGGGCCGGATCGGCTTCGCCATCTCCCGGGACGGCCTGATCCCGCCGGCGGTCGCCAGGATCCACCCGCGCTGGGGGACCCCGTACCGGATCTCCGGCGTGATGACCGTGGCGGTCGCGCTGCTCGCCGGCTTCCTGCCGCTGTCGGCCCTGGCCGACCTGGTCAGCATCGGCGCGCTCTGCGCGTTCGTGATCGTCTCCATCGCGGTGCCGATCCTGCGCCGCAGGCGCCCCGACCTGGAGCGGCCGTTCAAGGTGCCGTTCTCCCCGGTGCTGCCGCTCGTCTCCGCGCTGGCCTGCCTCTACCTGATGCTCAACCTGTCGGTGGAGACCTGGATCCGGTTCGGAGTCTGGATGGCGCTCGGCGCGCTGATCTACCTCGGCTACGGGTACCGCCGCAACCGCCTGGCCCGCCACGAGCCGGTCGCGACGGAGCCGGCCGGCGAACCGACCCCCACCCCCTGATCCGGTACGGATCCGGACGGCCCACCCCTGATCCCGTGAGAGGAGGGCCGCCCGGAGGTCCGTGCGGGCCCGGTCGGGGCCCGGATCACGGCCTGGGCTGGGGCTCCGCGTTCGGGCCCCGCACCACCGGTCTGCCGTCGGTCCAGACCACCTCGTCGAGCCAGACCTGGCGGCCCGGGTCGGTGCTGCCCTCCCGGCCCGGGGGCCAGGCGTGGTAGACCAGCCAGGTCTTGCCGTCCTTGACCACCATCGAGGCGTGGCCGGGGCCGGTGGCGACCTCGTTGGCCTTGAGGATCGGGTTCTCCGGCGCCTTCACGCAGGGGCCGGTCGGGCTCTCGCAGACCGCGTAGCCCTCGGCGTACTCGGCCCGGTCGTAGGCGTTCGCCGCGTAGAAGAGGTACAGCCGGCCGTCCTGCCGGTGCAGGAACGGCCCCTCGATCAGGGTGCCCTCCCAGGGCTCGGTCTGCCGCAGCAGCTTCGTCGGCTCCCCCTCCAGGCGCAGCCCGTCGGCGGAGAGCCGCTGCGACCAGATCCAGGTGTCCACCCCGATGGCGTTGCCGTCGTTCTTCCACAGCAGCCAGAGGCTCCCGTCGAAGTCCCGGAACGGGCTCGCGTCGATCGCCCCGCCCAGCTCGGCCTGGCAGATCAGTGGTCGGTCCGAGTCGTCCCGGTACGGCCCCTCGGGGCGGCTCGCCACCGCCCGCCCGACGCACTGCCGGCCGGACTCCCGCCCGGCGACGGTGTAGTAGAGCAGGTACCGCTGCGGGCCGAGGGCGATCACCTCGGGGGCCCAGGTCCTGCCCGGGTCCGCCCAGGCGGGCAGCTCGGGCAGGGCGTCGACCGGCTCGGACCAGTCGACCAGGTCGGCCGAGCGGCGCACCGGCACGTTGCGGCCGCCGCTGTTGGTGTGGAACAGCCACCACGCGTCCCCCACCGGCAGGATCTGCGGGTCGGGGGCGTCGGCGCGGATGACCGGGTTGCTGAACATGTTCGCCTCGCTCTGCGTACTCGACGGAGGGTCGCCGGCGTCGTCGCCGCAGCCGGCGACGAGCAGCGCCACGGCGAGGACCGCCACGGCGCCGCGCCGCCGGGTCTGCCCGGCGCTCATCCCTTCAGGCCGCTGCGCGAGACACCCTGGATGATGTGCCGCTGGGCCAGGACGAACAGGATCAGCACCGGCACGCTGGCCAGCACCGCTCCCGCCATGATCACCGGGAAGTCGGTGTTGTACGAGCCCTGGAGCAGGCCGAGGCCCGCCGGCAGGGTCAGCCGCTCGGGGCTGAACAGCACGTAGATCGGCCAGAGGAAGTCGTTCCAGTTGGTCAGGAACGACAGCACCGCGAGGGTGGCCAGGGCGGGCTTCGACAACGGCAGCAGCACCCGGGTGAAGATCTGCCAGCGGTTGGCCCCGTCGAGCAGTGCGGCCTCCTCCAGCTCCGCCGGGATGGAGAGGAAGAACTGCCGCAGGAAGAACACCCCGAAGGCGCTGGCCGCCCCGGGGACGACGACCACGGCGAGGGTGTCCAGCCAGGCGAGCCGGTCGGCGATCACGAAGTTCGGGATGATCAGCGAGGTGGGCGGGATGAACAGGGTGCCCACGATCAGCGCGAACAGCACCCCCCGGCCGCGGAACCGCAACCGGGCCAGCGCGTACGCCGCCATCGAGGCGGTGACCAGCACCAGCGCCGAGTGCAGGGTGGCGGCCAGCATGCTGTTGAGGAACCAGCGCAGCACCGGGTTCGAGGCGTTGTCGAGCACCTGCCGGTAGGCGTACGTGGAGAACGGGTCTGGCAGGAAGCTCGGCGGGATCCGCTGGGCGTCGCCGTAGGTCTTCACCGAGGTGACGGCCATCCAGACCAGCGGGGTCAGGAAGATCAGGGCCAGCAGCACCAGGACGGCGTAGCGGGCGGATCGGCGCAGGGTCGTCATCGGCGTTCCCTCAGTCTTCCCGGTACCGCAGGAACCGGAAGTTGACGATGCTGATCAGCATGAGCGCCAGCGCGAACAGGATGCTCATGGCCGCGGCCCGGCCGGCGTCGTTGTCCCGCAGCCCCTCGTCGACGATCCGCCAGACCACCGTGCGGGTCTGCTGCCCGGGGGCGCCCTGGGTGATCAGGAACGACTGGCCGAAGACGTTCGCCGAGGCGAGGATCGTGGTGGTGAGCACGAAGAGCATGACCGGGCGCAGCCCGGGCAGGGTGACGTTGCGGAACCGGTCCCAGGCGCCCGCCCCGTCCATCTGCGCCGCCTCGTACAGCTCCGCCGGGATGTCCTGGAGACCGGCCAGGTAGATCACCGCGTTGAACCCGGAGGTCCACCACACCGTCACCCCGACCAGCGACACCCAGGCCCACGGCACGTCGGTCACCCACGGGGTGTCCGACGGCAGCCCCACCAGGCCGAGCAGCCGGTTGACCAGGCCCAGGTTGGCGTCCAGGAGGAAGCGCCAGAGCAGGCCGATCACCGCCACCCCGAGGACGTACGGGGCGAAGTAGACGGCCCGGAAGAACGTCCGGCCGGGGAACGACCTGGTCAGCAGCAGGGCCAGCCCGAGCGGGACGACCACCAGCAGCGGCACCGAGAAGACCGTGAAGATCGTGGTGGCCCGGACGCTGGACCACCAGTCGCCGTAGATCGCCGACTCGCTGTCGAACAGGTCCCGGTAGTTGTCCAGCCCGACGAAGGGCCGGTTCGGCAGTTGCAGGTCCCACTGGTGGACGCTGAGCCACAGGCCGAAGAGGATCGGCAGCAGCCCGAACGCCAGGAACAGCAGCAGGTACGGCGCGAGGAAGAGGTACGGAGTCAGCCGGCTGCCGCGCGCCGTGGGGCGCCGCCGGTCCCGGCCGCCCGCCGGGGGCGGCGCGCCGGTGCGCGCCGCCCCGACCTCGATGACGTCCGCCACCGAGATCAGCTCCCGTACTTCTTGCGGTTGTCCTCCAGCTGCTTGTCGGCCTTGGCCACGCCGTCGTCCAGGGCCTGCTTGGGCGACTTCTTGCCCAGCGCCGCCTCGTTGAAGGCCGCGTAGAAGGTGGTCATCACCTCGCCGAGGCCGGGGGCGGCCGGCGGGAACGCCGCGTACTCCAGCTCCGGGGCGAGGGTGGCGACGTTCGGGATGGCCGTGAACCCGGCGCTGTCCCGAACCTGCTTACGGGCCGGGATCTGGCCGCCCTTGGCCCAGTCCAGCGAGTGCTCGCTGAGCCAGTTGATGAACACCTTCGCGCCGGAGACCTTGTTGGCGTCGGCGCTGCGCTGCTTGACGATGGTGAAGTTGTGCGAGTTGGCCCAGGCCGCCTTCCGGGTGCCGAGCTGGGGCAGCTCGGCGACGCCGATCTGCGCGGCCGGGTCCTTGGCGATGTCGTTGATCTGCCAGATGCCGTTGAAGTTGAAGGCGTTCCTGCCGCCCTTGAGGGCCAGGTAGTCGGCGTCCTGGCCGACGTTCGACGGCGAGTGGCCCTGCTTGATCAGGTCGACCAGCCAGGTGCACGCCTCGACCGCCGGCTCGGAGTTGAAGGTGGCCTTGGCGACCTCGGCGTCGAAGAGCGTGCCGCCCCACTGGTGCAGCAGGGAGTAGAAGGTCATGCCGCCGGTGAACTGGAACGGGCTGATCCAGAAGCCCTGCACCCCGGCCTTCTTCAGCTCGGTCAGCGCGGCGGTGAACTCGTCCCGGGTGGTCGGGGGCTTGTTCGGGTCCAGGCCGGCCTTCTGCATCACGGACTTGTTGTAGTAGAAGCCCAGCGGGTGCATGTCCAGCGGAATGCCGTACCGCTTGTCGTTGTAGAGGCCGCCCTTCCAGACGGTCGGCGCGAAGTCGCCCTCGCTGAGCTCCAGCGCCTTGGCCACGTCGTCCAGCTCGGTGATGACGCCCCGGGCGGCGAAGGTGGCGAGCTGGTCCATGTGCATGACCGCGATGTCCGGGCCGGAGCCGCTGGAGACCGCGCCGGGGAGCTTGCTGTAGTAGTCCTCCCAGCGGTACGTGTTCACCGCGATCGCGATGTTCTGGTGTTCGGCGTTGAACTGCTCGACGAGCTTCTTGAAGATGTCGCCGTCGCCGCCGGTGAATCCGTTCCACAGGTTCAGCGAGACCTTGGGTCCGGTGTAGTCCTTGCCGCCGTTGCCGGTGGCGGTGCCGGACTTGGTGGCGCTGCCGCCGCCGCAGCCGGCGAGGGTCAGCGACGCGGCCGCGCCGAGGCCCACGCCGAGACCGAGCAGGCGTCGTCGGCTCATGTCGTTCTGCATCATGGGGTGCTCTCCTTGGGGGACGGGGTGGAGTGTTCCCTGCTCAGAGCCGGGAGGTGAAGCGCAGCACGTTCCAGGAGACGGCGGGCAGGCGTACCGAGCAACGGCCGCCGTCGGTGGTGGGGGTGGGCAGTGCCCGGGGCGTCACCCGGTCGGGCTCCGCCTCGGTGTTGATCGCCTCCGGGTCGTCCCCGGCGGCGAGGCCGAGATGTTCCACGGCGCGCAGCCCGGGCAGGCCGCGCAGGTCCAGCGCCAGCGGCAGGTCCTCGGCGCTCCGGTTGACCGCGAAGACCACCAGCTCACCGGCCTCCTCGTCGTGGACCGCTACGGTGTCGAGCGCCGGGACGGGGCCGTACCGCGACGTGTCGTAGTCGGGCGAGACCGGCTCGGTGCGCAGCACCGTGCCGCGGGCGTACCGGGCGGTGAGGGCGAAGGGGTGGAAGATGCTCTGCCGCCAGGCCGGCCCGCCGGTACGGGTGCGGATCGGGGCGATGACGTTCGCCAGCTGGGCCTGGCAGGCCACGCCGACCCGGTCGGCGTGCCGGAGCAGGGTGATCAGGAGATCGCCGACCACCACCGCGTCGACGGCGGTGAAGTCGTCCTCGATCAGGGCGGGCGCCTCGACCCAGCCGCGTCGGTCCAGGTCGGCCCGGAGCCGGGACTGGTACCAGACGTTCCACTCGTCGAAGGAGATCTTCAGCTTGCGCCGCTGCCGCTGTCTGGCCGCCACGTGGTCGGCGGTGGCGACCACGTCGGTGATGAAGGCGTCCATGTCGACGGCGGAGGCGAGGATGCTGGCCCGGTCGCCGTCGGACGGGTCGTAGTAGGTGTGCGCCGAGATGTAGTCCACGTGCTCGTAGGTGTGCTCCAGCACGGTCGCCTCCCAGGAGGCGAAGGTCGGCATCTGGCGGTTGGAGCTGCCGCACGCGACCAGGCTGATCGACGGGTCGACCAGCTTCATGGCGCGGGCGGTCTCGGCGGCGAGCCGGCCGTACTCGTCGGCGGTCTTGTGCCCGACCTGCCAGGGGCCGTCCAGCTCGTTGCCGAGGCACCAGAGCCGCACCCCGTACGGCTGCTCGACGCCGTGCTTGCGGCGCAGGTCGGACAGCTGGGTGCCGCCCGGGTGGTTGGTGTACTCCAGCAGGTCGCAGGCTTCCTGGACGCCCCGGGTGCCCAGGTTGACCGCCATCATCGGCTCCACCCCGGCCTCGTCGGCCCAGGTCATGAACTCGTTCAACCCGAAGGCGTTCGTCTCGATCGTCTTCCAGGCCAGGTCGAGCCGGCGCGGGCGGTCGCCGACCGGCCCGACACCGTCCTCCCAGCGGTATCCGGAGACGAAGTTGCCGCCGGGGTAGCGGACCACCGAGACGCCCAGCTCGCGGGTCAGGGCGAGCACGTCGCGGCGCAGCCCGCGTCCGTCGGCCTGCGGGTGGCCGGGCTCGTAGACGCCGCCGTAGACGCAGCGGCCCATGTGCTCGACGAAGGAGCCGAAGATCCGCCGGTCGGCCGGGCCGATCGTGAAGGCCGGGTCGATGGTCAGCTGAGCGCTGCGCAAGGGGTGCCACCTTTCCTCGCCGGTGTCGGGTGACGCCGGTCACGCCGTACCCCAGGTTTGTACAACGTTGTAACCAACGTTGTAAAGATGCTGTCCCGCGGTAGAGTCCGGACCTGGCACCCGGCACCCGCGGAGGACGAGGTCGTGCGACACAGGCTCAAGGACGTGGCCGAACGGGCCGGCGTGTCGGTCAAGACCGTGTCGAACGTGGTCAACGGCTACGTGCACGTGCGACCGGACACCCGGGCCCGGGTGGAGGAGGCCATCGCCGAACTCAACTACCGGCCCAACCTGTCCGCCCGCAACCTGCGCAAGGGGCGTACCGGGGTGATCGCCCTGGCCGTGCCGGAGCTGGACATCCCGTACTTCGCGGAACTGGCCCGGCACGTGGTCACCGCCGCCGGCGTGCACGGCTGGACGGTGCTTGTCGACCAGACCGGCGGCGGCCCGGAGCAGGAACGGGTGGCCGCCTCGGGCATCGGCGACCACATGATCGACGGGCTCATCTTCAGCCCGCTGGCGCTCACCGCCGACGACCTCACCGGTCTCGACGGCATACCGATGGTGCTGCTCGGCGAGCGGGTCGACCACGGCCCCGCCGACCACGTGGCGGTCGACAACGTGGCCGCCGCCCGCGAGGTCACCGCCCACCTGATCGGCCTGGGCCGGCGCCGGATCGCCGCGATCGGCGCGCAGCGCACCCCCGAGGGGGCCAGCGCCCGGCTCCGGCTGGAGGGCTACCGGGCCGCCCTCGCCGCCGCCGGCATCGGCTACGACGAGAGCCTGGTCGCCCCGGCGTCCGCCTGGCACCGCGCCGACGGGGCCGCCGCGATGCGGCAGCTGCTCGCCTCCGGCGCCCGGCCGGACGCCGTCTTCTGCTTCAACGACACCCTCGCCCTGGGCGCGCTGCGGGCGCTGCACGAGGCGCGGCTGCGGGTCCCCGAGGACGTCGCGGTGGCCGGCTTCGACGACATCGAGGACGGGCGGTTCTCCGTTCCCACGCTGAGCACCGTCTCGCCGGACAAGGAGGCCATCGCCCGCCTCGCGGTGGAACTCCTCGCCGGCCGGCTCGCCGGTGAGCGGGCCGCCCCGGCCCGCGAGCTGTCGGCGCCGTACCGCCTCGAACTGCGCGAGTCCACCGAGGGCCCGGCCGACGCCTGACCGGCGTCGCGCCCCGGCGCTGGTCAGTCGAAGAAGCGGGCCAGGTGGGTGGCGGTGGGCGGGTCGGCCCCCGGCGGCAGGGGAGTGAGGTCGGCGAAGATCGACGCGCCGTCGCAACCGGCGTGCAGCGGATACCAGCGCGGGGTGCCCGGCGGGCGCTGGCCGCAGATCCCCTTGAAGGTCTGCACGTCCAGCAGCCGGACGTGGGTCGGGTCGGCCACCGCGTTCACGTGCCCCCACCAGGGGCTCATCACGTGCAGCACGCCGCCCGGCCGCAGCACCCGGTGGCACTCGTCCACCAGCGGCAGGAAGTCGATCAGATGCTCCAGGATGTGCACCGCGAAGAGCGCGTCCACCGAGTCGGTGGCCAGCGGCAGCGAGCCGGAGAGGTCGGCCACCGCGTCCACCCCGGCGGCGGGGAAGATGTCCAGCCCCAGGTTGGTGGGGTACTGCTTCTGGCCGCCGCAGCCGAGGTCCACCACCACCGGGTCCCGCCCGGCGACCCGGACCCGGTCCCACACCCCGTAGACGCCGGCCAGCCGGCCCACCAGGTCCCGGACCAGCCGCAGGTCGGCCGCCTCGGCGACCTCGCCGCTCAGGTGGGCCACCCCCCGGTCGAACCGCACCTCGACCGCGATCCCGCGCAGCCGCTCGTCGTGCCGGGCCTGGTCCGCCCAGGACTCGGCCAGGAATCCGTCGATCGCCCGCAGCCGCTCGGCCGAGGGCGGCGTCTGAGCCAGCGCGACCATCGGCCACCTCCCGGGCCGCCGTTACCCGGATCCGCGCCCGGTATGCCCGCCGCCCGCGACCGGGCCTGTTCCGTTTGCGGCGTGTCGCGGTGTCCGCCGTGCCCGATGCCGCGACACGCCGCAAACGGAGTGGATCATGGGTCAGCCGGAGATGGTGCGGCGGGCCGTCCGGCCGGCCCCGCGGATGCGCTGACGCGGCGGGGCGATCGTCTTCGGTCGCTTGAGGTGGTACCGGTGCAGCTCGTTGTTGCCCGGCAGGGACGGGTCCTCGCTCATCGCCACGAGTTCCCAGCCCTGGTCACCGGCCCGGTTGAGGTGGGCCAGCGCGGTGTCGCCGTACGGCGTCACGTCGACCATCGAGCCGTCCGGGCCGTACCAGATGAAGACGATCTCCCACCCGACGTCGTCGGTGGCCGCCTGGCGGCGGCGGACCAGCAGCGCGTACTCCCACTTGAGCATGGGGTCATTGTCACCCCGCGCGAGCGGGTCGGCACGGATCAGTCCTCGGTGACCCGCCCGGCGTCCACCCGCAGCCGCCGGTCGACGCTCACCGCGTCCAGCATCCGCCGGTCGTGGGTGACCAGCAGCAGCGTCCCGGCGTAGTTCGCCAGCGCCGACTCCAACTGCTCGATCGCCGGCAGGTCCAGGTGGTTCGTCGGCTCGTCCAGGACCAGCAGGTTGACCCCGCGCCCCTGCAACAGCGCCAGCGCCGCCCGGGTCCGCTCACCCGGCGACAGGGTCGCCGCCGGCCGCAGCACGTGCCTGGCGCGCAGGCCGAACTTGGCCAGCAGCGTCCGGACGTCCGCCGGGGCCAGCTCCGGTACGGCCGCGCCGAACGCGTCCAGCAGGGGCTGGTCGCCGAGGAAGAGGCCACGGGCCTGGTCGACCTCGCCGATCACCACCCCGGGGCCGAGCGAGGCGTGCCCGGCGTCGAGCGGCAGGCGGCCCAGCAGCGCGGCGAGCAGGGTGCTCTTGCCGGAGCCGTTCGCCCCGGTGATCGCCACCCGGTCGGCCCAGTCGATCTGGAGGTCCACCGGGCCGAGGGTGAAGCCACCCCGGCGGACGACCGCCCCGCGCAGCGCGGCCACCACCGCGCCGGCCCGGGGCGCCGCGGCGATCTCCATCCGCAGCTCCCACTCCTTGCGGGGCTCCTCCACCACGTCCAGCCGCTCGATCAGCCGTTCCGTCTGCCGGGCCTTCGCCGCCTGCTTCTCGCTGGTCTCGCCCCGGAAGTTCTTGACGTGCTTGTCCGGGTCGGTGGCCTTGCGGCGCGCGTTGCGCACGCCCTTCTCCATCCAGGCCCGCTGGGTCCGGGCCCGCGCCTCCAGCCCGGCCTTCGTGTCGGCGTACTCCTCGTACTCGGCGCGGGCCTGGCGGCGGGCCACCTCCCGCTCCTCCAGGTAGGCCGCGTAGCCGCCGCCGTAGAGCCGGATCTGCTGCTGGGCCAGGTCCAGCTCCAGCACCCGGGTCACCGTGCGGGTGAGGAACTCCCGGTCGTGGCTGACCAGCACCGTGCCGGCGCGCAGCCCGGTGACGAACCCCTCCAGCCGCTCCAGGCCGGCCAGGTCCAGGTCGTTGGTGGGCTCGTCGAGCAGGAAGACGTCGTACCGGCTGAGCAGCAGCGAGGCCAGCCCGGCCCGGGCCGCCTGGCCGCCGGAGAGGCCGGTCATCAGGTGGTCCAGGTCGACGGTGAGCCCCAGTTCGGCGGCCACCTGCTCGGCGCGTTCGTCCAGGTCCGCGCCGCCGAGGTCGAGCCAGCGCTCGAGCGCCTCGGCGTACGTGTCGTCGGCGCCGGCCGCGCCCACGCCGAGCGCCTCGGCGGCGGCGTCCAGGGCCGCCTGCGCCGCGGTCACCCCGGTGCGTCGGGCGAGGAAGTCGCGGACCGTCTCCCCGGGCCGGCGCTCCGGCTCCTGGGGGAGGTAGCCGACGGTGGCGCTGGGCGGGTTCAGCGAGATGCCGCCCTGCTCGACGGGCTGGAGCCCGGCGAGGGTGCGCAGCAGCGTCGACTTGCCGGCCCCGTTGACGCCGACCAGCCCGACCACGTCACCGGGGGCGACGACCAGGTCGAGGTCGGAGAAGAGGAGGCGGTCGCCGTGGCCGGCGGCGAGACCCTTGGCGATCAGCGTGGCGCTCATGAGGAGCCGAGCCTACCGGGGCGGTCCGGGCCGGACGACCGGATAACCGGCCCGCCGCACGGGACCGGGGGACGCGAGGCAGACTCACTCCCGTGGCGACCACTCTGGCGATCGACTGCGGCGGCGGCGGGATCAAGGCCTCCGTGCTGGACGCGGCCGGCACCATGCGGGCCCGCCCGCTGCGGGTGCCCACGCCGTACCCGCTGCCCCCGGCGCTCTTCGTCAAGACCCTCGTGGAGCTGGGCGGGCGGCTGCCGGCGGCGGACCGGGTGACCGTCGGGATGCCCGGCATGATCCGGCACGGCGTGGTGGTGGCCACCCCGCACTACGTCACCCGCTCCGGCCCGCGCAGCCGGGTCGACCCGGAACTGGTCGCCGAGTGGTCCGGGTACGACGCCCGCGGCGCGCTGACCGACGCCTTCGGGGTGCCGGCGCTGGTGCTCAACGACGCCGAGGTGCACGGCGCGGGGGTGGTCGCCGGGACCGGCTGCGAGCTGGTGCTGACCCTCGGCACCGGGCTGGGCAGCGCGCTCTTCGACGGCGGTGTGCTCGCCCCGCACCTGGAGCTGTCCCACGCCCCGGTGCGCTGGGGCACCACCTACGACACGTACGTGGGGGAGCCGGAGCGCCGCCGGCTGGGTGACGCGTTCTGGTCCCGCCGGATCCGGCAGGTGGTGGACGGGCTGCGCCCGGTGTTCCGCTGGGACCGGCTCTACCTCGGTGGCGGCAACTCCCGGCTGATCCGTCCGGAGCAGTTGGCCCGGATGGGCGACGACGTCGTGGTCGTGCCCAACACGGCCGGGATCGTCGGTGGTGTCCGGGCCTGGGAGCTGCTCGGGGACCGCCGTCCGACCCCCTGACCCGGGCGTTTCCACCGCAGGAACACTCGCGGTCCGGCCGGTGTTGTGCCAGCGTCGAACAAAGGGCGGCGCGACACGAGGAGGTGGGTCGGGATGGATCTTCTGGCGGACTACCGGCGGGCGACCATGTTCTTCGAAGCAGGTGACCCGACCGGAGCGGCCCGGCTGCTCGAACCGATCGTCGAGGCCGAGCCCGGCAACTCCTCGGTACGCCAGCTGCTGGCCCGGGCGTACTTCCAGTCCGCCCAGTTGGGCCGGGCCGAGGAGCAGCTGCGCGAGCTGGTCGAGCGGGACCCGAGCGACCACTACGCCCACCACGTGCTGGGCCGGACGCTGGAGCGGCTGAACCGGCACGCCGACGCGCTGCGGCACCTGCGGATCGCCGCGGCGATGCACTCCACCAACGACGACTACGCGACCGCGCTGCGCCGGGTGGAGAGCCGGGTCGGCGGCGGCCGCTGACCGGCGACGCGGACGTCGGGGCAGCCCCACGGGGCTGCCCCGACGCGTGTCCGGGGCCGGCCGGCGGGCCGGCATACGATGGCGGCCATGGGACCTGAGCCGGGGGTGGACGCGGGATGAAGCTGAAGCTGGACCTGCACGACATCTTCAACAAGGGCCACGACATCGACCGGGCGCTGCGCGGGATCATGGACGAGGCGGTCGCGAAGAAGGCCACCCTGGTCGAGATCATCCCGGGGAAGGGCTCCGGCCAGCTCAAGAAGCGGGTGCTGCGGTTCCTCGACCAGAAGGACGTCAAGCAGCTCTACCACCGGGTCGAGAAGGACTCGAAGAACTTCGGCCGCCTCTTCGTGCACTTCCGCTGGAAGTAGGAGCGCCGGCTCCCCGCCCTCCGGGGCCTCGGTGCGGGCTCCGCTCTGGCAGGGTGGTCGGGATGACCACCCTGACCTGTCGGACGAGGACGTCTCGGTGAGCGACACACCGCACCTCGGTCCCGTGCCCCAACGCATCGCCGTCGACGCGGACCTGGCGCGTCTACTCGTCGCCGACCAGTTCCCCCGGTGGGCCCACCTCCCGGTTCGGCCGGTGGCCGACGGCGGCTGGGACAACTGGACCTTCCACCTCGGCTCCGGGATGTCGGTGCGGCTGCCCAGCGCGGCCGAGTACGCCCTGGCTGTCGACAAGGAGCACCGGTGGCTGCCGGAACTCGCCCCCCGGCTCCCGCTACCCATCCCGATTCCACTGGAGAGAGGGGAGCCCGGCGCGGGCTACCCCTACTCGTGGTCGATCTACCCGTGGCTCGACGGCGAGCCGGCGAGTGCCGACCGCATCGCCGACCCCGTCCGGTTCGCCATCGACCTGGCCGAGTTCCTGGCGGCGTTGCAGCGCATCGATCCCACCGGCGGTCCCCTCCCCGGGCAGCACAACTGGTTCCGGGGCGGCACGCTGCGCACCTACGGCCGTGAGGTCCAGCACGCGCTCACGGCGCTGGACGGTCACGTCGACGTCGACCTGGCCGGCGAGATCTGGCAGCGTGCGCTGGACGCGTCCTGGGACGGGGCGCAGACCTGGTTCCACGGTGACGTCGCCCCGGGAAACCTCCTGATCGACGACGGGGAACTGGCCGCTGTCATCGACTTCGGCACGTGCGGCGTCGGTGATCCGGCCTGTGACCTGGCGGTCGCCTGGACACTGTTGACCGCCGAGGGCCGGCAGGCGTTCCGGGAGCGACTGTCCGTGGGCGCGGCGACGTGGGCGCGTGGGCGCGGCTGGGCCCTCTGGAAGACGCTCACCGCCTGTGCCCGGGCCGTGGGCGAGACCGACGAACAGGCCGTGTCCGCACGCCACGTACTCAGCGAGATCTTCGCCGAGTACGGGGCAGACACCTAAGTACCAGCCCCGATCATGTGGCTAGAGCGGGTACGTCCGGGCCACCGCCAGCATCTCCGAGCTGTGCGAGCCGACCACCCCGACGCCGGCCGGACGGGGCCGGAAACCGGGCAGCCCGTCGAGGCCGTCGCTGGCGTCCATCGCCCGCAGCACCACCGGGCCACCCTGCGGCCGCAGGGTCAGGTTCACGGTGACCTCGATCCCCTCCGCCGGCGGGGCGTGGAACACCACACCCCACCAGCGGCCGTCCGACTGCCGCTGGGCGACCGGCACCCGTCGTCCGGCCACCGTCGCCCCGGTGACCTGCACGTCGTTGGGGCCAGCGCTCTCCACGTGCAGCGAGGCCAGCCGGACCGGCCGCTGCGGCACCAGGCGCAGGCGCAGGGTCCGCTCTCTGCCGGCCGTGACGTCGGCCAGCACCTCCAGTTTCGGGGCGGGCAGGTCCGCCGCCGGGGCGGGGCCGATACGTAGCTCGCCGTCACCGAGCCCCGGGAAGTCCTCGACCGTCTCGACCCCGTCCACGTACCCGTCCGTCCAGGGCTGCGGCTCCTCCTCGTGGCTGAGCCAGCGGGCCTGCCCGGTGCCGGCGTCCAGGGCGTACATCAGGTGGGTCGGCACGGGGTGCGCGGCGTCGAAGCGGTCCACCCGCAGGCCGACCCCGGCGAGCACCAGCGCCGCCAGCGCGGCGGCGACGGCGGGCAGCGCGCCGTGCCGGCGGGCGCGGGCGGCGACCAGGCCGCGCTGGCCACCGGCCGCCGGGTGCAGCAGGTCCACCACCGGCAGCGCGGCCAGCCCGAGCAGCACCGCGAAGAGCGCCGCCACCCCGCCCATCCCCATGCCGAGCGCCGGGAAGAGCAGCACCACCGTCGGCAGCAGGATCACCACGGCCACCGCCCCGGCCAGGGTCACCGCGACCACCGGCCACGGGCCGTCGACCCGGGTGGCCAGCGCGACCAGGCCGGCCACCGCGCCGGCCAGGGCCGGCAGGGTCGCCAGGTACGCCCCACCCGGCACGGTCGCGGCCAGTACCACCCCGATCAGGGCGAGCCAGCCCAGCCCGCCGACCGCGAGGGCGGCCGGGCCGACCCGGCGGCGGGTGAGCGCGTACCAGGCGAAGAGGATCGCGGCGGCCGACGCCACCACGGCAAGCCGGTACCAGACCGGCCGGTACGGGTCGAGCAGTTCGGCGTAGCCCGGGCGGATCGTGGTGATCCCGGCCCAGAGCAGCTGGGCGGCGAGCGGCGCGGCGAGGACCGGCACCAGCGCCAGCCCGAATCCGGCCGTCAGCCGGCCCGCCGTGGCCCGCCCGCGCCTCCGGGTCAGCCAGGCCAGCCCGAGCACCGCCACCACCGCCAGCCCGGCCAGCGGCCAGGTCAGCCAGCCGGGGTAGCGGACCAGCCCGCCCGGGACGGGGAAGTAGGTGGCGTCGTGCCCGGCGCGCAGGGCGGTCAGGTCGGTACGCCCGAACTCCCGCGCCAGCCCCAGCGCGTTGTCCCCGTGCATCTGGAGACTGCCCCGGTCCATGCTCGCCGGGGTGTCCAACGGGGTGTGGTAGATCGCCCCGCCGTCGATGTACGCCGAGTTCAGCCCGACGAAGTCCTCGTCCAGGAACGCGGTGAAGTCGGTGTCGTTGGGCAGCGCCCGGTAGATCTCCACCGCGAACGAGGTGCCCACCGGGTGCGGCGCGGACCGCCCGAAGACGTCCACCAGCTTCGCGTTGTCCCGGGACGTCTCGAACATGATCACCGGACCGGTCGAGCCGCGCGCCTCCAGGTTGAGCACCACCCCGCCGTCCGCCGCCAGCGGGTGGTCGGAGGCGAACGCCGACGCGCCGCAGAGGCAGGCCTCCTCGGCGTCGGTCAGCACGAAGACGATGTCGTTGCGCGGCCGGGGGCCGGCGGTCAGCGCGCGGGCCACCTCCAGGATGGTGGAGGTGCCGGCGCCGTCGTCGTTGCCACCCGGGCCGGACTGCACCGAGTCGTAGTGCGCCACCAGGAAGACCCGACCGGTCGGGGCCGTCCCGGGCAGCCGGGCCACCACGTTGCGGACCCGGGCCAGGGTCGCCCCGGCGGCCGCCCCACTGAGTTGGCCCGCCTCGTCGGCGACGGTGTCCTGCACCTCGGTCTCCAGGCCCAGCCCGCGCAGCGCGCCGACCAGGTGCTCCCGTACCTGGTCGTTGGCGGCGCTGCCGGCCACGTGCGGCCCGGCCGCGATCGTCTCCACCGTCCGGTACGCCCGCCCGGCGCTGAACTCCCCGGCCGGGGCGTCCGCCGGTCGGGGTGCCGGGGTGCGCAGGTCGACCAGGACGGCGGCGCCGACCGCGAGCAGCGCGAGCAGCGCGGCGAGGGCGGCGAGCGGCCGGTGGCGGGGGCGCGCCAGGGCGCGGTCGGCGGCGGGTACGCCCACGGCGGACTCCTCGGGACGGGGCGGGGGTGCGCCCATCCTGCACCGCCGCCCAGTGATCCGCGACACCCGCCGCCGAACCGTGACACCGGCCCTGCCCGAACGCTCACTCGGTGACTGCCTTGCCCGGGTACGCCCGTGCCGTCGCGCTCATGTTGTGTGCGACCGTTGTCTAATACAGGATCAGCAGGGCACTCGGAAGGAGCCCGACATCAGCAGCGATCTCCCGCGTCTCGCGGCGGTGACCCGGCCACACCGGGGGCCCGGCATGGCCGGTCCCTCCGTCGCGCCGTACCCGCAGGGCGGCCTCGGGCGCAACCCGAACCTGCCGCCCGGCGAGCGACTGCGGGTGCTGCTGGTCGAGGACGACGAGGGCGACGCCTTCCTGGTCAGTGAACTGCTCGCCGAGACCAACTCGATGATCGACCTGCTGGTCGCCACCAGTCTGAGCGAGGCGCGGCAGCGGGTGGCCGGGGTGGACTGCGTCCTGCTCGACCTCGGGCTCCCCGACGCGCAGGGCCTGGACGGGCTGCGCAAGGTGCTGGAGATGTCCACCGGCGCGGCGGTCTGCGTGCTGACCGGCCGCTCCGACGAGCACCTGGGCATCGTCGCGGTCGCCGAGGGCGCCCAGGACTACCTGGTCAAGGGCCAGGTCGACGGGGTGCTGCTGACCCGCGCGCTGCGCTACGCGGTGGAGCGCAAGCGGGCCGACGAGAACGCCCGCCGGCTGCGCGAGGTCGAGCTGCGTCAGGCCGAGTCGGCCCGCCTGGAACGTGGCCTGCTGCCCCAGCCGCTGATGTCCACCGACGAGGTGTCGGTGCACACCTTCTACCGGCCCGGCCGGCACGCCGCCCTGATCGGCGGGGACTTCTTCGACGTCGTGCAGACCCGGCCCGACCGGGTCGACCTGATCGTCGGCGACGTCTGCGGGCACGGCGTGGACGAGGCGGCGCTCGGCGTCGAACTCCGGGTCGCCTGGCGGGCGCTGATCCTGGCCGGGGTCCCCGACGACGAGGTGCTGCCCGCGCTGGAGCAGGTGCTGATGAGCGAGCGTCGGCTCCAGGAGATCTTCGCGACCGTCGCCACCGTCCGGCTGGACCTCGACGCCAACCGGGCGACCGTCCGGCTGGCCGGGCACCCCCCGCCGCTGCTGCTCTCCGGGGGCAAGGTCGCGCCCGTTCCGGCGCCCGGCGGCCTGCTCCTCGGCGTACGACCGCGCCGGCCCGTAGCGTTCGACCTGGAGTTCTCCACCGATGACTGGTCCCTGCTGATGTACACCGACGGCCTGATCGAGGGGCGGGTGGGCGACGGCGACGAACGGCTGGACGTGCCGGGGCTCGCCGGTCTGCTGGAGGACCCGGCCAACCACGCGGTGCCGCTGGCCGAGCTGCCGGCCTGGCTGGTCGGCCGGGCGGAGCAGATCAACGGCGGCCCGCTCGCCGACGACGTCGCCATGCTCCTGGTCACCCGGGGCGGCGGCCGGTGAACACCTCCCGTCAGGGCTGGACCCTGCGCCGGCGGGTGCTCGTGCTGCTCACCGTGGTGGTGGCGCTGCTGCTGGGCCTGGCGGCGGCGGAGGCCGCGCTGGCGACCAAGACCCGGCAGAACATGGACGCGGTGCTGGTCAAGACCGGGCCGCTGCGGGTGCAGGGCCAGGAACTGCTCAACGCCCTGCTCGACCAGGAGACCGCCGTGCGCGGCTACGCGGTCAGCGGCGACCGGGCCGACCTCGCCCCGTACCAGACCGGGCTGAAGCAGGAACGCGACACCGTCGCGGCGATGAACAAGCTGATCGGCGACTATCCCGCCATCCAGCGTGACCTGCGGATCGTGGAGCAGCAGGCGGCCGACTGGCGGCGGACCGTCGCCGAGCCGGTGATCGCCACGACCGAGCGGCAGGGCACGGCGGCCGGACAGGCGCTCATCACCGACCAGGCCCGGCAGCAGTTCGACCAGATCCGCGCCTCGACCGAGGTGCTCCAGACGGAGATCTTCGCCGAGCGCAACCGCACCGCGCAGAAGGTCTACGAGACGAGCAACATCCTGGTCGTCCTGCTGATCATCGCGGCGGTGGTGATCGCGGTCGCCGGCGTGCTGCTGGTGCTCTCGCTGGACCGGATGGTGATCCGGCCGCTCACCGGGCTGGCCCTGCAGGTGCGGGAGGTGGCCGGTGGCGACTACCGGCACCACATCGAGGGGTCCGGTCCGCCGGAGTTCCGCCGGCTCGCCGCCGACGTCGACGCCATGCGGCAGAAGATCGCCCGGGAGCTGGACGAGGTGCGCGAGGCGCGCCAGAACATCGAGTGGGTCAACAGCCAGCTCCAGAAGCAGGCCGAGGAGCTGACCCGCTCCAACCGCGACCTGGAGCAGTTCGCGTACGTCGCCTCGCACGACCTCCAGGAGCCGCTGCGCAAGGTGGCGAGCTTCTGCCAGCTCCTCCAGCGGCGCTACGCCGGGCAGCTCGACGAGCGGGCCGACCAGTACATCGCCTTCGCCGTCGACGGTGCGCAGCGGATGCAGCGCCTGATCAACGACCTGCTCGCCTTCTCCCGGATCGGCCGCCTCACCAGCGGCTTCACCGAGGTCGACCTGGACAAGGTGATGGGCGACGTGGCCGGGCAGACCGAGGCCGCCCGCCAGTACGCCGACGCCGACCTGACCTGGGGCCCGATGCCCACCATCCGGGGCGAGGAGCCGTTGCTGACCAACCTGCTGGCCAACCTGGTCAGCAACTCGGTGAAGTTCCGCCGGGCCGACGTCCCCCCGAAGGTGCACGTCTCCGCCCGGCTGGTCGACGACGAGTGGGAGATCAGCTGCCAGGACAACGGCATCGGGATCGAGCCGGAGTTCGCCGACAAGATCTTCGTGATCTTCCAGCGGCTGCACTCCAAGGACGCGTACCCGGGCACCGGCATCGGCCTGGCGATCGTCAAGAAGATCGTCGAGTACCACGGCGGCCGGGTCTGGGTGGACACCAGCGTCGACGAGGGCACCGCCATCCGGTTCACCCTCCCCGCGCGCCCGGAGGACGTCGCGGCGGCGAAGGCCGAGGCGGCCGCCGCCGAGGAGCCCACCGGGGACGTCGACGGCGCCGAGGAGACGGTCCCGGCCGACGCGTCGGCCCCGGTCGACCGGCAGCCGGACGGCGCGGCGGACGACAGCGTGCCCGACGGGGCGACGGAGCAGGGTACAACGGGTGGCATGAGGGAGACGGTGGGATGACGGTGCCGGCGGACGGCAACAGCCCGATCGAGGTCCTGCTCGTCGAGGACGACCCGGGCGACGTGCTGATGACCCAGGAGGCGTTCGAGGAGCACAAGCTCCGCAACCGGCTCACCGTCGTCTCCGACGGCGCCGAGGCGCTGGCCTACCTGCGGCGCGAGGGGCAGTACGCGGACGCGGTGCTGCCCGACCTGATCCTGCTCGACCTGAACCTGCCGCGCCGCGACGGGCGTGAGGTGCTGGAGGAGATCAAGAAGGACGACCAGCTCTGCCGGATCCCGGTGGTCGTGCTCACCACCTCCCAGGCCGACGAGGACATCCTGCGCAGCTACCAGCTGCACGCCAACGCCTACGTGACCAAGCCGGTGGACTTCGAGCGCTTCATCTCGGTGGTGCGGCAGATCGACGAGTTCTTCGTCAGCGTGGTCAAGCTCCCGCCGCGTGGCTGACCGGCTGCGGGACGAGGTCGGCGAGCTGCTGCGGGAGACCGCGGCGGAGGTCGTGCTGCCCCTGTTCCGCCACCTCGACGACGCCGACGTCAGCGAGAAGGCCCCCGGCGACCTGGTCACGGTGGCCGACCAGCGGGCGGAGGCGAAGATCTCCGCCGTGCTGCGCAAGCTGCGCCCCGGCTCCGTGGTGGTCGGCGAGGAGGCGGTCGCCGAGGACCCGTCCCTGCTGGGGCACCTGCGCGACGGCGGTGACGTCTGGCTGGTCGACCCGGTCGACGGCACCGGGAACTTCGCCGCCGGACGCCGCCCGTTCGCGCTGATGGTCGCCCTGCTCAGCGAGGGCGAGCTGACCGCCGCCTGGGTGCTGGACCCGCTCGCCGACACCCTGGCCGACGCCCGACGGGGCGAGGGCAGCCGGCTCGACGGCCGACCGCTGCGGGTCGCCGACCTCGCCGTCGCCCCGGGCGGGCTGCGCGGTACGGCGATGACCCGGTTCCTGCCCCCGGGCACCCGGGAACGGGTCGAGGCCGGCGGTGAGCGGATCGGGGAGCTGCTCCCCGGGCAGCACTGCGCCGGTCGGGAGTACCTCGACCTGCTCACCCGTGAGCAGGAGTTCGTGCTCTTCTGGCGGACCCTGCCGTGGGACCACGCTCCCGGCGTGCTGCTGGTCCGGGAGGCCGGCGGGGTGGCCCGCCGGTTCGACGGCACCGACTACCACCCGGCCGAGGACGGTCGGGGGCTGCTCGTCGCCGCCGACGAGGACACCTGGACCGAGGTGCGCGACACCCTGCTCGGGGGCTGAGTCCCCGCGTCGGCCGCCGGTTCTCGGCGCTGCGCGACGGCGCCGGCACGCTGTGTCGACGATCGATGCGGCAGGCGGTCGCGGGCCTGGTCAACCGGGCTGCGTCCGGTATCGTGTCCGGCGGTCTCCCGCCAGCGGGCCACCATCTGCTCCGTCGGCGGGGCCACCGCCGCGCAGGGGTCGACCGGGCCCCGTGGGGAGAGGGAAGGACACCTTCGTGCCCAGGACCACCATCACCCGGCCGCGCGTACGTCGGCCGTTGATCGTGCTGCTCGCCGTGGTGGCGCTGCTGCTCGGCGGCGGGGTCGTGCCGGCCTCCGCGGAGCCCAACGAGGGCGGCACCAAGAAGCTGCGCGACGCGCTGGAGGCCGCCGCCAAGGGCCACATCGAGGCCAAGGCCAAGCTCGACAACTCCAAGCGCCGCCAGGTCGCGCTCACCGGTGAGCTGAAGGCGGTCGAGGGTCGGCTGGTCGGGCTGAACGCCCAGGTCGGCCAGGTGGCCGCGCAGTCGTACCGGCTGGGCCGGCTCACCCCCACCTCGGCGCTGCTGAACAGCGCCAGCCCCGAGTCGTTCCTGCAGCGCGCCGCCGAACTCGACGTGATGGGCCAGCGCGACGCCCGGAAGCTGCGCGACCTCGTCGAGGCCAAGGAGACCGCCGCGCAGGCCAAGGTGGCCATCGACAACGAGGTACGCGAGCAGCAGAAGCAGGTCGCCACCCTGGCCAAGCGGAAGCGGGACGCCGAGCGCGCGCTCGCCACCGTCAGCTCCGGGGCCAGCTCCGGCTTCAGCGGCGGGTCGGCGTCCGCCCGGCCCGCGCCGCGCAACTCCGACGGGTCGTGGCCGTCGGAGTCCTGCTCGGTCAACGACCCGACCACCGACGGGTGCATCACCCCGCGCACCCTGCACGCCCTCCAGCAGGCCCAGGCCGCCGGCTACAAGCGGTACGTCAAGTGCTTCCGCACCGGCGGCGACGGTGAGCACCCGAAGGGCAGGGCCTGCGACTTCTCCGCCGCGACCAGCACCTTCAAGGACGAGACGGCGACCGGCGGGGACAAGGCGTACGGCGACAGCCTGGCCAACTACTACAAGAACAACGCCAGCCGGCTCGGTGTGCTCTACGTGATCTGGTACCGGCAGATCTGGATGCCGAACACCGGGTGGCGGGCGTACAGCGGCTCCGGCAGCCCGGCCGCCGACCACACAAACCATGTTCATCTTTCGATGTACTGACCCGGACGGCCAGGAACGCTGCGTACCATCGCGACGGTGAGCAGCTCATCCTCCGACGTCATGGCCGAGGCGGCGCCCGCCGGCCCGGCCACCCCCCGCGCGTTGCCCAACGGGCTCGCCGCGTTCCTGGTCTTCTTCTCCAGCGGCGCCGTGCTGGTGCTGGAGACGGTCTCGTTGCGCCTGGTCGGCCCCTACGTCGGGGTGACCCTCCAGGTGACCAGCTCGGTCATCGGCATCGCGCTGGCCGCCATCGCGTACGGGGCGTGGACGGGCGGGTGGCTCGCCGACCGGCGGGACCCGCGCGGCCTGCTCGCCCCGGCGCTGGTGCTGGCCGGCATCGCCTCCGCGGTCACCCTGCCGGTGGTCCGGTACGCCGGTGAGGTGCTGCGCGGCGGCGCGGCCACCGCCATCCTGCTGCTCGTCGCGGCGGCCGTTTTCGTGCCGGCGGCCCTGCTGTCGGCGGTCACCCCGCTGGTGGTGAAGCTCCAGCTGGCCGACCTGCGGCGCACCGGTCAGGTGGTCGGCCGGCTCTCCGGCATCGGCACCCTCGGCGGCATCACCGCCACGCTGGCCACCGGGTTCGTGCTGGTGGCGGCGCTGCCCAGCACGGTCATCCTGATCGCGCTGGCGACGCTGCTCGGCGTCACCGGCCTCGCCCTCGGGGCGTACCTGCGCCGGCAGCGGGGCACCGGGCTGCCCGGCCCGGCCCGGGCGAAGGCCACCCTCGCGGTGCTCGGGCTGCTCGGCGCGGGGCTCAGCGCGGTCGCGCCGAACCCGTGCGACGTGGAGACGGCGTACCACTGCGCCCGGGTGGCCGAGGATCCGTCCCGGCCCACCGGCCGGGTGCTGTACCTGAACTCGGCCCAGCACTCGTACGTCGACCTCGCCGACCCGACCCACCTGGAGTACGAGTACACCCAGTGGATCGGCGCGGCGGCGGACGTGCTCGCGCCGAAGGGGCAGCGGCTGGACGCGCTGCACCTGGGCGGGGGCGGGTTCACCATGCCGCGCTACCTGAGCGCCACCCGGCCGGGCACCGACAACCTGGTCTTCGAGATCGACGGCGGGCTGGTCGAACTGGACCGGCGTGAGCTGGGCGTACGCCCGGGGCCGGGGCTGCGGGCGGTGGTGGGTGACGCCCGGATACTGGTCGCCGGCGAGCCGACCGACAGCCGTGACCTGGTCGTCGGCGACGCCTTCGGGCATCTGGTGGTGCCCTGGCACCTGGCCACCCGGGAGATGGCCGCCGAGGTGCGGCGGGTGCTGCGCCCCGGCGGGCTCTACGTGCAGAACGTCATCGACTACCCGCCGGGGCGGTTCATCCGCAGTGAGCTGGCCACCGTCGCGGCGGAGTTCCGGCACGTCGCGGTGGTCGCGCCGCCCCAGGCGCTCGCCGGGCAGGTCGGGTCGAACTTCCTCGTCGTCGCCTCCGACGCGCCGCTGCCGCTGGACGCGCTCGGGCAGCGCCTCGGCACCCTGGACACGGTGCCCGACCTGCTCGCCGGGGCGGAGTTCACCGCCTTCGTCGGCGACGCGCTGGTGCTCACCGACGACTTCGCCCCGGTGGACCAACTGCTCGCGACCGCCTGATCGGGTGACATCGCTGACCGATTACGCCCATCCAGGTGTAGCGGGCCCTCCTCCGGGCAACACGTTCGACCATGGGTGGAGCGATCCGGAACGGCGCACAACTGCTGGGTGAGCGGTACCGGCTGATCGAGCAGCTCGGCGCGGGCGGGATGTCCGTGGTCTGGCGTGGTTACGACGAGGTGCTCGGCCGGCAGGTCGCGGTGAAGGTGCTCGCCTCCCGGCTGGCCGCCGACCGGGCGTTCCGGCACCGCATCCGGGTCGAGGCCCAGGCCGCCGCCCGGCTCTGCCACCCCAACATCACGAACGTGTACGACTACGGCGAGTCCGAGCAGGTCGGGCTGACCGTGCCGTACGTCGTGATGGAGCTGGTCGACGGCGGCCCGCTGACCGCGCGGCTGGGCCGCGACGGGAAGCTGCCCTGGCGGGAGGCGGTGACGATCGGCGCGGAGGTCACCTCGGCGCTGGCCACCGCGCACGCCCGCGGCGTGGTGCACCGGGACGTCACGCCGGGCAACGTCATGCTCACCTCCACCGGCGTGAAGGTGGTCGACTTCGGTATCTCGGCGCTGGTCGGGGAGAGCGAGAAGGGCCCCGACGGCGCCCTGCTCGGCACCCCCGCGTACCTGGCCCCGGAGCGGCTGGACAACGGCCAGGTCTCCCCGGCCACCGACGTGTACGCCGTCGGGCTGCTGCTCTACCGGATGCTCACCGGCCGGCTGCCGTGGAAGGCCAGCACCACCACCGAGATGCTCCGCGCCCACATGTACAACGACCCGGAGCCGATGCCCGAGGTGCCCGGGCTCCCCGACGAGGTGGCGGAGCTGGTGCGCCGTTGCCTGGCCAAGCAGCCCGAGGACCGGCCGCAGACCGCCGAGGTGGCCCGTACCCTGGCCGAGGCGGCCGGGATGATCTCGGCGGTGCCCGTCTCCCCGGCGTCCGGCTTCACCGACCCGGCGCTGCTGGCCAGCGCCGGCACCACGATCCTGCCCTGGTCGTCCGACACCGACGCGCTGCCGTTCTCCGGCCGGACCCGCAACCGCCGGGCCGCCTCGCGCCGCCGCAGGGTCGAGGCGGGGGTGGCCGCCGCCGGCCTGGTCGCGGTGACCGCCGCGATGTGGGGGGTGACCTCCAAGAGCCCGGCCAGCGGTGGCGTCGAGCAGCCCACCGAGGCGCGGATGGGGCTGCAGCAGCAGAACCCCTGCGGCGTCTCGTACGTGCTGCGCAAGGACTCCGGCAAGGACTTCACCGCCGAACTGACGCTGACCAACACCAGCAAGCAGGAGCTGCGGGACTGGAGCATGAGCTTCGCCTTCCCCGGCACCCAGAAGGTGACCACGGCCAGCCCGGCGGTGGCCCGCCAGCAGGGGCGTACGGTCGTCCTCCAGCCGGCGGCCGGCGGGACCGCGCTCGCACCGGGTGCCTCGCAGAAGGTCGCGATGAGCGGCCGGTACACCGGGTCGAACCCGCTGCCGGTGGAGTTCCGGCTGGGTGACGCCACCTGCGCGGTCCAGGTCTCCGGGGTGGCCGGGTCCACGCCGACGACCGCCCCGGCCACGGCGCCGGCCAAGGCGCCGGCCAAGCCGCCGGCGGCGAAGAAGACAGTCGGCAAGGGTGGCTCCTCCGCCACCTCGGGCAGCGGCGGCTCCGGAAAGTCCACTGCCGAGAAGCCGGGCAAGGGCAAGGGGTCGGGTGAGGGCAAGGGAAAAGGCGGGAAGTGACGGAGAAGGGAGGCGGCAAGCCGAAGGGCAAGGCGAAGGGCAAGGGGCGTTGACCCTCAGCTGAGCGTGGCGAACCGCTGCACCTGGTCGATGGTCCCCTCCACGATCAGTACGCTCTCCGGGCTGAGCACCGTCTCCGGGCCCGCGTACCGGAAGCGTTCCCCGGGCAGCTTCGCGCCGACCACCATCACCCCGTAGCGCTCGGTCGGGACGAGTTCGCTCAGCGGCCGGCCGACCAGGCTCGGCGGCACCGGCACCTTGGCGATGGCGAAGTCGTCGCCGAACTCGATGAAGTCGAGCATCCGGCTGACGATCAGGTGGGCCACCCGCTCCCCGGTCTCCGCCTCGGGGAACACCACGTGGTGCGCGCCGACCGAGGCGAGGATCTTGGCATGCTTCTCCGAGGTCGCGCGGGCCCAGATCTGCGGCACGCCCAGTTCGGTCAGGGCCAGCACGGACAGCACGCTCGCCTCCACCGACGCGCCGATCGCGACGACCACCCGGCCGAAGTCCGCCACGCCGAGCTGCCGCAGCGCGGCCTCCTCGGTGGCGTCCGCCTGCACCACCCGGTCGAGCTGCGCCGACCAGCGCTGCACCCGGTCCGGGCTGCGGTCGACGGCGAGGACCTCGTGACCGAGCTGGGTGAGGGATCCGGCCAGGTGGCAGCCGAACCGGCCGAGGCCGATGATCACGATGCCGCTGTCGTCCGTGCTCCTAGCCGACAATGGGTTGCTCCTCCGGGTAGCGGTACAGGCGTCGTCGGGTGTTCAACGCGATCGCCGAGCCGAGGGTGAGCGGGCCGATCCGGCCGATGTACATGAGCAGGGTCAGTGTCAGATGGCCCGGCGTGCCGTAGTCGTCCGGGCTGCCCACCGAGAGGCCGGTGGTGGTGAAGGCCGAGGTCACCTCGAACAGCGCCCGGTAGTAGCGCACGCCCTCGGTCATGACGATCAGCGCGACCGTGCCGGCGACCACGAGCGCGACGCTGAGCAGGGCCACGGTGAGGGCCTGCCGCTGGCTGGCGGTGGCGATCCGGCTCCGCCCGACCGTCACGTCCGGCTCGCCCCGCAGCTCGGCCCAGATGACGAAGGCGAGCAGGAAGAAGGTGGAGACCTTGATCCCACCGGCGGTGCTGGCGCTGCCGCCGCCGATGAACATGAGGGCGATGAGCAGCGGGTAGGTCTCTTCTTCGAGCTGGTTGGTGTCGAGGGCGTTGAAGCCGCCGGTGCGGACGACGGCGTTCTGGGTGAAGGTGGCCAGCAGCTTGCCCTGCCAGTCGTACCCGCCGATGGTGTTCGGGTTGGCCCACTCGGCGGCGAGTAGGCCGACGAAGCCGGCCACGAGCAGGGTGAGGCTGCCCCAGACGGTCAGTTTGGTGGCGACCGCCCACGTGGTGGGCCGGCGCCACGCCCGCACCACCTCGAACAGCGCCGGGAAGCCGAGCCCGCCGAGGATCGTGCCGATCACCAGGGGCAGGCAGATCCACGGGTCCCGGCTGAAGCTCACCAGGCTGTCGGGCCAGAGCGAGAAACCACCGTTGTTGAACCCCTGCACGGCGTGGAACAGCCCGTACCAGAGGGCCCGCCCGAACGGGTAGTCGTAGGCCCACCAGAGCCGGCCGGCCAGGATCGCGGTCATCAGCACCTCGCTGGCCAGGGCGAGGCCCGCGATGCGCAGCAGCAGCCGGCGTACGTCGCCGAAGCCGAACTCGGCGGTCTCGGCCTGCACCAGCAGCCGGTTGCGCAGCCCGAGCTGTCGGGCGACCACCAGGATGACCAGGGTGGCGCCGGTGAGGATGCCGAGGCCGCCGACCTGGGTCAGCACGGTGATCATGATCAGGCCGAAGGTGGTCCAGTACGTCGATGTGTCGACCACCGACAGGCCGGTGACCGAGACGGCGGAGGTGGCGGTGAACAGCGCCTCGGTGAACGGGGTGTAGCGGCTCTCGCTGGTCGCCCAGGGCAGCATCAACAGGCCGGTGCCGAGGGCGATCGCCGCCAGGAATCCCAACGGCACCAGCCGGACGGGATGACGGAGAAACCGGCGCACCAGACAATCTTCTATTTCCCGGCAGCGCGGGGTCGGTGAATCGCGGATCCCGCAGGGTTCATCCGGTGGTCAGCCGCCGACCAACTGGCGGTCAGCCCGGGCCGGTCTGCTGAGCGCGACACACCGACGACAGGAGACGG
This sequence comes from Micromonospora coxensis, assembly GCF_900090295.1. Taxonomy (NCBI): domain Bacteria; kingdom Bacillati; phylum Actinomycetota; class Actinomycetes; order Micromonosporales; family Micromonosporaceae; genus Micromonospora; species Micromonospora coxensis. The sequence continues at coordinate 2,886,837 of NZ_LT607753.1, read as the reverse complement.
CGTTGCGACGTACCCTTTCCGCCCTCGGCCTGGCCGGCACGCTGCTCGCGGTGGCGGTCGCCGTGCCCGGCGCGGCGTCCGCCCGCGAGGACGACTCCGAGCGCGCTGGCCGCGCGGAGCGGGCCACCCACCGGCCCATCGTGATCGGCCACCGGGGCGCGAGCGGCTACCGCCCGGAGCACACCCTGGAGGCGTACCGGCTGGCGATCCGCACGGGCGCCGACTACATCGAGCCGGACCTGGTGCCGACGAAGGACGGCGTGCTGGTCGCCCGGCACGAGAACGAGATCTCCGGTACGACCGACGTGGCGGCCCGGCCCGAGTTCGCCGCCCGCAAGGCGACGAAGACCATCGACGGGGTGAGCGTCACCGGCTGGTTCACCGAGGACTTCACCCTGGCCGAGCTGAAGACGCTGCGGGCCAAGGAGCGGCTGCCGCAGGTACGGGTGGCGAACACCGCCTTCGACGGGCGGTACGAGGTGCCCACCTTCCAGGAGGTCGTCGACCTGGCCCGGGCGGAGAGCCGCAACCGGGGCCGGACCATCGGCGTCTACCCGGAGACCAAGCACCCCAGCTACTTCGCCTCGATCGGGCTGCCGCTGGAGGAGCCGCTGGTGGCGGTGCTGCGGGCGAACAAGCTGACCCACCGGGGCGCGCCGGTCTACGTGCAGTCCTTCGAGACGGCCAACCTGCGCAAGCTCGACCGGATGATCGACGTGCCGCTGGTGCAGCTGCTCGACGCCTCCGGTCGCCCGTACGACTTCACCGCCGCCGGTGACCCGCGCCGCTACGCCGACCTGGCCACGCCGGCCGGCCTGCGCTGGATCGCCGGGTACGCCGACGGCGTGGGTCTGAACAAGAACCTGATCGTCCCCCGGGACGCCGCCGGCAAGCTGCGCGCGCCGACCACGGTGGTCCGGGACGCGCACCGGGAGAAGCTCGTCGTGCACGCCTGGACGTTCCGCGCCGAGAACCAGTTCCTGCCGACCGACTTCCGCATCGGCGCCGACCCGAACGCCCGGGGCGACGTCACCGCCGAGTACGAGCTCTTCTACGGGCTCGGCCTGGACGGTGTCTTCACCGACCACCCCGACACGGCGGTGGCGGCGCGGGCGGGCCGCTGACGGTCACGAAGCCTCGGAAGCTCGGTGCCTGAGAGATCCTCTGCATCGGCAAAAGCATCACAGAAGTGGACAAAAGCCCCAATACTTGCACGGCGTGACCTGCGCAAAGGGCAGGTCCAAGCTTGCGTCGTCCCGGACGACGTACGGGGGTTTGTCAATGTCCATCATGAGCAACGTTCGAGCGCGGCGGTGGTGGAGCGCCACCGCCGCGCTGGCCCTGACCATCGGTCTCGCGCCGTTGGTCGGGCCGCAGGGGCCGGCGGTCGCGGCCAGCCCGACGACCGCCACCCTCACCGTCAACAAGGGCGGCATCCGCACCGGATCCGAGACCGTCGCCGGTCTGGCCGGCGCGGTCTTCGACTTCTACGCGGGGGTCAGCGGCACGCGACCGGGCCCCGGTGACACACCGGTCGCCTCCTGCACCACCGACGCCGCCGGTCAGTGCAGCGTCGACGTGCCCGGCCGGACCGGCACCAACCAGGGCTACTGGATCGTCGAGCGGTCCGCCCCCACCGGTTGGCGGCTGATCCAGACGCTGGACACCGGGCCCATCTCGTCGCCGACGACCCCGACGACGTACAACGGGGTCTTCACCGGGGCGGTGGCCAACAACCAGAGCTACACCTTCCCGGTCGCCAGCAGCGGCAACACCAACCGCACCGCACGCGGCCCGATCTGGGCCGACGCGCTGGACAACCCGCCGCTGCCCGGCGACTGCGGACTGAACATCGCCCTGCTGATCGACGTCTCCGGTTCGATCTCGCCGTTCCTGACCGACGTCAAGAACGCCGCCAACGGCTTCGTCGACGCGCTCACCGGTACCCCGTCGCAGATCGCGGTCTACAGCTTCAGCAGCAACGCCGCGACCGTGTTGAACCCGACGCCGGTGTCCGACGCCAGCGGCGCCGGCACGGTGAAGAGCGCCATCAACGGCCTCACCGCAGGCGGCACCACGAACTGGGACGCCGGGCTGTTCCAGATCGCCGCGGCGCCCACCCCGTACGACGCCGTGATCATGCTGACCGACGGCAATCCCACCGTGTACGGTCCACCGCCGGCGCAAGGGCCGGGGAACTTCACCCGGTTCGTGGAGGTGGAGAACGGCGTCTTCTCCGCCAACACCGTCAAGGCGCTCGGCACCCGGATCATCGCGGTCGGGGTCGGCGCCGGAATCAGCGGCTCGGCGAACAACCTCGCCGCCATCTCCGGCCCCACCCCCGGCGAGGACTACTACCAGACCGGCTTCGAGGAGTTGGCCGCGCTCTTCCGGCAGTTGGCGCTGGAGACCTGCGCCGGCACGATCAGCGTGGTCAAGAAGGTCGTCCCACCCGGCGGCACACCCGCCGACGCCGTCCCCGCCGGTGGCTGGACGTTCAGCACCAGCACCCCCGGCGTGACCCCGCCCAGCGGTGTCACCGAGGACAGCACCGGCGCGGTTAGCTTCACCGCCGACCTGAGCGGCGAGCAGACCGAGCCGGTCACCCTCACCGAAACCCTCCAGGCCGGCTTCAGCCTGATCCCGCAGGACGGCGCGAACGCCTCCTGCACCGCCAACGGAAGTCCCGCGGCCGTCACCAACAGCGGGGAACTGGGCTTCACCGTCGACGCCCGGGCCAACGCCATCGTCAGCTGCGTGGTGCTCAACCAGTCGCCGGACCCGGTGGCCTCGGTCCGGGTCGACAAGACCTGGGTGATCAACGGGGAGACCTTCACCGACCCGGACCAGCCGGCCGAGTTCCAGGCCAGCCTGCAACTCACCGGTCAGACCGACCCGACCTGGGGCGTCGAGTACCCCGGCTACACCGCCGGGCAGGAGATCACCATCGGGGAGAGCCTGCTGCTGCGCTTCCTGCCCGCCGGCTGCACCGGCACGGCCAGTGGCGACCTGGGCCAGCAGACCCTCGAAGCGGGCCTGAACGTCTTCGCCGTCCGCAACACCGTCACCTGCGCCACCAGCCTGGAGCTGCGCAAGTCGGTGGAGAACCCGTACGGCACGCCCGAGCCGGCCGAGTCGTGGACGTTGAACGCGTTCCCGCCGGGCGGCGGCTCTCCGGTGATCAGCGGCACCACCGGGGTCGACGGGGCCGTGGAACCGGACGTGGTCTACTCGCTCGGCGAGAGCACCGTGCCGGGGTACGCGCAGACCGTGGCACCGGGAGCGGTCATCACGCCGCCGGCGACCGGTAGCTGGACCTGCACCCTGCTGCTGCGCGGCGGCGGCTCCGGGCTCAGCCTCGACGGCACCAACGGTCAGGTCGCCGTCCAGATCGGGCAGAGCGCCGTCTGCACCGCCACGAACGTGGCACAGCCGGCGAGGCTGACCCTGGTCAAGGAGGTGCAGAACCCGTTCGGCGGGACCGCCACCCCGCAGGAATGGCTGCTGGAAGCCCTGCCCCGGCCGCGTGCCGTGCTGCCGCCCACCGTCCGCGGACGCAGCGGCGAGCCCGCCGTGACCAACGCGGAGATCTACCCGAACACGCCGTACGACCTGGTGGAGAGCGGCGGACCCAGCGGCTACGAGCAGGTGGGTGACGTCCGGTGCGTGCTGACCGGCAGGGGCACCGTGGTGCCCACCCCGGACAACGTCCTCAACGCCGGGCTGGGCCAGAACATCACCTGCACCTTCACCAACCGGCAGCTCCCGCCGCCGCCGGCCCCGGCCCGGGTCACCCTGGTCAAGGAGGTGGAGAACGAGTTCGGCGGGACGGCGAGGCCACAGGACTGGCTGTTGAACGCCACCCCGCCGCAGGGCTCCGGCGCGACGCCGATCAGCGGACGCAGCGGCACGGCTGCGGTGACCGACGCGGCGGCCACACCCGGAGTCGGGTACACGCTCACCGAGACCGACGGCCCGGCCGGGTACGAGCAGCTCGGCGCGGTGTCCTGCGTGAACAACGCGACCGGTGCGGCCATCCCCACGCCGGACGACATCCTCACGCCGATCGCCGGGATCAGCTACACCTGCACCTGGCGCAACGGACAGGTGGACCCGGGCAGCGCGCACCTGACGCTGGTCAAGAAGGTGTGGAAGGGCAAGGCCCACCCCACCGACTGGACGCTGACCGCCGCGCCGCGCGACGGGGGGACCCCGATCAGCGGCACCTCCGGCAGCCCGGCCGTCACCGACGTGCGGGTGCAGGTCGGCGTGGGCTACGCGCTCGGCGAGTCCGGTGGTCCCAAGGGGTACGAGCAGGTCGGCCCGCCGAGGTGCGTGCTCACCGGCACGGACACCACGGTGCCGGTGGTGAACGGGGTGGTGACCCCCCAGCGCGGGCAGGACATCACCTGCACCTTCCACAACCGGCTCAAGAAGCACCTGCCGGTCACCGGCGTGAAGCTGACCGGGATCGTCGGTGGTGGCCTGCTGGCGGTGGCCGCCGGTGGGGCGCTGCTGCTGCTCACCTGGCGGCGCAGGCGGTCGCTGATCGCCTGACCCGACCGAAGTGGGTCGGTGGCTGACCGCCCGGGACGCCACCGGCGTGGCGCAGGGACTGAAGATCCACTGCGGATACGCGGGACGGGGGGTCCGGTTCGTCCGGACCCCCCGTCCCGGCGACGTCGAGAGGATTGCCGTTCGGTCTGTCGGCGAGCAGGAGCTTGTCGCCCGGTCTGAGTTCACCGTTCCTGATCTTCGCGGCGAGGTCGTTCGCAATCCGTCGGTACCGGGGGTTCAGCTGTAGGCATGGATGACTCCGGTCGGTTCAGCGTCTCCGATCATGCCGGGCCTACACCAGCAACTCCAACAAGCTGTCGTGTCGTGACGACCAGGGGCCGACCTACACAAGCACTTTGTCCAGCCGACACCGGTGAGGGGACCCGGTGAGGGGCGGTGGCGATGGCGGGGGGCGACACAGCGGCACCCGGGCCGGTGGGGACCACGCCCACCAGGGGTACGTGCGCCGTCCCGACCGGGCCGGGGATTGTTACAGCCGGCCACCTCGTCATGATGACTTGTGTGTTTCCGCCACATAGCCCGTGGGTGACGTCACTTCTAGCGTGAGCCGACACATGCTTCCTGTCCTCACCTGGAGTCGCGATGACGGTCCGGCACACGCGGCGGGCGTTCCTCTCCGCCGCCACGATGATGGCTGCGGCGCTCGCCGCCACGGCCTGCGGCAGCCCGCAGGACACCGCCTCCGGCGGCGGTGACAGCTCCGCCCCGGTCAAGGTCGGCCTGGTCTACTCCCAGTCGGGTCCCCTGGCCAGCTACGGCAAGCAGTACATCGAAGGGTTCAAGGCCGGCCTCGACCACGCCACCGGCGGCACCGGCAAGGTCGGTGACCGGAAGATCGAGGTGACCGAGGTCGACGACGCCGGTGACCCGGCCAAGGCGGTCTCCGCCGCCAAGGACCTGATCGGCAAGGGCACGAAGATCATCGCCGGCTCCACGGCCTCCGGGGTGGCGCTCCAGGTCGCCCCGATCGCCGCGCAGAACAAGGTCCTCTTCATCTCCGGGCCGGCCGCCACCGACGCGGTGACCGGCGCGAACAAGTACACGTTCCGCTCCGGACGGCAGTCGTACCAGGACGTGGTGACCGCCAAGTCGTTCATCGGCGACCCGGCCGGCAAGAAGGTCGTCGTCTTCGCCCAGGACGGCGCGTTCGGCGACGCCAACGAGGCCGCCGTCAAGGCCGTCATCGGCGGCGCGGGCGCCACGGTGAGCAGCGTCCGGGCCCCGGCGAGCGCGACCGAGTTCACCCCGTTCGCCAGCCAGATCAAGGCCGCCAAGCCGGACCTGCTCTTCGTCGCCTGGGCCGGCACCACCGCCCCGGCCATGTGGCAGACCCTCGACCAGCAGGGCGTCCTCACCTCCACCACGGTCGTGACCGGGCTGGACATCCGGGCCTCCTGGCCCACCTTCGGCGCCGCCGGCAGCAAGATCTCCTTCCTGTCGCACTACTTCGACGGGGCCAGCGACACCGAGGCCGCGAAGGCGCTCAAGGGCAAGGTGAACACCATCGACCTGTTCCACCCCGACGGCTTCGCCGCCGCGCAGATGGTCGTACGGGCCGCGCAGGAGGGTGGCGACGACGTCGACAAGATGGTCACCGCGCTCGAAGGCTGGACGTTCGACGGGGTGAAGGGCAAGATGACCATCCGCGCCGAGGACCACGCCCTGCTCCAGCCGATGTACCAGGCCAAGCTCTCCGGCAGCGGCACCGCCTTCACGGCCGCCGCCCAGAAGACCCTGACCGGTGACGAGACCGCTCCGCCGGTCACCGGAATGAAGGGCTGAGAATGCTCGCCACCCGCGGTCTGACCTGGCGGATCGGTGAGGTCGCCATCGTCGACAACGTCTACCTCGATCTCGCGCCCGGGGAGTTCCTCGGCGTGATCGGGCCCAACGGCGCCGGCAAGACCTCCCTGTTCAACCTGATCACCGGCCTGCGCCGGCCCACCGAGGGCCGGGTCGTGCTGGACTCCGAGGACGTCACCGCCCTCCCGCCGCACCGGCGGGCCCGCCTCGGACTGGGACGCACCTTCCAGGCGTCCTCGGTCTTCGGCTCGCTCACCGTGCGGGAGAACGTCCGGCTCGCGGTGCAGGCCCACCGCGGGGGCTCGATGAAACTGTGGCGGCGGGCGGCGGCCGACCGGGAGGTGGCCGCCGCCGCCGACGCGGCGCTCGACCGGGTCGGTCTCCACCACCGGGGTACGGCGCTCGCCGGCACCCTCGCCCACGGCGAGAAGCGCAAGCTGGAGATCGCCCTGCTGCTGGCCGGGGAACCCCGGGTGATGCTGCTGGACGAGCCGATGGCCGGGGTCAGCGCCGAGGACGTGCCCGAGCTGGTCGACGTGATCAGGTCGCTCACCGGCGACAGCGGCCGGTCGGTGCTGATGGTCGAGCACCACATGGACGTGATCCTGGAGCTGGCCGACCGGATCGCCGTGATGCACCACGGCGCGCTGCTGGCCTGCGACACCCCGGACACGGTGATGGCGAACGCCACCGTGCAGGAGGCGTACCTGGGGGAGTCGCTGTGAGCGAACCGGTCCTGAGCGTCGAGAACCTGTCGGTGCGGATCGCCGGGCTGCACATCCTCCAGGGGGTGTCGTTCACCGTCGCCCCGACCGGGGTGACCGTGCTGCTCGGGCGCAACGGCGTCGGCAAGACCACCACGCTGCGCGCGATCGTCGGCCTGACCCCCCGCAACGGCGAGGTGCGCGGCACCGTCCGGATGGGCGCGCAGAGCCTGCTCGCCCGCCCCACCCACCGGCTGGTCCGCGGCGGGCTCGGCTACGTGCCGGAGGACCGCTGCGTGTTCGCCGGCCTCACCGTCGCGGAGAACCTGCGGCTCGCCGAGCGGCGCGGCAGCACCCCCGCGTACGACAAGGTCTATGCGCTCTTCCCGGAGCTGGACCGGCGCGGACGGCAACGGGCCGGCTCGCTCTCCGGCGGGCAGCAGCAGATGCTGGCGATCGGCCGGGTGCTGCTCAACGACAACCGGCTGCTGCTGGTCGACGAGCCGACCAAGGGGCTGGCGCCCAAGGTGGTCACCGAGGTGGCCGAGGTGCTGGAGCGGGTCGCCGAGTCGGTGCCGGTGCTGCTGGTCGAGCAGAACCTGGCCGTGGTGCGGCGGCTCGCGCGTGACGCCGTGGTGCTCGCCGCCGGCCAGGTGGCCTGGACCGGCGACGCCAGGGAGCTGCTGCTGGAGACGGCGCTGACGAAGTCGCTGCTCGGGGTCGGCTCCGGCGGCGGGCACGAGACCGCTCCGGCGGCGCGGAAGGACGGAAGCTGATGGGCACGGTGATCCTGCTGACGCTGACCGGGCTGGGCCTGGCGGCGCTGTACTTCCTGGTCGCCTCCGGGCTCTCCCTCGTCTTCGGCCTGGCCGACGTGCTCAACTTCGCCCACGGGCTCTTCCTCGGTGTCGGCGCGTACGCGACCTGGTGGGCCGCGCAGAACCTGCCCGGCGCCGGCCCGGACGGCCTCGGCTTCGTGCTCGCGGTGCTGTTCGGGGTGGCGGCCGGCACGCTGGTCGCGGTGCTGGTGGAGCTGGTGCTGATCCGGCCGCTCTACTCGCGCACCATCGAACAGGTGCTGGTCACCGTCGGCCTGTCGCTGGCCGGGGTGGCGCTGCTCCAGGCCACCTGGGGCGCGGACGCCCGGCCGTTCCCGCGCCCGGAGTGGACCCGGCAGGTGACCTCGGTGCTCGGCGCGAACGTGCCCAACGGTGGGCTGCTGCTGATCGTCGCCGCGGTGGCGGTGCTCGGCGCGCTGCTCGCCTTCCTCCGCTGGACCCGCTACGGCCTGGTGATCCGCGCCGGGGTGGAGAACCGGGAGATGGTCACCGCGCTCGGCATCGACGTGCGCAAGGCGTTCACCCTGGTCTTCGCCATCGGCGGGGCGGCGGCGGCGCTGGCCGGCGCGCTCGGCGGCGTCTACTTCGGCACCGTCTCGCCCGGGCAGGGCGGCTCGCTGCTGATCTTCGCGTTCATCGTGGTGGTGATCGGCGGGATGGGCTCGGTGGTCGGGTCCGCGTACGCGGCGGTCGTGGTGGGGCTGCTGCAACAGTTCGTCAACTACTACGGCGTCTCCGGGCTGGGCGACATCTGCGTGGTCGGCCTGCTCGCCGTGGTGCTGCTGCTGCGGCCCCAGGGCCTGGCCGGAAAGGTGGCTCACGCATGACCGACCAGATGGTCGACGCACCCCCGGCCGCGGTGCCGGCGGAACTGACCCCCGGCCACTCGCGCTGGCACGGGCTGCGGCCGTGGCTGCCGCTGGCGGCGCTGGCGGTGGCGGCGATCGTGCCGTACTCGACGCTCGCCCTGCCCGGGATCTTCGAGGGGCCGCTGAACTCGCCGGGCACCCTGCAACTGCTCGCCGTCTGCCTGGTCTTCGGCGGTCTCGCCGCCGGGTACGACCTGCTGTTCGGCCGCACCGGCATGCTCTCCTTCGGGCACGCGCTCTACTTCGCCGCCGGGGTGTACGGCACCGACATCCTGGTCACCCGGGCCGGGCTGCCGCTGTGGCAGGCGGCGCTCTTCGCCGTCGTCGGGGCGACCACCCTCGCGGCGCTGCTCGGGGCGGTCGCGCTGCGTACGGTGGGCATCGCCTTCGCCATGGTGACGCTCGCCTTCGCCCAGGTCGGGGCGATCCTGGTGGCCCGCAACTTCGGCGGCTGGACCGGCGGCGAGGAAGGACTGCCGCTGGACGTGTCCGGCCTGCCGCCGGCCCTGGTCGGGGTCACCAACACGGTCAACCTGTACTGGCTGGCGCTGGCGTACCTGGCGCTCGTGGTGTTCGTGGTGCACCGGGTCTCCGGCTCGCCGACCGGGCGGGTGCTGGCCGGGCTGCGTGACGACGAGCGGCGGGTCGGCGTCCTCGGGCTCGACCCGTACCGGTTCAAGCTGGTGGCGTTCACCCTGGCCGGCGGCCTGGCGAGCGCCGGGGGAGTGGTGTACTGCCTGATCGTCGGTGGTGCGAGCCCGCACGTGACCTCGTCCGAGCTGACCCTGTCGCTGCTGGTGATGGTGGTGCTCGGCGGGCCCGGCACCCGGTGGGGCCCGGTGCTCGGCGGCGTCCTCTACATGTACCTGGACCACCGGCTCACCGCCTTCGGGACCAGCGACGCGGTCGACGCCCTGCCCGCCGTGCTGAGCGCCCCGCTCAGCCAACCCCTGTTCGTCCTCGGCACCGTCTTCATCCTGGCCGTCTACTTCTTCCCCGGCGGCCTGGCCAGCCTCACCACCCGTCTCCGCCCCCTCCTCACCGCCCTCCGCCCACCCCGCTGACCCGCCGCCCCGCCCGCTCCACCCTGTCGATCGTGACGTTGTCGCCGTGACACGCCGTGTCCGCTGGCGATAACTTCACGATCGACCGAGTGGGATCGTGGAGGGAGCGGGGCATGGGGGAGCGGCTGGCCGTGGTGAGCGGAGGCGGGACCGGGATCGGAGCGGCCATCGCGCGAGGGCTGGTCACCGACGGGTTCGACGTGCTGGTGGTGGGGCGGCGGGTCGAGCCGCTGCGGGCGACCGCCGAGCGGATCCGCGCCGAGGCGGGCCGACAGGACGCCGTCACCGTCGTCACCGCCGACCTGACCGACCCGGAGCAGACGACCGGGGTGGTCGAGGCGGTCGGCGGACGGCCCGTCGACGTGGTGGTGAACAACGCCGGGGGTTACCTCGGCGGGGACACGTCCAGCCTGGACGGGGTGGCCGCGCACTGGCGGGCCAACCTGGACGCGAACGTGCTCACCGCCGTGCTGCTCACCGAGGCGCTGCGACCGGCCCTGCGCCGGCCGGGCGGCCGGGTGCTCCTGATCAGCTCGATCGCCGCCCAGCGGGGCGGCGGCGGGGCCTACTCGGCGGCGAAGGCGGCGCTGCACGGCTGGGCGTACGACCTGGCCACCCAGCTTGGCCCGGAGCAGATCACGGTCAACGTGGTCAGTCCCGGTTACGTCGCCGACACCGAGTTCTTCGGCGACCGGATGACCCCGGAAGGGCACGCCAAGCGGGTCGCCGCGACCCTCGTCGGCCGGGCCGGGGAGCCGGACGACATCGCCGCGGCGGTCCGCTACCTGGCCGGCCCGTCCGCCGGATACGTCACCGGCCAGGTGCTCGGCGTCAACGGCGGGTCCGTCCTCGGCCGCTGACTCCCGTTGATCCACCCGCGCCCGCGCCGTGTCCCTCGGCGAACTCGGCGGCGTCGTTTCCTGGGCTGTTCGCCGGGCGGGCAGCGGGTTCCCGCGAGGGACCACCCCAGGAGCGGGTGGAGCGGCCGGCGTGGCACCCCGACTTTCGTCAGGGGTCGGTCGCGACGATCGCCGGCGGCTTCGCCAGGCGTCGATCCATAGGTTCGACCCATGCGGAAACCTCTCTTGGCGGTCCTCGCCCTGTCGCTGGTCGTCGCCGGTCCCGGCCCTGCGTGGGGCGGGGAGCCGGCGAAGGCGCTCACGCCTGCCGCCATCGACGAATACCTACGGGAGGCGCTGGACTCGACCGGACTGCCGGGGATGTCCGTGGTGGTGACCCACGGCGACCGGATCGTCCACACGGCCGGGCTCGGACATGACGCGTCGGGCCGGCCCGTCACCGCCGACACGCCGATGCGGGTGGCGTCGGTGAGCAAGTCGTTCACGGCGGCCGCGGTCATGACCCTCGTGGACGACGGCCGGGTGGCGCTGGACCAGCCGGTCGCCACGTACCTGCCGGAGTTCCGGATGGCCGATCGGCGCGCCGGCCGGATCACCGTGCGGCAGTTGCTGAACCAGACCTCGGGCCTGTCGGACCGGACGGTCGACATCGGCGCGACACAGCGCGCGACCACCTTCGCCGGCTACCTGGCCGCACTGCGGGACGGCAGTCTGGCCGGTGAACCCGGAAGCCGCTGGGAGTACTGCAACGTCAACTACGACGTCGCCGCCCGGTTGGTCGAGGTCGTCGACGGCCGCGACTTCGCCGACGCTGTGCGGGACCGGGTCTTCGCGCGGCTCGGCATGGGCGCCAGCGCCGTCGGTGACCGGGTGGTGCGACCGTCGGACGGGTTCATCTCCGTCTACGGCGCCTGGGTGCCCCGAACCGAGCTGCCGCGGTTCCGCGGCGGTGGTTCCGGCGGGGTCGTCACCACCGCGTCCGACATGGGTCGCTGGTTGATCAGTCAGGCCGGCCACGGGCCGTCGATGGTGACGCCGGGCAGTCTGGCGGTACTCCACGAGCCGTCGCCGGGCACGGACTACGCCATGGGTTGGGGCGTGGAGGTGGAAGGGAGCCGCAAGCTGCTGGTGCACTCGGGCAACCTGTTCACGTACACGGCCGTCCAGGCGGTGGACCCGGCCACCGGCTTCGGCTTCGCGGTCCTGACCAACAGCGCCTCGCTGCACGACGACACGTACGACATCCTGCTCGGACTGGTCGCCCTCAGCGACGGCCGCCGGCCGGCCGCACCGGGCGGGGGACGGCAGATGACGGAGCTGGTCCTCGCGCTCACCGCCCTGGTCGCCCTCGGACTCGGAATCCGTGGAGTGCTCCGATCCGGCCGCTGGGCACGCCGACGTGCCGGGCGGACGTGGTGGTGGACGGCGTTTCGGCTGGTCGGGGTGCTGGTGCCAGCGGTGGTGCTGGCCACGTACCCGCAATGGGCGTCGTTCCTGATGAACGGCCGGGCCGTCACGTGGGCGCAGATGACCTACTTTCCCGCGCCGCTCACGATCACGCTCGCCGTCGCGGCGGCGGCGGGGCTGGCGACCGCCGTGGCGCGGCTGACCCGACTGCGGTCGGCAGGGCCGACCGGGTGAGAAACGGCCTGTCGTCGGTGCCCATCGCCGGGTCGGCGGTCCTCGACGGCCGGCACGCGGACCGGATCGCGGCCTGGCGGCAGGCCCTGGCCCGCACCGCCCATCGTGCGTGACGTCCCCGTGCCCGGCGTGCTCCGCCGGGACACGACGAGGGGAGGGGCGCGGCCCCCCGTGTGGCCGCGCCCCTCCGCACTCCTGCCTCAGCCGGCCAGCAGCTCGTACGCCACCTTCGGCGCCGCCTGCGCGGCGGTGCCGGTGGGGACGTCCACCTTCGGCGCGGTGCCGTAGTCGCGGTACTCGACCAGGTACGGGTACGCCTTGCGCTTGCCCGCCGCCGGCACCTGGAGGGTGAGCCGGCTCAGGTTGCCGTCCGCGCCGACCTCGGCGGTGAACGGGACCGCCTTCGCGGCGTCGCCGAGCGCGGTGACCTCCTCGGCCTCCAGCGCCTTCGCCGCTTCGCCCGAGGTCAGGTCGATCGTGCCGGCGTACTTCCCGGCGCCCTGCTCCTCGACGCGGGTCGCCGCCTCGATCAGCGGGCCGGCGTTGCCGATGTCCACGCCTTCCCACACCGGCGCGCTCCCGGGGTCGGTGAGCCTGGCGCGGTCCAGCTTCAGCCAGCGGTTCGGCAGCTTCGGCAGGCCGGTGAGCCCTTCGGTACCGGTGAACCGCACCTTCATCCAGATGTCCTCGGCGACGACCCGGAACGACATCCGCATGGTGAAGCCCAGCTCGGGGTCCTTGTGCGCGAGGGAGAGCTCCATCCCCTTCGCGGTCGGGTCCACCAGCCCGGTGACGTCGCCGGTGGACGACCTGCCGTTGAAGCGGAAGGTCCCCTCCGTGCTGTCCGGGACGGCGGCGAGCAGCGCCTGCTTCGGCGTCGGCGCGGTGCTCGTCGCGGGCGCGGCGGCCGGGCCGGACGCCGCCGGCTCGCATCCGGCGACCAGGGCGGTCGCGGCCACGGCGGCGGCGGTGACGACCCGACGGAAGAGCCCGGCGGTACGGGTGCGCTGTGTCATCGCAGATCTCTCTCTCGCATGTTCGGCGGTTGCCGGAGACGATGCTGCGGGCCGCCACTGCGGGATCGCTGCCGTTATGCTGCCGTCCGACTGCCGTGCGGACGCCGCCGGCGGGAGCGGGGGTGTCAGGAACGGGAAATCGCATGTCAGGAACGCTGCGCTTCGAGATCCTCGGTCCTCAGCGGGCCTGGCACGACGACCGCGAGATCGACACCGGCCCCGGAAAGCAACGCGCCGTGCTGGCCGTCCTGCTGCTCTCGGCAGGCCGCCCGGTGCCCACCGGGCAGATCGTGGACGCGGTCTGGCCGGACGATCCACCGGCCAACGGTCCCAACGTGGTGCAGAAGTACGTCGCCGGGCTGCGCCGGGTGCTGGAGCCGGAGCGTTCCCCGCGTACGCCGGGGCAGGTGGTGACCCTGACCGAGGCGGGCTACCTGCTACGGGTCCCGCCGGAGGCGGTGGACGCCGTCCGGTTCGAACGGTCGGTGCGCCGGGCGCAGCAGTCCCGGGCGCAGCGGCGGGTCGCCGAGGCGGTGACCGAGCTGCGGTCGGCCCTCGACCTGTGGCGCGGCGAGCCGCTGCCCGGCCTGCCCGGCCCGTTCTTCGACTCCGCGCGGCACCGCCTGGCCGAGCTGCGCGCCGCCGCCCTGGAGACCCGCGTCGAGTGGGAGCTGGAGCTGGGCCGGCACCGGGAGCTGACCGGTGAGCTGGTGGAACTGGTGGCCGGCTTCCCGCTGCGGGAGCGGCTGCGCCACCAGCTCATGCTGGCCCTCTACCGCAGCGGCCGGCAGGCCGAGGCGCTGGCCGCGTACCGGGAGATCGGTGAGCTGCTGCGCGAGGAGTACGGCATCGAGCCGGGCAACGCGCTCCAGGAGTTGCACGGGCGCATCCTGCGCTCCGACCCGACCCTGATCCCGCCGGCACCACCCGCTCCGGTCGATCCGGCCGATCCGGCGGCTCCTGCCCCGGCGGTCGCGGCTGACCCGGCGGGTCCAGCTCCGGCGGTCGTGGCTGACCCGGCGTATCCGGCCCCGACATCGGCCCCAGTCCCGACAGCCCCGCCACCTGCGCACCCGCCATCGCCCGCCACACCGACGGCAGCCGCTCCGCCGCCGGCTGCCGCCTTGCCGCCGGCTGCCGCTCCGTCGCCGGCTGCCGCCCCGGGGACGACTGCCGCCCCGGGGACGACTGCCGCTCCGCCGCCGCGCGGTCCGGTGCCCGTCCCGGTGGAGGCGTCACGCGGTCCGATGCCCGTTCCGGCCGTGGCCCCGTCGTTGCCCACCGCGGCGACGGCGAACGGGCCGTCCGTCCCGACGGGCTGGCCGGCGGCCCCCGGCGTACCCGGGTTGCCGGTCCCTCCGGTGCTGCCGGTGCTGCCGGCGGGGCCGGTCGCCGGGGCGGTCTGGCACGCCCCGCGCTGGCTGAGCGTGACGGCGACGGTCCTGGCCACGGCGATGGTGCTGCTGTCGTTCGGCGCCGTCACCTGGGCGGTCGTCCTCGGGTACGCGGCCTGGCGGCGCAGCTGGCGGCTCGCCCTGGCGGGGCTGGGCTACCTGGCGCTGGTCGGAAGCCTCTTCTACCTCGCCCTGACTAGCGACCCCGACGCCGAGCCCCCGGACGGGGAACTCCTCTACGTCCTCAGCGTGCTCGCGGTGTGCTGGTGCGTGGGGACGGTGCACGTCGTGCTGCTGAGCCGGGGTTTCCGGGGCGCGGTGCGCCGGGTCCTCGGGGTGGCGGACCGGCGGGGCGACGACGAGCGGCGGGTACGCCGTGAGCAGGCCCGGTACCTCCTGCACCACCACCCGGCAGCCCGGCACGAGCTGCGGATCGGGCGTCCCGACCTGCCCCGCGTCTTCGACGACGGCGGGCTCGTCGACGTCAACGCGGTGAGCGACCAGGTGCTCGCCGGGCTCCCCGGCCTCACCCCCGACCAGTGCCGGCACATCGTCACCGACCGGTTGCTGCGTGGCCCGTACTCGTCGGTGGAGGAACTGGCCGGGCGCTGCCTGCTGCCGCCGGCCGTGACGGAGCACCTGCGCGACGTCCTCGTCTTCCTGCCACCTCCCGGGCCGCCCCCGACCGCCGCCTGAGCGACGGCGGCCCGGCGGCCCGGGCCTGCGCGACGGCGGCCGAGGACCGCCCCTGGCGTGAGCGACGGCCGCCCGGCGACCGCCCCCGGCCCGAGTGACGGCGGTCGGGCGAGCGCCCCCGACCTGACGATGACGGTCAGGGCGACGACCGTCAGGGGGACGGCTCGACGATCCGGAACTTCATCAGCAGCTCCTGCGGCAGCACGACGCCCGTCACCGAGTGGGTCAGCTGCTCGACGATGTCGAGGTGGTCCTGCTGGCCCAGCGGGATCCCGACGAACCCCGCGAACTCGGGCAGGTGCTCGACCACGTAGGCCGCGCCGGCGCTGAGCTTGTTGCCCATCAGCCGCTTCGACGTGCTCATCAGGTTCTTCAGGAACTCGTCGATGCCGAACAGCACGATGCGCTTGTCGGCGTCCTCGACGGTCTCGAAGAACCGGTTGAACCCGTACGTCGAGCGGGTGGCCAGGAACTGGACGATCTGCGCGCCCGCCGCCGTCAGCTGCGGGTCGGGGGAGTCGGGGAGCCAGTACTCGCTCGCGCTCTTGGCGGTGTGCAGCGCCTCCAGGGTGACCATGCTGGACCAGTCGCAGTCGGCGCTGCCGAGGATCACCGCCGTCCGCATGCCCTTGTCCCGGCAGGGGGCGAGCACCGCCCGGACCGCCTCCGCCGTCACCTGCACCCGGGCCCGCAGGTACGCGAGCAGCCGCATCGCCTCCGCGGTGAGCTGCTGCGACTCGCCGGAGACGATCCGCCGGGCCAGCGCGAGGGAGACCAGCGCGTCGGCGTTGCGGTGGTCGATCCACGACTGCGGGGTGTCCACGTACGCGGTGCCGTCGTCCTCCACCCGCAACGCCAGCCGCAGGATGCTGTCGTCGCCGATGAACGCGTCCTTCGACTCCCGGAACCCCTTCAGTCGCATCGCCTCCATGCAGTACGCGCAGAAGCAGTGGGCGCTCAGCCCGGCGTACGAGTCGGACCCCGAGTTCGGATACGCGTCGGTGAGGTCGAGCACGACGCCGTCGACGCCGTGCTCCAGGATTTCGGAGATCATCTGGTGCAGAATGCGCTGCACCGTCGGATGGGTGATGCAGACCTGGGCGAATTCCTGGTCGTACTGGTTCTTCTGCCAGATCGCGGAATTGTCGAGGAACTGCCCGTCGACGATGATGTTCGCCCAGATCGCCCCCTCCTCGCCGAGGAGGTCGCGGGCCTGGCGTACCCAGTCGGGCAGGAGTTCGTGGCCGCGCAGGGCCGGTGGGATCGGGTGGACCTCGGACTCGAAGGAGGGACCGAAGGTCCCCACGGCGGGGAGCACGATCTCGGTGGCGGACCGGCGGACGAAGTCGGGGAACCGGCCGAGCCAGTACTCCACCGGCTTGAGCCGCAGCATCTCGGCGGAGGGGATGTGGGCGATGGCTCGCTTCATCGGGGAACCTCCCGGGGGTGGACGGGACTCACGGAACGCGGCGCAACTGCTGGACGAACTCGTCGACCGAGTCGTCCGGGGAGTGACGGTCGATGAACCGGGTCAGCAGTTGGCGCGCCTGGTCGGGCGCGTCCCGCTGCTCGTGCCGGATGCGGACCACCCCGGGGGTGGGGTGCGGACCGCCGCCCCGTCGGAGGTGGTCGGGCCCCTCCAGCAGGACGCGGAACGTCACCGCGAGGGCGTAGACGTCGGCGGCCGGGGAGACGGCGGAGATGTCCTGGCGTACCTCGGGGGGTTGGAAGAGGGCCCGCCCACCCTTGAGCAGGCTGCCGGAGCCGATCGAGACGAGGCGGCTCTCCAGGATCTTGAGCAGGCCGAAGTCGGCGAGCTTGTAGGTGTGGTCGCCCTCCGACCGCACGACGTTCCAGGGCGCGACGTCGCTGTGCACGATGCCGTTGGCGTGCGCCACGGCGAGCGCCTCGGCGACCTCGAAGAGGATCGTCTTCGTCTGCGCCAGGGAGACCGCCCCCATCAGCGGGGAGATGTCGATGTGCCCGTCCCGCCACGGCTCGATCCACGGCATCACGAAGTAGGGGACGTCGTCGGCGACGCCGAGGTCGGTCACCGGCACCACGTGCCGGCTCAGCCGGCCGAGCCGGGCCCCGACCATCGCCTCCTTGACGAAGCTGCGCTGCACGCGCGGGTCGCCGTGCAGGGCCAGGCTCTCGTTGACGGTCTTCACCGCGACTTTCTCGTCGAAGAGCAGGTCCCGGGCCGCCCAGATGGTGCCGCAGCCGCCGCGGCCGACCGGCCGGTCGTCGAGCAACTCGTAACGGAATGCGGAATTCGGGTATCCCAATGGCACCGGGTCCTCCAGGCGGTCTTTTCCGCTGACTGTTCCGGCCATTCTGTTGTCGCCCCTGCTCGACGCGCTTTCGACGATAGCCCGGCCGGGTCCCGGCGTCGAATGTCTGACCAATTGCTGTCATTGCAAGATCCCGCCGGTCGTGGATCCCCTTCCCCCGGTCGTCTATTTGGCGGCCTCTTTTCCCGTTCGCACCATTCACCGTCGCATTCACGTCCGACCGGGGACGGCGGGCGGCGCGGCGGCGCCCGGCGGACCGGTGCTGGTAGAAATGCCGGATGAGCCAGGATCGGGCAGCGGTACGGGAGCGGGCCGAGGCGGTGCTGCGCCGGCTGGCCGGCGAGCACGCCACGCTGCGCGAGGACCAGTGGCGGGCGATCGAGGCGCTGGTGGTGGACCGGCGCCGGGTGCTCTGCGTGCAGCGCACCGGGTGGGGCAAGTCGGCGGTCTACTTCGTCGCCACCGCGCTGCTGCGGGAGCGCCCCGACGCCGCCGGCCCGACGGTCATCGTGTCGCCGCTGCTGGCGCTGATGCGCAACCAGGTGGAGTCGGCGGCCCGGGCGGGCATCCGGGCCCGCACCATCAACTCCGCAAACCTCGACGAGTGGGACGAGATCACCGCCGAGATCCACGCCGGCGCGGTGGACGTGCTGCTGATCAGCCCGGAGCGGCTCAACAACCCGGACTTCCGGGACGGCGTGCTGCCGAAGCTGGCCGCCACCACCGGCCTGCTGGTGGTCGACGAGGCGCACTGCGTCTCCGACTGGGGGCACGACTTCCGGCCGGACTACCGCCGGCTGCGCACCTTCCTCGCCGGTCTGCCCGACCACACCCCGGTGCTGGCCACCACCGCCACCGCCAACGCCCGGGTCACCACCGACGTGGCCGAGCAGCTCAGCACGGGCGACGGCAGCGACGCGCTGGTGCTGCGCGGCACCCTGGACCGGGAGTCGCTGCGGCTGGCCGTCCTCGACCTGCCGAGCCCGGCGCACCGGCTGGGCTGGCTCGCCGACCACCTCGACCGGCTCCCGGGCTCGGGGATCATCTACACGCTGACCGTCGCGGCGGCGGGGGAGACCGCCGAGTTCCTGCGCTCGCGGGGCTGGTCGGTGGCCTCCTACACCGGCCAGGCCGAGGACGCCGACCGCCGCGCCGCCGAACAGGACCTGCTCGACAACAAGATCAAGGCACTGGTCGCCACCTCCGCGCTCGGCATGGGCTTCGACAAGCCGGACCTCGGCTTCGTGGTGCACCTCGGCGCGCCACCCTCGCCGATCGCGTACTACCAGCAGGTCGGTCGGGCCGGCCGGGCCGTCGAGCACGCCGAGGTGCTGCTGCTGCCCGGCGTCGAGGACGCCGCGATCTGGCGGTACTTCGCCTCGCTGGCCTTCCCGCCGGAGGAGCAGGTCCGGGCGGTGCTCGCCGCCCTGCACACCGACCGGCCGCTCTCCACCCAGGCCCTGGAACCCCTCGTCGACCTGCGCCGGGCCCGGCTGGAGCTGATGCTCAAGGTGCTCGACGTGGACGGCGCGGTGCGCCGGGTGCGCGGCGGCTGGCTCGCCACCGGCGAGCCCTGGGTCTACGACGAGGCCCGGTTGCGCCGCGTCGCCCAGGCGCGCACCGCCGAGCAGCAGGCCATGCGGGAGTACGCGGCCACCCCCGGCTGCCGGATGCGGTACCTGCGCGAGTGCCTCGACGACGCCGGGGCCACCGACTGCGGGCGCTGTGACAACTGCGCCGGTCCGCTCTTCACCCCGGAGGTCTCCGACGCCGCGCTGAGCACCGCGCAGACCTTCCTCGGCCGGCCCGGTGTCCAGGTCCCGCCGAAGAAGCTCTGGCCGACCGGGTTGGAGGCGGTGGGCGTACCCCTGAAGGGGCGGATTCCCCCGGCGGAGCAGGCGCTGCCCGGGCGGGCCGTGGGACGCCTGTCCGACCTGGGCTGGGGTGGCCGGCTGCGGGCCCTGGTCGGGCCGGACGCGGCGGACGGCCCGGTCCCCGACGACGTGGCGGCGGCGGTGGTCGACGTGCTGAAGGCGTGGGCCCACGGCGACGACCCGTGGCCGCGCCGGCCGGTCGGCGTGGTCGCCGTCGGCTCCCGCACCCACCCGGCGCTGGTCGGCTCGCTCGCCGAGCGGATCGCCGCGGTGGGCCGGCTGCCGCTGCTCGGCCAGGTCGTCCCCACCGGCCCGACCGGGGCCGGCGGGCCGCGCGGCAACAGCGCCCAGCGGGTACGCACGCTGCACGACGCCTTCGCCGTGCCGGCGGACCTGGCCGACGCCCTGGCCGGGCTGGACGGGCCGGTGCTGCTCGTCGACGACCTGGTCGACTCCGGCTGGACGATGGCCATGGTGGCCCGGCTGCTGCGCCGGACCGGCGCGCCGGACGTGCTGCCGCTCGCCCTCGCCGTGGCCGGCTGACCGTCCCCGACCCGGCCCGGTCGAACCCCGTCCGGGCGGGGGCGGGCCGTCCGCCGTCTCCGGCCGCGACGTGGCGGGCGGCCGAACCGGCGCCGGCGGGGGCGGAAAAGTTCCCGGACCGGGCGGATTGCGAGCGTCGCCACGCTCGGCGGGCGACGGCCGGTCGGCGGCCGGGCCGACGGTACCGTGGGCGCATGGCCGAGCAGCTGTCCGCCCCGGTGGCGGCCGACCCGGACGGAGGGTCGGCGACCGCCGCCCACCCCCTCGGGCCGGACCGGAGCACCCTGCGGCTGGCGCTGACCGTGGGCGGGCTGGTGCTCGCCGTCCTGCTCGGCTTCGGTCTGGGCCGGGCCAACCCGAGACCGGCCACGCCGGGCGGGACGGGTGTCGCCGCGGCGGCCACCGGGGAGCACACCCACGCCCCCGGCACCGGCGCGCACGACCACGGCGCGGGCGGGGACGCCGCGACGGCGGCCGGCGGGCTCTCGGTCACCTCGTCCGGCTACACCCTCACCCCGTCGACCGGGGACCTCGTGGCCGGCCGGGCCGGGGAGTTCCGCTTCCGGATCCACGACGACCGGCGGCGGGCGGTCACCCGGTTCGCCGTCGTGCACGACAAGCCGATGCACCTGATCGTGGTACGCCGGGACCTCACCGGCTACCAGCACCTGCACCCGACGATGGCCGCCGACGGCACCTGGTCGGTGCCGCTGACCCTGGCACAGCCCGGCGTCTGGCGGGCGTACGCGGACTTCGTCGCCGTCGCCGACGACGGGCGGCAGACACCGGTCACCCTCGGGGTGGACCTGACCGCCCCCGGCGGGTACGCGCCCCGGCCGCTGCCCGCCCCGGCGACCACCACGACGGTCGACGGGTTCACCGTCGGCTACGAGGGGGTGCCCGAGGTCGGCAAGGCGCTGCCGGTGCGCTTCCGGGTCGGGCAGGGCGCCGCGCCCGCCGTCCTGGAGCGGTACCTCGGCGCGTACGGGCACCTCGTCGCGCTGCGCGAGGGGGACCTCGGGTACCTGCACGTGCACCCGGAGCCGACGACGGCCGGCGACACGGTCACCTTCTGGGTCACCGCGCCGGGGCCGGGCCGCTACCGGATGTACCTGGACTTCCAGGTGGCCGGCGTGGTGCGTACCGCCGAGTTCACCGTGACCGTCGCCTGAGAGGCCCGCCGGCGACAGGGCGGGGCCCACGCCGCCGGCGACGCCTCAGCCGGGCCCGAACCCGTCGAACGCGTGCAGCCCCAGTTGCGGTGCGAACGTCCGGGCGACCTCGACGTGGTATCCGTCGGTCGGGTCCAGCCCGGCCCGGGCAGCCTCCGCCCAGTCGTTCCGCTCCAGCAGAGCCAGGTGGTCGGCGAGGAGTCGCCGGTGCTGCTCCGGAGTGCAGCTGACCCGCTCGGGCGTGGACCGGTGCAGGTGTGCGGCGAGGCGTACCACGGCCAGGTACCGGACCACTGTCGGCTGCCGTCGGGCCAGGTGCCTCAGGTGCGCGTCGAGCACCGCGGGCGCGGGTGGGTAGTGCGCGAAGGAGGTGCCCAGGGGCGCGCCCCAGGTCATGACGTCCAGCACCCGGGTGGTGTGGGCGAGCAGTTCGTCGTCGACCTCGTCGGCCCGGATCGCCTCCGCGAGGTGGCTCGCCACCGCCAGATCACCGGTGTAGTACCCGGCCAGGTAGTCGCCGTCGCAGCCGTGGCGCAGCATCCAGTCCCGGGTCTCCGGCGCGTAGCTGCGGCAGAGCGCCTCCATGACGTACACCCGCCCCCAACCGCTGACCCGCTGTGCGAGCCAGGCCAACGCCGCACCGCTGCCCCTCCGACGTCGCAACGCGTGCGCGGCGAGCGGACCGGTGGCGTGGGAGAGCAGGCCGATGGTCTGGATCAGCGGGATGTCACGGTCGTCGTGGTCCTCGGCGAGCAGGGCGAGCCCGACGACCACCGCCTCGTGCCGGGTGCCGCGCCGGACCAGCCAGCGTCCGGTACGCCGGACCCGTTCTCGTTCGGCCCGCAGCGCGGCTGCGGCGATGTGCGGGTTGTGGCCGATGGGCGCGGACAGGCCGCGTACCGCGTCCGCGAGGTCGGCCGGGGTGGCGCCCGGGTCCGCGAAGTAAGCGTCCAGGGCAGCGGCGACGTCCATCCCCTGGCGGCGTGCGTCCCACTTCTTGCTCCGGGACGCCCGGCGGGGGCGCTCGTCCCCGTCCGGACATGGTCTGCCCTCGTTCGGCAGAGGTCCGTCGGGATGCGCGCGGTGCAGGCGCATCGCGTGGTCGAAGTAGCTGGTCGGGATGCCGAGCTGTTCCGGCCCGGTGGTCCGGCTCACCGGCGAACGGAGGGCTCGATTCTGTCGATCACGTCAATGATCATGCCGGTGCTTCCCGGAGGGGGCAAGCGACATCAACCGGCCCGGCGGACCGGGCGGCGGGCGAGGTAGCGGAGCAGGTCGCGGATGTGGTGCTTCTCCTCGGCCGGCACGGTGGGATCGGCCAGCCGCTCCAGGATGACCCGCACGTCCGCCTCGACCGGGGCGTCGTCGGCGCGGCGACGCGGGGACGGGCCGGCGTCGGGCAGGCCGAGCGCCCGGAACGCCGCCGCGACCGGCAGGTCGAGGGCGGCGCAGAAGCCGCGCACCTTGGCCAGCTCGGGGTAGTCCTGCCAGTCGCCGGCCAGCCAGCGGAAGACGGTGGACCGCCCCACCCCGGTGTGCGCCGCCAGGTCGCTCACCGTCCACCCCCGCTCGTCGCGGGCGTCGTCGATGGCACGACGCACGAAGCGTGCGAAGGCCATCTGCGGTGATACCTCTGCCGAGCCCATCGTCGTGGGGTGGTCCCTTTCTCGAACCGGACGCGGTGTCGATCGCGTCCCCCAAGGGTAGTACGACGATGCGTCGGAGCAATTGACCGATCGACCCCTGTGTCCCGCGCGGGACCCCGGATCCGCCCCGGGCTCGTGTGCCGGGCTCGATCGTCAGGCATCACCTAGGCTCGACGGACCCCCCGTCAGCAGGGCGCGGCCGGTCAGCCACGTCCCGGGCACGAAGAGGAGCAGCATGACCGACCCCGTCCGTCCGGTGCCGCACCGCCCGGGTGCGGTCAGTCTCTTCTTCGTGGCCAAGGCCGGCGTCTTCGCCCTCGGCTTCTGGATCTGGCTGCTGGTGCTCGTGCTGAGCGGCGGCGAGGCGACCGGGGCGCACGTGCTGGCGGCCACCGGGGCGACCACCACCACCCTGGTCGGGGTGGTGCTCGGCGCCCGGCTGGCGATGCAGCGCAACGCCGCCGTCCGGCACGCCGAGCTGAGGCGGCTGCTGGTGGACATCTCCTGGAACGCCTTCGCCGCCGCCGGCAACGCCGAGACGTCGGGGAAGATCGTTCCCTTCCCGACCCTGCCGGCCGAGGACGAGCGGCGGTCGCGGGAGCGGGTCTCCGCCTTCGACCGGAGCCCGAGCGGGGACCGGGCCGGCCGGGACCGGGGCGGCAACGGCGACCGGCGCCGCTGACGGCACCGGCGCGGGCGGTACGGGCGGTACGGCGGTCAGGCGCGGGCGTCCTCGGCGAGCAGGGCGGCCAGGCGGGGCGTGACCTGCCACTGGTCGACCAGTTCCCGGTACTCGGCGCGCTGGCCCTCGGTGGGCGCGGCGCCGGTCCGGCGGGCCCGGACGAGCAGGTTGCGGGGAGTGTGCCGGGAGTCCACGAACTCCACCACCTCGGCCCGGTAGCCGTGCAGCCGGAGCAGGCCGGCGCGCAGCGCGTCGGTGAGCACGTCGGCGAAGCGTTCCCGCAGGATGCCCTGCCGGGTCAGCAGCTCGTACGGGGCCGGGGTCGGCCGGGAGCGCAGCTGCGCGGCCAGGTCGTGGTGGCAGCAGGGGGCGGCGAGCACCCAGCGGGCGTTCCACCGCACCGCCCGGGCCAGCGCCTCGTCGGTGGCGGTGTCGCAGGCGTGCAGCGCCAGCACCAGGTCCGGCGTCGGCTCGACCACCGCGTCGGCGATGGTGCCGGCGACGAAGGTGACCCGGTCGGCCCAGCCGAGCCGTTCGGCCAGCTCGGTGTTGCGCCGCCGCTGGTCCTCCCGCACGTCCACCCCGACCAGATCGACGTCGAGCCCGCGCCCGGAGAGGTACCGGTACGCCGCGAAGGTCAGGTACGCGTTGCCGCAGCCCAGGTCGACCACACGCAGCGGGCCGGTCAGCTCCTCCGGCAGGGTGGCGGCGAGCGCCCGCAGGAAGGCGTCCACCTGCCGCCGCTTGGCCGCCGAGCCGCCGATCTCGGCGAAGATCGGGTCGCCCGGGTCGAGGAGGTACTCCTTGGCCCGGTCGTGCCCGACCGGCTCCGCCGCCGGCCGGGTCGCCGCGGCCCGGTGCACCTGCGCCTCGCCGGACTTGGTCACCCGGAGCTGGAGCGTGGCGTCGGCGGTCTCCACGTGCCAGTTGCCGAACGGCTCGGCCAGCAGCGCGTCGACCGCCGAGTCGGCCTCCGCCCCCGGGGCCACGTTGCGGGTGTACGGCCGGCTGCCGTCGGAGGTGGAGATCTGCAACCGTGCACCGGCCTTGAGGACGACCGGGCGCAGCTCGGCGCGGACCACCGACGGCCGCTGTCCACGTCGACGGCCGGCGGCGACCGCCCGGGTCAGGGCGGGGTCGAGCAGCAGCGCCCGTACCTCGGTCAGGGCGGCGTCCAACGGTTCGGGCATCGTTGCATCATCCTTCGTCGCGGCCGGCGGCGCTGCGTGCCCCGGGCCGGGGTGGCCCGCGCCGCACTCCGTCGATCGCGTCGTCGCCGTGGGCGGGGTGGCGTCCGTACCCCCGGCACGCCGGGAGCGGGGGCGGTCACCACAGGCGACATCCCCCGTACCGGCGGGCGGCGCGGGGGATGTCGGGGGTGTCCCGGGTCAGTCGGCGGTGGCCTCGGCCGGCGTACCCACGCCGGAAGCGCCACCACGACGGCGCCGGCGGCGGCGCGGCTTCGACGGCTGCTCGCCGTCGGCGGAGGCGGCGGCCGGCTCGGTGGCGCCCGCCTCGGCGGAGATCACCGCGGTCGGCTCACCGGCGACCGGCTCGCCGTCGCGGCGACGACGCCGGCGGCGCGGGGTGCGGGTGCCCTCCTCGGCGGCGGCCTCGGCCGGCGCTTCGGCGTCGGGCGTGTCGGGACCGGACCGGCCCCGGCGACGCTCGCCCCGGCCACGGCCCTCGCCCCGGCTCTCGCCGCGCCGCGGGCCCCGGCCGCCCTCGCCCCGGCGGGGCCGCCCGCCCAGGTCCTCCTCGACCTCGGCGGCGAGCCCGGCGCGGGTCCGCTCCGCGGTCGGCAGGGTGCCGGTGATCTCGGTGGAGATGTCCAGGTCGGTGTAGAGGTGCGGCGAGGTGTGGTACGTCTCCGGCGGCTCCGGCATGTCCAGGCCGAGCGTCTTGTCGATGATCCGCCAGCGGGGCATGTCGTCCCAGTCGACGAAGGTCACCGCGACGCCGGTCGCCCCCGCCCGGCCGGTACGGCCGATCCGGTGGGTGTAGGTGTCCTGGTCCTCGGGGCAGTCGTAGTTGATGACGTGGGTGACGCCGCTGACGTCGATGCCCCGGGCGGCCACGTCGGTCGCGACCAGGGTGTCGATCTTGCCGGCGCGGAACGCCCGCAGCGCCCGCTCCCGCGCGCCCTGGCCCAGGTCACCGTGGACGGCGGCGACCGCGAAGCCGCGGAAGTCGAGGTCCTCGGCGACCCGGTCGGCGGCCCGCTTCGTCCGCGTGAAGATCATGGTGAGCCCGCGCCCCTCCGCCTGGAGGATCCGCGCCACGATCTCGACCTTGTTCATCGAGTGGGTGCGGTACGCCAACTGCTTGGTCTGCGGCGACGGGCCGGTCTCGGCGGTGTGCCCGGCGTGGATCGTCACCGGCCGGCGCAGGAAGCGCCGGGAGAGCGCGACGATCGGGTCCGGCATGGTGGCCGAGAAGAGCATGGTCTGCCGGTCCTCCGGCAGCATCGCCAGGATCTTCTCGACGTCGTCCAGGAAGCCCAGGTCGAGCATCCGGTCGGCCTCGTCGAGGACCAGCGCGCGCACCCGGTCCAGCCGCAGGTGCTTCTGCTTCTGCAGGTCCATCAGCCGGCCCGGCGTGCCGACCAGGATCTCCACGCCCTTGCGCAGCGCGTCGATCTGCGGCTCGTACGCCACGCCGCCGTAGATCGGCAGCACCCGCACGCCCCGGGTCTTGCCCGCGGCGGCGAGGTCCTTGGCGACCTGGATGCCCAGCTCACGGGTGGGGACGACGACCAGGGCCTGCGGCACGCCGTCGCCGCCCTCGTCGGGGGCGAAGACCCGCTCCAGCAGCGGTACGCCGAAGCCGAGGGTCTTGCCGGTGCCGGTCGGCGCCTGGCCGATCAGGTCGGTGCCGCGCAGTGCGATCGGGAGCGCGTACTCCTGGATCGCGAAGGCGCGGGTGATCCCCGCCGCGGCCAGCGCCTCGACGGTCTCGGGCCGCGCGCCGAGCGCGGCGAACGTGGGCGCCTCCGGGCGGACCGGGGCGGTGGGGGCCAGTTCGTGGCCCGCCAGCTCTTCGAGAATCTGTTCGCTCATCTGGATCTGGGGGTGCCCTCTCGTGGTGCGCCCCGTCTTGTCCTCAGGGCGCGATCGGTATGGCGCGGGCCACGCGGTCGGGGGCGGTGTCGCCGAGCCGGACCGGGCCGCACGCGCGCCGTGGGCAGGACTTCGATCAGATCGGCGCCCACGGCAACTACTCCATCTTACCCGAGCAGCACCGTTCCGCTCCGGAGCCCGCTGACCGGCCCTTCTCCGGGGTTGCTAAATGTGACCTGCATCACGTCAAAAACGGTCCTACGCCCCGGACGGTACCCTGCGCTCGTGCCCGCCCCGTCACGCCCCGAAGCCGTGGTCGACCTGCTCGGTCTGGTCGCCTACGGCGAACTGCTCGCCTTCGACCGGATGGCCGCCGACGCCCGACTCGCCCCCGACCTGCGTCGGCGGGCCGCGCTGAGCGAGATGGCGGCGGCGGAGATCGGCAACTACCGCCGGCTCGCCGACTGGCTCACCGCCCTCGGGGCGAGCCCGGACGAGGCGATGGCACCGTACCGGGACGCGTTGCAGGCGTACCATGACTCGACCGAGCCGAAGGACTGGCTGGAGGCGGTCACCAAGGCGTACGTCGGGGACGGCATCACCGACGACTTCCTCGGCGAGATGGCCGACCGGCTGGACGAGCCGTACCGCCAGCTGGTGCGGGACGTGCTGCACGAGTCCCGGTACGCCGAGTTCGCGGTGGCCGAGATCCGGGCCGCGATCGAGGCCGACCCCCGGGTGGCCAACCGGCTCTCCATGTGGGCGCGACGGCTGGTCGGGGAGGCGCTCTCCCAGGCGGGGCGGGTCGCCGCGGCGGACCGGGGCGCGCTCACCGCCCTGATCGGGCAGGGCGAGGTCGACGTGCCGGCGCTGTTCCGCAGGCTGACCGCCAACCACAGCGCCCGGATGACCGCCGCCGGCCTCAACAACTGAGCCCGGGTCGCCGGCCTCGACACCTGAGCCGCCGGTTCCGGCGTTCGCGCCGACGGTCAGGACGGCCACGCCGGGTCGCCGACGCGCCGGCGGGGCGGGCGACCCGGATCCGGCCCGCGGCGGGCTGCGCCGCCGCGGGGGCCGGACCGGTCAGCGGACGGTGAAGCCCACCGCTCGCGGCGACGCCTCGGCGATCTCGACGTAGGCGACCTTGCCGACCGGCACGATGACCCGCCGGCCCTTCTCGTCGGTCAGGGAGAGGGTCCCCTCGGACTTGCCGAAGGCGTCGGTCACGATCTGCTCGATCTCGGCCGGCGACTGCGCGCTCTCCAGAACCAGCTCGCGCGGCGCGTACTGCACGCCGATCTTGACCTCCACTGTGCCTCCTCAGGTGGGCGAAAGAGCCGCCGATGGGAAGGCTATCCGATCTCGGGGCCGGATGTTCAGGCTGACTCACCTTGCAGCGGGAAGCTGGCGATCCCCCGCCAGGACAGCGCCGCGACCAGGGCCTCCGCCTCGGCCTTGGGTACCTGGCGACCGCCGGCCAGCCAGAACTGCGCGGCCGTCTCCGCCGCCCCGACCAGGCCGGACGCGAGCAGTTCGGCGTGCGCCCGGCTGACGCCGGTGTCCGAGATGATGGTGTCGGTGATCGCCGCGATGCAGCCCTGCTCGACCCGCTCCACCCGCTGCCGGACCGCCGGGTCGTTGCGCAGGTCCGACTCGAAGACGAGGCGGAACGCCTCGCTCTCGTGGTCGACGAAGTCGAAGTAGGCGCGCACCGACGCGCCGACCCGCTCCTTGTTGTCGTTCGTCCCGCGCATCGCGTCGTGCACCTTGGCGACGATGGCGTCGCAGTGCGTGTCGAGCAGCGCGAGGTAGAGCTCCATCTTGCCCGGGAAGTGCTGGTAGAGCACCGGCTTGGAGACCCCCGCCCGTTCGGCGATGTCGTCCATCGCGGCGGCGTGGTAGCCCTGCGCGACGAACACCTCCTGTGCCGCCGCGAGCAGCTGCTTACGACGCGCAGAGCGGGGCAGCCGGGTGGGCCGGCCGGCGGTCTGCGCACCGTTCCCCACAGCGGTCATGGGAACCTCCGAGTTTCTTTGTACGAGCCGGCACTTTTACCCCGTACCGGTCAGGGCATCCACCCCGGCCCCGGAATTGGCCCGCCGCTGTAACTTATCGCCACTGTCACCACACGGTAGCCTCAGCGGGGGCGACCAAGGAGCGCGCGGTGAGTGAAACAGGGCAACCCGGTGCCGCCACCCCGGGAGAGCACGGTGACGGGACGGGTCGGCACGACGATCCGGCCCGCTCCGGCAGCGGGTGGGCACCTCCGGGGGCCGGGTGGTCCGGCGGGGCCGACGCCCCGGCGTACCGCGAGACGGCCTCCCCCTGGCACCGGCCCGACCCGTCCGGCTGGGGCGCCTCCTCGCCGCGGCACGGTGACCTGCCGGCCCCGGTCCCGGACCCACGGTCGGACGTGGACCCCGCGCCCCGCAACGGCCGGCCCCACCTCAACGGCACGAGCCACCCGGGCGAGGAGCCGCCGGCCGGCCGGCCCGCCCCGGTCAGCGCCCCGCCGACCGAAGCCTGGTCCGGCGCCGACGCGCGCCGCGACGGCGACGGCGACCGGCTGATCGTGCCGGCCCAGCGCCCCGCGCCCGCGGCCGAGCAGCAGCACGAACCCGACGTCGGCCCCGCGCGGCACGCCTCCGACGACCCGCCCCGGGCGGGCCGCTGGTCGGACGACGGCTTTCCCGCCTCCGCGCCCCCCGTGCAGGTGCCGCCGGTGGGCACCGCCCCCTCCGGCTTCGAGGTGCCGCCCGGGTTCCACGCGCCCCGGGCCGACCGAGGTGAGCCCGGCCCGCCGGCCGGCGAGTCCCCGACCTGGGCCGACCGAGGTGAGCCCGGCCCGCCGGCCGGCGACTCCCCGGCCTGGGCCGATCGCAGCGAGCCCGGGCCGTCGGGTGCCGAGCCGCCGGCGTGGGCCGCGCGCACCGAGCCCGGCCCGTCGGTCACGGAGCCCTCGGCCTGGGCGGACCGTGCCGAGTCCGGTCCGTCGGCCGCCGAGCCCTGGGCCGACCGCTTCCCGCCGGAGCCGGCGGAGCCGGAGCAGCCCGCCGGGTCACCGGTCGCCGGCCGCCCGGCCGACGAGCCGGACTGGTCCGGCCCGAGCTGGAACCGCCCGAGCTGGGGCGGGAGTTGGGCCCCGTCGTGGGCCCGCGAGGAAGAGCCGTCGTCCGGCCTGCGCGCGGCCCGCGAGGAGGAGCCGTCGTCCGGCCGCCGCGCCCGGGTGGAGCGGGCGGCGGAGTGGTCGGCCGAGCCCGCCCGGCCGTACGAGCCGGTGCGCACCGAGCCGGCCCGGCCGTACGAGCCGGTCCGGGCCGAGCCCGCCCGACCGTACGAGCCGCTCCGCTCCGAGCTGCCCCGGCCGTACGAGGTCACCCGCTCCGAGCCGGAGCCGTCGGCACGCCCCGTCGACCGACCCGCGTGGACCGCTCGCCAGGCCCCCGCCGGCGCCCCGCCCGCCGCCGTGCCCCGGAGCGCCCCGCCC
The DNA here is from genome assembly GCF_900090295.1 of Micromonospora coxensis. Taxonomy (NCBI): domain Bacteria; kingdom Bacillati; phylum Actinomycetota; class Actinomycetes; order Micromonosporales; family Micromonosporaceae; genus Micromonospora; species Micromonospora coxensis. The sequence continues at coordinate 2,856,616 of NZ_LT607753.1, read as the reverse complement.
GCCTCGGCGCCGCGCAGTGCCCCGCCCGCCTCGGCGCCGCGTAGCGCCCCGCCCGCCGCCGCGCCGCGCAGCGCTCCGCCGGCGCCGGCCGGCGCCCCGCCCGCGCTCGCGCCGCGCAGCGCCCCGCCCGCGTCCGCCCCGGCAAGCGCCCCGCCCGCCGTCGCGGAGGAGCCGACCGGCGCCGCCACGATCACCGAGCGGGCCGCGCCGCCGTTCCGGCTCCGATCCGTACCGGGGGAGCCGGACCTGCCCGGCCACCCGCCGGCCCCCGCCGGTCCCGGCGCCGCCACCGCGCCCGTCACGAGCGGGCCGCGTCGTCTGGACCCCACTCCGTCCGCGCCCGCCCCGACGAGCGCACCCCCCTACGCGGCCCGCCGCTCCGCCCCCGATCCCGTGCCCGCGGCCCCGTCGGCCGCCGGGGACGAGGCCCCGGACGCCGGCGCGGCGGTGCTGCCGCAGCGCGTCCCCGCCGAGCCGGACGTGCCCGTCGTGCCGGAGCCGCCAGCCGTGGAGCCACCCGCCGAGACCCCGGAACTCGCCCGCATCGCCACCCACCTGCGCCGCGACGACGAGCCCGCCCCGCCGCAGGAGCGGCCGGAGGGCTTCGACGTCAACGCCATCCTGGACGCCGTACGGGAGGTGGCCGGGGTGCGGGACGCCGCGCTGCGCCGTACCCCGGCCGGCGCGCACAGCCTCCGGCTGGACCTCGCCGACGGGGCCGACCCGGCCGAGGTCAGCCGGATGGTCGCCCGGCTGCTCCAGGAGCGGATGGGGCTGGCGGCGGCCCCGCAGAACCTGCCCACCGCCGCTCCCGCGCCGTTGCGTCGCAGGTCCGCCCCGGGCCGGTCGGCCGAACCCCGGGCGGCAGAGGCGCGTACCCGTGCCACGTCGGGCTCGGAGAGCAGCGCCGCGCGCTCCGGCGAGGCCCGCCCCGGTGAGCCCGGGGCGGCGCCCGCAGGTCGTTCCCGGGTGGCCGAGCCGACCCGCCGGGTCGACCCCGCCGAGGAGCGCCCCGGCGCACCCGGTCAGGAGGAGGAGCCGGGCACGGTCGGCGGGGTGCCCCGTCGCCGCCGGCAGACCGCCCCGCACCGGGGCCGGGCCAGTGTGGAGGAGGCGGCCCTGTCCGCCGCCCCGACGGCCACCGGCAGCCCGGCCACGGTCGGCACGTCGTACTCCGGTGGGCAGATGACCACGACGGAGACCGCGCCCTCCCGCCCGCTGGACACCGGCGGCGTGCCGGGGCCCCGGGTGGTGATCGACCACGTCCAGGTGAGCACCTTCGGTCTCGACGCCACGGTCGAGGTGCGCCTGCTGGCCGCCGGTGAGAGCGCGGCCGGCCACGCGACCGGCCCGGCGGTGGACGGGTACGTCCTGCGGCTCTGCGCGGTGGCCGCCGCGGCGGCGGTGGACCAGCTGCTCCGGGGTGGCGGCCGCACCCCCGAGCGGGGACGCTGCTTCGTCGAGCACGCGGCGGTGGTGCCCTTCGGCAACTGCGAGGTGGCCACCGTGGTGGTGCTGCTGGTCTGCGACGGCTGGGTGGAGCAGCTCGCCGGCTCGGCGCTGGTCGCGGGCGACCCCCGCCAGGCGGTGGTACGCGCCACGCTGGCCGCGGTGAACCGTCGCCTGGAGGCCCTGCTCGCCTGAGCCGGCGGTGTCGGCGCGTTTCGCGCGGGGAAGACTGGGAGGCATGAAGCGCGCCGCTCTCTGGCCGGACCACCTGCTGCCCCCGCACCACGTCCCACCGCCCTGGCCGGGCCGGGCGGTACGCCTCGACGGCACCGTCACGTACGTCCGGGACACCCCGGCCACCGGCCCGGACGCCGAGCCGGCGCTGTACGTGCACGGGCTGGGCGGCTCGTCGCAGAACTGGACCGACCTGGCGGGCCTGCTCGCCGGCCGGCTCGACGGGCAGGCCATCGACCTGCCCGGCTTCGGGCGCAGCGAGCCGGGGCGCAGCTACACCATTCCGGCCTTCGCCGAGCGGGTCGTCCGCTGGATCGAGCACTCCGGGCGGGGGCCGGTGCACCTGTTCGGCAACTCGCTGGGCGGGGCGGTCTCGGTGCACGTGGCGGGCCTGCGCCCGGACCTGGTGCGTACCCTCACCCTGATCTCGCCGGCCCTGCCCTTCCTGGGGTTCCACCGGTCGTTGCAGGGGCGGATGCTGCCGCTGCTGGCGATCCCGCGCGGGGAGCGGCTGGCCGCGTGGCGGCTGGCCCAGATCGCCCCCGAGGTGATGGCCCGGCAGGCGATGGAGGCGTGCGTGGCCGACCTGAGCCGGATCAGCGAGCAGCGCCGGCAGGAGGCGCTGGAGGAGATCAGGGTGCGCTACGAGGCCACCCACTACGCCGCCGCGTACGTCCGGACGTTCCGTGGGCTGGTCTCCAGCTTCCTGCGGTCGTACCTGCCGGGTCCGCGGTCGATGTGGCGGATCGCCGCGTCGATCCAGGCGCCGACGCTGGTGGTGGGCGGCATGCAGGACCGGCTGGTGGACGTCCGGGTCGCGCCGCAGACCGCCCGGGTGATCCCGGACAGCCGGCTGATGATGCTCGCCGGGGTCGGGCACGTGGCCCAGGTGGAGGTGCCGCGCACGGTGGCGCGCGCCGTTCTGCACCTGCTCGCCGAGTCGGGACAGGGCGTGTCGCGGCCGGACGTGGCAGGCTGAACGGCGATGTCCGAATTCCTCCCCCGGCCGCGCCGGCGTGCCCGTCCGGCCCGACCCGGCCGGCGGCCGTCCTCCGGTCGTCGTCGCTGGACCGTGCTGCTCGCCGCCGGGCTCGCCCTCGCCGCCGGCGCGGGCGGGGCGATGTCGGCGGGCCGGCCCGAGCCCGGCACCCGGACGTGGGGCGCGCAGGGGCCCGCCCCGGCGCCGCCGGCCGCCCGGTCGTCGCCGTTGGCGCTGTCCCCGCCGTCACCGACCCCGTCGCCGTCCGAACCGGACGCCGCTCCGGTGCTCCAGGTCGCCGGTCCGGTGCCCGCCACCGGCCGGGGCACCTTCGGCTACGACGACCGGCCGGGCCCGGTGCTGGGGCGGGCCGGTGCGGTGCAGCGGTACCGGGTCGCCGTGGAGGACGGCGCGGGTGAGGACGTGCGGGGCTTCTCCGACGAGGTGCAGGCCGCGCTCGCCGGGCCGGGCGGCTGGGTGGACGACGGGCGGCTGCGGCTGCGCCGGGTGCCGGCCGGCGAGGCGGCCGAGTTCACCGTCTACCTGGCGACGGCGGCGACGGCCGGGCGGATGTGTCTGGCCGGGGGCGTGGACATCCGGATCGGCGGCCGGCCGTACACGTCGTGCCGGGCACCGGGGAAGGTGATCGTCAACCTGGACCGGTGGCGCGGCTCGGTCCCGCACTTCGTCCGGGCCGGGGTGCCCCTGTCGCTGTACCGCCTGTACGTGGTGAACCACGAGGTCGGCCACCAGTTGGGGCACCGCCACGAGCGCTGCCCGGGGCCGGGTCGGCCGGCGCCGGTGATGCAGCAGCAGACGCTCTTCCTCGACGGGTGCACGCCGAACCCGTGGCCGTACCTGGAGGGTCGGCGGTACCGAGGCCGTCCGCTCTGAGCCGTCCGGCGATTGCGAAGCATCTTCATCATTGTTGCGGCAATAGCGACTATATGCCCGATTGGTCTGCGATGCTGACGGGGTGAATCCCGTCCCGTCGCCCGACGACGACCCACCGGCAGCCGCCCCGGCGCCGACCGGTCCCCGCCCCGGCCTGGTCCGGATGCGGCGGCGCCGGCGACGCGCCGCGCTGCTCGGCCTGGTCTCGCTCGGCGTGACGGTCGCCGGGGTCGCCCTCGTCCGGGCCGGCGACGCGCCCACTCCGCCCGAGGGGCGGACGGCGTACGGGCTCGGCGCGGGTGGCCGGATCGCGCCGCCCGGGTACCCCGTCGAGGGCCCCGGCCGGTTCGCCGCCGCCGACGGCCGCTCCCCGGTGCGGGGCGTCGACGGTCCGCTGCGCCGCTACCGGGTGGCGGTGGAGGAGGGGACCGGCCAGGACGTCGACGCCTTCGCCGCCGCGGTCGACGAGGTGCTCGGCGACCCGCGCAGCTGGATCGGCTCCGGCGAGCTGCGGGTGCAGCGGGTGCCCGAGGCCGCCGCCGCGGACTTCACCGTCTTCCTGGCCACCCCGGCCACCTCGGAGCGGATGTGCGCCCTGGGCGGACTGGTCACCGAGCGGTACACCTCGTGCCGGCTGCCCGGCCAGGTGATCGTCAACCTGGCCCGCTGGATGGACGGCGTCCCGGGCTACGGCGCCCCGCTGGAGACCTACCGGACGTACGTGATCAACCATGAGGTCGGGCACGAGTTCGGCGAGGAGCACCAGGCCTGCCCCGGGCCGGCGGAGCCGGCGCCGGTCATGCAGCAGCAGACGTACGGCCTGGACGGCTGCGTCGCCAACGCCTGGCCGTACGTCGACGGGCTCCGGTACGAGGGCGAGCCGACCGAGGGGCTCTAGGCTTATTCCCGCTCCCGCATGTCGGGCGGGGTGTCCCTGCTCATGGCCGACCGGCGGTGCGGCGAGCGACAATGGCCCGGTTCGCCACCAGCCGATCCCGGGGAGTCCACCGTGTCGCTGCCCCCGCTCGTCGAACCCGCCGCCGAGCTGACCGTTGACGAGATCCGCCGTTACTCGCGCCACCTGATCATCCCGGACGTCGGGGTCGAGGGGCAGAAGCGGCTGAAGAACGCCCGGGTGCTCTGCGTCGGCGCCGGCGGCCTCGGTTCGCCGGCCCTGATGTACCTCGCCGCCGCCGGTGTCGGCACGCTCGGCATCATCGACTTCGACACCGTCGACGAGTCCAACCTCCAGCGCCAGATCATCCACGGCGTCTCCGACGTCGGCCGCTCCAAGGCCGAGTCCGCCGCCGCCTCGATCCGCGAGATCAACCCGCTGGTCAAGGTGGAGATCCACAACACCGCGCTGGACCGGGACAACGTCCGGGAGATCTTCTCCCGGTACGACCTGATCGTCGACGGCACCGACAACTTCGCCACCCGCTACATGGTCAACGACGCGGCCGTGCTGCTCGGCAAGCCGTACGTGTGGGGCTCGATCTACCGGTTCGACGGCCAGGCGTCGGTGTTCTGGGCCGAGCACGGCCCCTGCTACCGCTGCCTCTACCCGGAGCCCCCGCCGCCCGGCATGGTCCCCTCCTGCGCCGAGGGCGGCGTGCTCGGCGTGCTCTGCGCGTCGATCGGCTCGATCCAGGTCAACGAGGCGATCAAGCTGCTCGCCGGCATCGGTGAGCCGCTGGTCGGCCGGCTGATGGTCTACGACGCCCTGGAGATGAGCTACCGCAAGATCAAGGTTCGCAAGGACCCGAACTGCGCGCTCTGCGGCGAGAACCCGACGGTCACCGATCTGCTGGAGGACTACGAGGACTTCTGCGGCGCGGTCTCCGAGGAGGCGCAGGAGGCGGTGGTCGACGCCACCATCACCGCGCTGGAGCTCAAGGAGTGGCAGGACGCCGGCAAGGACATCTTCCTGGTCGACGTCCGCGAGCCCGCCGAGTACGAGATCGTCCGGATCCCCGGCGCCACGCTGATCCCCAAGGGCGAGATCCTCTCCGGTGAGGCGCTGTCGAAGCTCCCGCAGGACAGGCAGATCGTGCTGCACTGCAAGTCCGGCGTCCGTTCCGCCGAGGCGCTCGCCGCGCTCAAGGCGGCCGGCTTCCGGGACGCCGTGCACGTCCAGGGCGGCGTGCTCTCCTGGATCAAGCAGATCGACCCGTCGCTGCCCGCGTACTGACCGGTCCGCGCGAGGGCCCTTCCGCCGACGGGCGGAGGGGCCCTTCGCGTTCCCGCAGGCGGGCCGATCACCCGGGGCGGAGCCGGGGGGTCCTTCGGCCGCTACAGACTTGATGACAGATGTGACTCGGGCCGCCGGTACGCCTGAGTCAGATCCGTACTCAAGTCCACAGCGTCCACGGGCACCCTCCGGGCCGGGTGGCCCGGCCTGCCGCGGCCGCACCCCCCGCCCGGGCCGCGCCACCCCGCCCGACCCGTACCGGCCGACCGTCACGACGAGCCGCCCGGACGACGGCAGGGCGAGCCGTTTCCCGGAGGTGGGATCGTTTCTTCGCAGGTAGCGTGTCCGCCGTGGTCGACATGGACGCCGCGATCGGCTTCGTCGTGGCTCACGGGGACGCGGTGGACCGCGCCCGACTGTCCCGGTTGCGCACCGGCGCGCCGGTGCCGCACGAGCTGCTCGACGCGGCCGAGACGGGGCAGACGCCCGACGGTGGCTGGCCCGCCGTGCTCGGCGGCGAGGTCGCCTCGGTCGACGCGACCTGCTTCCGCCTGGCCGAGCTGGACGACCTGGGCGCCCTCGGTCGCCCGGCGGCGCGGCACGCGCTGGACTGGCTCGCCACCCGGCAACTGCCCGACGGCGGCTGGGAGGAGGATCCGAGGCTGGCCGGGCTCGCCCCGGAGTGGGCCCGCCCCGGCGACCCGGAGGCCCGCCTCTACCTCACCGCCAACGCCGGGTTCTGGCTGACCGTGGCCGGGCTCGACGCCCGGGCGGCCGGCCCCCTCGACCACCGGGTGGGCGGCGCGTACGCCGGGGTGGTGCAGGCGGCGGCGCACGCGCTGGCCACGCAGCTCGCCCCGGACGGCAGCTGGCCGTCGTTCCTGCCCGCCGGCTGGCTGAGCGCCGCCGTGCTGCACCGCCAGCAGATGTACGACGAGTCGGCGCGCATCCAGGCGGTGCTGGCCGAGCGGGTGCCGACGATGTCCCCGGCGGACGTGGCCTGGCTGGCCGCCACGCTGCGCCGGGTCGAGGTGGGCGAGGAGCAGTGGTTGCTGGTCTCGGCCCGCAGGCGGCTCGCCGAGACCCAGCGCAGCGACGGCGGCTGGGACAGCGACGACGGGCACCAGTTCGACGTGCACACCACGTTGAGCGCGATCCGGGCGTGCCGCCCGGTGGTCACTTCAACTGGCTGATCACCAGCGGCCACCAGCCGTCCGGGGTGAAGGCGGCCGGGTCGATGCTCTCCAGGACCATCCGCAGCTGCTCGGCGCGTTCGGCCCGGCCCGGCTTGCCCTCGTCGGCCTCCACGAAGAGCGCGAACTGGTAGAGGAACTCGACGAAGGTGCGGAAGTTGCTGTTCACCGGCTGGATGTCCTGCTGCTCCAGGTCGAACTGGAGGATCTCGCCGGTGCGCGGGTCGAGCACGTAGAGCAGGTCGGTGTTGTCGGCGACCGCTCCGACCACGATCAGCCGGACGTCCAGCGAGCCGTCCTCGGTGGTGAGCTGGATGGCGTCGTACAGCTCGATGTCGCCCTCGAGGAAGGCGGTGTAGACGACCTCCACGTCGAGCGGGATCTCGTCGCCGGCCGGGAGCATGTCCGGGGCGAAGCCACCCTCCAGCCACGCCTCGCGCGGGTACGGGATCAGCTCGTCCTCGCTCCACAGGGCACGGAACCGGGGATCTGCGGCCATGACGGTCCTTCGCGGGTCGGCGGTGCGGGTCAGGAGGACAGGTCGGCGGCGACGAGCAGCCGACGCCAGTTGTCGGCGTACTCACCGGCGTGCCGTCCCTTGCGTGCCCGCTGCTCGGCGACGCCGGGGCCGAGCACGACGGCGACCAGTTCCGGGTAGCGGGGGCCGAGCACGCACTCGTCGAAGAACGTGGCGACGTCCGGGGCGAGGACGGTGAACTCGACGTCGTCGTCCGGGTGCTCGTACTGGAAGACGTAGTCGTCCGGGTCCATCCAGTAGACCTGGAGGTCCTCGGTGTCCAGGTAGACGGGGGCGCCGGCGCGGATGTCGGCGCGCAGCTTCGGCGGGATGCTGTGCACCTCGTGCCCCACCGCCAGCGGGCTGCCCATCGGATCGTTCTCGTCCACCGTCCGGGCCGCCCACGCCTCGGGGGTACGGATCTCCTCGGGCGCGGCGAACCGGAAGTTGTCCCCCTCCAGCCGGTCGAAGAGGCGGTAGACCTCGGCCACCCCGGGCAGGTCGGGCACCGGCTCCAGCGGGGCCGGGTCGCCGACGACCACATCGAGGCCCTGCTCGGCGGCCACCCGCCGCAGCAGCTCCAGCTTGTCCCGGATCCGGTCCAGCGTGGCAGGGTCCGGGCTGCTCACGGGAGCACCTTCACGATGATCGGCGTGCCGTCGGGGACGTCCCGCAGCGCGACGGAGATGTCGCTGCCGAGTTGTCGGTTGGTGTGGGCGTCCATCGGCCTGAGGTTATCGTACGTGTCCGTTCCGTCCATTTGCAGCTCGTGGATGTGGTCCGGGTCGTACCCCTGGCCCCGGGCGTTGACCGGCCCCTTGCCGGCGTAGAGCCGGTCCACGACGGTCTTGTTCGCCAGGTACTTGTTGGTCGCCGCGGTGCCCTTGTCCTTGGTGAGGCGACCGTCCTTGGTGAGGTTCCGGATCATCCGGTCCCGGTAGATGTTGGTGCGGGTGCGGCGCTTCTTCGTGGCCGGGTCCCAGACCTTGTTGCTGTCCCGGTCCGACGGGGCCTTCTTCAACCGCCCCTGCTGGCCCAGGCGGACGAGGTCCCTGGCCTTGCGGTCGAAGTCCCGCTTGTCGAAGTCGGGCCGGTTCTTCAGCACCAGCACCGCCGGGCCGGAGGGCTTGGTGCCGGCCGCCTTGGCGGTGCGGAAGACGTCGGCGTTCTCCAGGTACGCCGAGACGATCCGGGCGCCCTTGGCCTGGGTCTGCCGGGGTGGGGTGGTCCGCTTCCTAGGCATTGAGCACCGTGTCCACCGCCATCCCGATCAACTGGTCGACGATCATCCCGGTGATCATCTTGAAGATCGGGATCTGGAGCAGGGACGCGCCGAAGGTGACCACCGCCGTGGCGATCGCCTGGGCGATCTGGATCGCCAGCACCACCAGCTGGATGATCACGTTGATCTTCAGGGCCAGCACCACGCCCGCGGCGGCCATCAGCCCGATCCCGATGACGCTCGCCGGGTTGACGGCGTCGGCGATGTTGCGGGCCGCCGACTCCTTGTCGTTCCACTCACCGGCGAACGCGGTGAAGCTCTCCCCCCGGTTGGTGTCCAGCACCGTCCGCGCCGCCGACTCCAGCTGCGCGACCGAGCCGTTGATCCGGTCCGCCATGCCGGTCCACTCGCCGGCGAGCCGGAAGATGGCCGTCTCGTCGGACTCCGGCCAGTCGTACCCGATCATGGAGAGCAGCGAGGCGAGTTCCCCCGGCAGCGTCAGACCCACGCCGGCTCCTTTCGTCGTCCGTCGGTGGCGGTTCAGCCACCCAGTGAGCCGAGGAGCGAACGGAACGAGGCGGCGACGCCCTCCTCGACCTCCCGATAGCCCTCGGCCATCCCCTTCAGGCCGTCGGCGTAGCTCTCCAACTCGGCGACGTTCGTGCTGAAGCACTCGGTGAGCGCCTCCACGCAGGCCTGGTGGCCCACGCTCAGCAGCATGCCGATCTCGTCGCCGCCGAAGGCGTCGGCGTAGCCGCCGGCCGCCGCCTGGAACGCCTCGAACGCCTGGCGGACGCTCTCCTTGGCCTGGGCGAGCTGGTCCGCGCCCCGGCGCAGGGCGTCGATGTCCACATCGAGCGGTTCCACCGTCAACTCCGCTGCTGAAGCTTGCGCATGGTCTCGCTGATCGCGGTGCTGATCTCCCGCATCTGGCGCAGACCCTGGTCCTGGAGGCGTTCCACGGTGGCGGCCATCGCGGCGAGGTCGGGCATCGGCTCGGTGCCGGTGACCGCGTCGGCCTGGCCGTCGAGCGCCGCGTTCACCGCCCGCCGCAGCTCGTCGGCGAGGTACTCCGAGCCCTCCCGCAGCACCCGGGGGTCGAGGTCGACCGCGCTGAGCCGGCCGTCGACGCCGACCGTGACCCGGATCCGCCCGTCGGCGGCCTCGGCCACCGACTCGACCCGCTCCGGCGGGACGACGGTGCGGCTCACCTCCCGCAGCGCGGCGCGGGCCTCCGCCAGTTGCTGCTCCAGGGCGCTCTCGCCCAGCATGCTGCCTCCCCCAGGACGAGCCGTGCCGAACCGGCCCCAGCCTAGCGACCGGATGCGACCCTGCGGCAACCCTCCACTGCCGACGCTCAGCCGCGCAGGTGGCCGTCCCCGGTGACCACGTACTTGGTGCTGGTCAGCTCGGGCAGGCCCATCGGGCCGCGGGCGTGCAGCTTCTGGGTGGAAATGCCGATCTCCGCGCCGAAGCCGAACTCGCCGCCGTCGGTGAACCGGGTCGAGGCGTTCACCATCACCGCCGCCGCGTCCACCCGGGCCACGAACTCGCGGGCCGCCGCCTGCGAGTCGGTGACGATCGCCTCGGTGTGCCCGGTGCCGTAGCGGCGGATGTGCCCGACCGCCGCGTCCAGCGAGTCGACCACGGCCACCGAGATGTCGGCCGACAGGTACTCGGTGGCGAAGTCCTCGTCGGTGGCCGGGACGACGGCGTCGGAGTGGGCGGCCACCCGGACGTCGCCGTGCACGGTGACCCCGGCCTCGGCGAACGCGGCGAGCACCGGCGGCAGGAAGGCGTCTGCGATCGCCGCGTGCACCAGCAGCGACTCGGCGGTGTTGCAGGTGGACAGTCGCTGGGTCTTGGCGTTCAGGGTGATCGCCACCGCCTTGGCCACGTCGGCGGCGGCGTCGACGTACACGTGGCAGTTGCCGACCCCGGTCTCGATCACCGGCACCGTCGACTCCTCCACCACGGTGCGGATCAGCGACGCGCCGCCGCGCGGGATCAGCACGTCCACCAGGCCACGGGCGCGCATCAGCTCCTTGACCGAGTCGCGCGAGGTGGCGTCGAGCAGCTGCACCGCGTCCGCCGGCAGCCCGGCGGAGGCGACCGCGTCGCGCAGCACCGCGACCAGGGCGGCGTTGGAGTGGGCGGCCGAGGAGGAGCCGCGCAGCAGCGCCGCGTTGCCGGACTTCAGGCAGATCCCGGCGGCGTCCACGGTGACGTTCGGTCGGGCCTCGTAGATGATGCCGACCACCCCGAACGGCACCCGGACCTGGCGCAGCTCCAGGCCGTTGGGCAGGGTCGAGCCGCGCACCACCTCGCCCACCGGGTCGGGCAGCGCGGCCATCTGGCGCAGCGCGTCGGCGATGCCCGCGACCCGGCCGGCGTCGAGGGCGAGCCGGTCCAGCACCGCCGCGCTCAGTCCGGCCTCCCGCCCGGCCGCCAGGTCCGCCGCGTTCGCGGTCAGGATCTCCGGGGTACGCGCCACCAGGGCGTCGGCCATCGCGTGCAGCGCGGCGTCCTTGGCGGTACGGGTGGCGACGGCCAGGTCCCCGGCCGCCTCGCGGGCCCGGCGGGCCTGCTCGCTGACGCTCGCGCTCATCGGCACACTCCTCACAGCAGCACGAGGTCGTCGCGGTGGACGACCTCCCGTTCGTACGCCGGGCCGAGCGCCGCGGCGAGTTCTCCGGTGGAGCGGCCGAGCAGCCCCGGCAGCTCCACCGCGTCGTAGTTGACCAGCCCCCGGGCCACCGGCGCGCCCTCGGCGTCCACCAGGTCGACCGGGTCGCCGGCGGTGAACGCGCCGTCCACGGCGGTGATCCCGGCCGGCAGCAGCGACTTGCGCCGGCCCACCACGGCCTGCACCGCTCCCGGGTCGAGGTGCAGCCGGCCCCGGGGCGCGGTGGCGTGGGCCAGCCAGAAGAGCCGGGCGGCGGGCCGCCGGCTGCTCGGGTGGAAGTACGTGCCGACCGGCGCGCCGGCCAGCGCGTCGCCGGCCATCGGCGCGGCGGTCAGCACCACCGGGATGCCGAAGCCGGTGGCGATCCGGGCCGCCTCGACCTTGGTGACCATGCCGCCGGTGCCGACCCCGGCCCGGCCGGCCCCGCCGATGTCGATGCCGGCCAGGTCGCCCTCGCCGCGCACCTCGGTGATCCGGCTGCTGCCCGGCTGGGTCGGGTCGCCGGTCCAGAGCGCGTCCACGTCCGACAGGAGCACCAGCAGGTCGGCGTCGACCAGGGCGGCGACCAGGGCGGCCAGCCGGTCGTTGTCACCGAACCGGATCTCCTCGGTGGCGACCGTGTCGTTCTCGTTGACGATCGGCACCGCGCGCAGGTCGAGCAGCTTGCGCAGGGTCCGGTACGCGTTGCGGTAGTGCGCCCGCCGGGTCACGTCGTCGACGGTGAGCAGCACCTGCCCGACGGTGAGCCGGTGCCGGGCGAAGCCGGCCGCGTAGCGACCGATCAGCAGGCCCTGCCCGACGCTGGCGGCGGCCTGCTGGGTGGCCAGGTCGCGCGGGCGCCGGGGCAGCCCGAGCGGGGCCAGGCCGGCGGCGATCGCCCCGGAGGAGACCAGCACCACCTCACGACCGGCGGCGGCGAGCGTGGCCAGGGTGTCCACCAGGGCGTCGACCCGGGTGTCGTCCAGCCCACCGGCGGCGGTGGTCAACGAGGACGACCCGATCTTGACGACGACCCGCCGGGCCCGGGTGACTGCTTCGCGCACCCGACCATTCTGCGCGGTCGGTCCCGCCGGGCCCCGGCGCGTTCCCATATCGTGGCAGCTCGTGACGCCTGATGAGTACGTCGAGGCGGTGCTCGCGCTGGTCGAGCGGATCCCGCCGGGCCGGGTGATGTCGTACGGGGCGGTCGCCGACGCCCTCGCGGAGCGGTCCGGGCGGGCCTCGGCCCGGCTGGTCGGCTCGATCATGGCCCGGCACGGTGGCGGAGTGCCCTGGCACCGGGTGGTGAACTCCGCCGGCCGGCTGCCGCCCGGGCACGAGACGGAGGCGCGGGCCCGGCTGCGCGCCGAGGGCTGCCCGCTGCGCCCCGCCGGGGTGGACATGGCGGCGGCGAGCTGGTGGCCGGAAGAGGGGATGTGACGCAGGCCATAACGTGAGTAACATTCGGCCGCATGGACGCCCCGCCGGCCGCAGCCGGCTCCCCGGGCCCGGCCGGCGCCGCCCCGCCGACTCCACCGCCCGGCGTCGACGCCGCGCCGGCCGGGCGGCCCTCGGCCGACGCCGCGCCGGCCGACGCCGGGCGGCCCTCGGCCGATGCCGAGCCGGCCGACGCCGGGCGATCCTCGGCCGACGGGGCATCGGTCGCCGCCGCGGGCCCGGCCGAGGAGCCGCTGCCCCGACGGGTGCACGCCGGCTATGCGCTCGGGTCGCTCGCCACCGGCGCGTTCGGCACCGTGCCCGGACTGCTCCTGCTGCCGTACCTCACCGACACGCTGGGCGTGGCCGCCGGAGTCGCCGCCCTGCTGGTGCTCGTGCCGAAGGCGTGGGACGTGCTGGTCAACCCGGTCGCCGGGCGGATCTCCGACCGCACCCGCTCGCGCTGGGGGCCCCGCCGGCCGTGGCTGCTCGGCGCCGGGCTCGCGCTCGCCGTGCTGTTCGCCGCGATCTTCGCCGCGCCGTTCGGCAGCGGGCCGGCCGCCGGGGCGTACGTGGCCCTGGCCTTCCTCGCCACCGCCACCGCGTTCGCCTTCTTCCAGGTGCCGTACGTGGCGATGCCGGCCGAGCTGACCGGCGACCGCGCGGAGCGTACCCGGATGATGAGCTGGCGGATCGCGGTGCTGGCGCTGGCCATCCTGGTCTCCGGCGCGGTGGCCCCGATGGTGGTGACCGCCGGCGGCGACGGGGTCGCCGGGCACCGCTGGATGGGGCTGTTCGTGGCCGCGCTGATCGCGCTCGGCGCGGTCGGCGCGTTCCTCGGCACCCGCGCCGCACCCGTGGGCGCGGTCACCGAGACCGAGCCGTCGTTGCGGGCCCAGCTCGCGGTGGCCCGCGCCCACCGGCCGTTCCGGGCGCTGCTGCTCTGCTTCGTGATCCAGTCCGCGGGGGTGGCGACCATCCTGGCCGGGGTCAGCTACTTCGCCGACCAGATCCTGCGCGACCCGGCCACCGGCCCCACCCTGCTCTTCGCCTGCTTCGTCGGGCCGGCGCTGCTGGTCATGCCGCTCTGGACCCGGGTCGGCGCCCGGCTCGGCAAGCGGTCCGCGCTCGTCGCCGCGTCGGTGCTGCTCGCCGCCGGGGCGGCGGCCCTGGTCGCCGCACCGGTGCTCCCGGCCGCCGCCGTCTACGCCGTGGTCGCGCTCCTCGGTGTCGGGTACGCCGGGCAGCAGGTGTTCGCCCTCGCCCTGCTCCCCGACTGCGTGGCCGACTCCACCGCGCGGACCGGGCGGCGGCAGGCGGGCGTCCTCACCGGCCTGTGGACGGCGGGGGAGACCTTCGGGCTGGCCCTCGGCCCGGGCATCTACGGCCTGGTCCTGGCGCTCACCGGCTACGTCTCCTCCGACACCGGCACCGCGGCGGCCCAGTCCGACACCGCCCGCCTCGGCGTGCTGCTCGGCTTCAGTGTGCTGCCCGCCGCGCTGGTCGGCGGCGCGGTGCTGCTGCTGCGCGGCTGGACCCTGCACCCCGACCCGGAGGACGCATGATCGACGAGAAAGGGCTCGGCGCCGACGACGTGCTGGCCGAGATCCGCGCGCTGCGCGCGCTCGACCGGCCCACCCACGGCGGGCGGCTCTTCGCCTACGTCTACGACCCGGCGGTGCCCGGCCTGGACGAGCTGACCGCCGCCGCCCACGCGCAGAGCGCCCACGTCAACGGGCTCGACCCGACCGCCTTCCCGTCCCTGCTGGCGATGGAGAACGCGCTGGTCGCCGCCGCCGCCCGGCTGCTCGGCGGCGGCCCGGGCAGCACCGCCCCGGACGTCGTCGGCAGCGTCACCAGCGGCGGCACCGAGTCGCTGATCCTCGCCGTCAAGGCGGCCCGGGACGCCCGGCCCGAGATCGCCAATCCCCGGATCGTGGTGCCGGTCAGCGCGCACGCCGCCTTCGCCAAGGCCGCCCACCTGCTCCGGGTCACCCTGGACACGGTGCCCGTCGACCCGGTCACGCTCCGCCCGGCGGTCGCCGACGTGGCCGCCGCCGTCCGGCCGGAGACCGTGCTGGTGGCCTGCTCCGCCCCGTCGTACGCGCACGGCGTCGTCGACCCGGTCGCCGGGATCGCCGCTGTCGCGGCGGCGGCCGGGACGCGCTGCCACGTGGACGCCTGCTTCGGCGGCTGGACCCTGCCGTACCTGCGCCGCCTCGGCGTGCCGGTGCCGCCGTTCGACCTCTCCGTCGACGGGGTCACCTCGATCTCGGTGGACCTGCACAAGTACGCGTACGCCCCGAAGGGGGTGTCGGTGCTGCTGCACCGCGACGCGTCGCTGCGCGCCGCGCAGTACTTCGCGTACGCCGACTGGCCCGGGTACACGATGGTCAACCCGGTGCTGGCGTCCACCCGCTCGGGCGGCCCGATCGCCGCCGCGTACGCCACCCTGCGGCACCTCGGCGACGCCGGCTACCTGCGGCTCGCCGCCGCCACCCGGGACGCGGTGACCGCCCTCGCCGGGGCGGTCCGCGACGTCGACGGGCTGCGGCTGATGGCCGAGCCGGAGTCCACGGTCGTCTGCTTCACCTCCACCGACCCGGACCTGGACCTGTTCGTGCTGGTCGACGAGCTGACCGCCCGGGGCTGGCACACCCAGCCGCAACTGCGCCACGCCGGCCTGCCGCCCAGCGTGCACCTGACGGTGACCGCCTCCGTCGCGCCCCGGGTGGCCGAGTTCGGTCCCGCGCTGGCCGACGCGGTGGCGGCGGCCCGGGCGGCCGGTCCGGTCCGGCTCCCGCCCGAGCTGCGGGCGCTGGCGACCTCGCTGACCCCGGACGCGCTCACCCCGGAGACGGTCGCCGCGCTCGCCGCCGGCCTCGGCCTCGGCGCGACGACGCCCACCTCGGGCTCCGGCGCGGGTACGCCTGACCCGAGCCTCGGCGAGGCGACGCCGGAGCCCGGACCGCCGACGCCGGAGCGGATGGCCGTGGTCAACACCCTGCTCGACGCGGCGGCGCCGGCGGTGCGGGAGCGGCTGCTGGTCGAATTCGTCAGCCTGCTGCAACGCCCGGCCTGGTGACCGGGCCCCTCCTCACCGGTAGTCGATCCGGACCGTGTTGTTTCCCGGGTCGACGTCGGGCAGGAAGTCGAACCCCTCGTCCATCGGCCGCACGTCCACCTCGGCCGTCCCCGCGCCGACGCCGGCCCCGGCGGCGGCCCGGAAGCCGAGGGTGAGCCGGCGCTCCTTCCCCACGTCGAGCCGGCCCAGGTCGCAGGTCACCGGACGGCCGGTGGTGTCCGGGTCGTTGCGGCAGGCCGCCCAGCCGTCGCCGTCGGGGCGCAGCGCCGCCGGCAGGTCCAGCCGCAGCGCCACGTACGGCACCGGCACGTCGCCGGTGTTGCGGACCACGACGGTGACGCTGCCGGTGCGGGAGCCGTCGGGCCCGTCGGCGAGCACCAGGTCGGTGGCGGTGACCGCGATGTCCGCCCGGTGCGGGTTCGGCCCGAACGCGGTCGGCCCGGACACCTGCCCGAAGGAGTCGCCGTCCCAGCGGTAGCCCCGCCACTGCCGCTGCGACCAGTCCCCGGGCCAGCCCCCGCCCGGGTGGATGTCGCCGACCTGCACCCGCACCACTCCGTCGTCGCGCACCTCCATCGCGATCAGCCACTGCGGTGTGTCGATGGTGCTAGCCACCACCCGGCCGACGGTGACGACCCGGCCGTCGGCGTCGCGGTCGAAGACGACCACCTGCTGCGGCCCGCCGGTGCCGAGCGCGCACCGCACCAGCGCCACCGTCTCGGCGGCCCCGTCGGAGTCGACGTCGCCGTGGTCGACCGCCAGCAGGTGGTTGGTGCCCTCCCGGCCGTCGCCGGTGAGCCGCGCCCCGGTCGTCGGGCAGCCCGGCCCGGCCCGCCAGGCCGGCAGTGTCACCGGCGTGCCGAGCAGTTGGGACCGGCTGATCCGGCCGTCCGGTGGGGTCGGGGTGGGGCTGGTGCTGCTCGCCGAGGGTGTCGGCGCGGGGCCGGCCGACCCGGTCGGCGTCGGCGACGGGGTGACGCTCGGCGTGGGGTCGACCGGGCCGGGGCGGGGGGCCGGCTCGTGCAGCGCCGCGTACCCGACCGCCGGGCCGGTGAGCAGCGCGAGCGCGGTCGTGGCGGCGGCGATCAGCCGGTTGCGGTGGCGCAACCGTACGGTCCGCCGGACGGCGGCCGGGCCGGGTGCCACGATCTCCGTCAGCAGCGTACGGCGGTAGCGGTCGAACTCCTCGACGAGCAGGCTCGTCTCCCGCTCAGGCATCCCGCACCTCCTCGGTGGTGTCGCGCAGGTGCGCCGCCAACGCCGTCCGGCCCCGGTGCAGCCAGGACTTGACCGTCCCCTCGGCGACCTGCTCCTGGTCGGCGATCTCGGCGACCGACAGGTCGGCCAGGTAGTGCAGCACCACGGCGCGGCGCTGCTTCGGGGGCAGCCGGTTCAGCGCGGCGTCCACCGCCACCCGGTCCGGGTTCGGCCCGGCCACGTGCGTCTCCCGCTGGCGCAGCAGCCACGCCTGGGCGGTCCGCAGTCGACGCCAGCGGTTGTGGCCGAGGTTCCAGGCGACCTTACGGACCCAGGCCAGCGGATCCTCGTAGCCGGCGACCCGGTCCCACCGCGCGTACGCCCGGCAGAACGCCTCCTGGACCAGGTCCTGGGCCTGCCCCAGGTCCCCGGTGTACGCGGTGAGCTGGACGACCAGTCCCCGGAAGTGGGCGTGGTAGAAGTCGTCGAAGGCCACCGCCGGTGGCTCGGGGCCGGGGTCCGGCGGTGGACCGCCGACCCGCCTGTCTCTCGTCACACTCACTCGTCCTCCCCGTGGTCGCCGGTGGCGCGTACCGGCACGGGTCACACGGCCGGGCCGGCCGGCCGGTTGCAGCCGGCGGCTGTGGTTGACTGTCCGATGGGAGACAGGGGAGGGGGCGGTCGTGCAGCTGCCGGGAGTGCTCGGTGAGCCGATCCGGTTCGTGCTGAACTGGGGCCGCCGCTACTCGCTCTGGGTCTTCAACTTCGGCCTGGCCTGCTGCGCGATCGAGTTCATCGCCACCAGCATGGGACGGCACGACTTCATGCGGCTCGGCGTGATCCCGTTCGCCCACGGCCCCCGGCAGGCCGACCTGATGGTGGTCTCCGGCACGGTCACCGACAAGATGGCCCCGGCCATCAAGCGCCTCTACGACCAGATGCCCGAGCCGAAGTACGTCATCTCCTTCGGCGCCTGCTCCAACTGCGGCGGCCCGTACTGGGACTCGTACTCGGTGACCAAGGGGGTCGACCAGCTCATCCCGGTCGACGTGTACGTGCCCGGCTGCCCGCCCCGGCCGGAGGCGCTGCTGCACGGCATCCTCCGCCTGCAGGAGAAGATCGCCGCCGAGCAGTCCGGCATCGGCGGGGTGACCCGCCCCGACCCGCTGGCCCCGCCGGTGGACACCGCGCCCCGCGACGCCGGGCCGCCGCGCCCCGTCGACTCGCTCACCGCACCGCCGGTCCGCCCACCGGCGTCCTGACCGGCCTCGTCGCGCGGCGTGCCCAGCGGCGTCGTCGGACGCCGTGGCCGACCGGCGGAGCGCGCGGCCCGACCGGACGGCGCCGTCCCGCCGTACCGCCTGCCCGGCCCGCGCGGTCGGCCGAGCGTCGCACTGGCGGCCGGGCACTAGCCTGCCGTCCATGACCCACTCCGCGGACCGGCGTTCCGCCTTCATCGTCGACGTGCTCACCGAGGAGTTCGGCGCGTCGATGGCGCTCGACCCGGCGGCCTTCCGGCGCAAGTTCCGCAAGATGGCGGCCACCCCGTTCGCCTTCTACCGGGGCAGCGCGTCGCTCTTCTACGCCGACCAGCTCGGCGACTTCGCCGACGACCGCTTCCTGGACGAGCGGACCAGCCGGGTGTGGATCCACGGCGACCTGCACGCGGAGAACTTCGGCACCTACATGAACGCCTCCGGGCAGTTGGTGTTCAACGTCAACGACTTCGACGAGGCGTACGTCGGGCCGTTCTCCTGGGACCTGAAGCGCTTCGCGGCCAGCGTGGCCCTGCTCTGCTACGCCAAGGCCCTCTCCGACCGGGTGATCAGCGACCTGGTCGACGGGTTCGCCCGGTCGTACCTGACCGAGCTGCGGGCGCTCGCCGCCGGTGGGGACGACGCGATCGGCTCGATCACCCTGGACAACGCCGACGGGGTGCTGCGCCGGGTGCTCCAGCAGGCCCGGCTCAACACCCGGGTCGACCTGCTCGCCGCCCAGACCACCATCGACGACTACGAGCGCCGGTTCTCCCGGAGCGACGGCGTGTACCAGGTCGACCAGGAGACCCGGGCGAAGGTCTGCGCCGCCTTCGAGGACTACCTCGGCACGCTCCCCGAGCACACCACCCGGCTCCGTCCGGTCGCCGCCCACGTCAAGGACGTGGTGCTGCGCACGGGGGTGGGGATCGGCTCGGCCGGGCTGCCCTCGTACAACCTGCTGCTGGAGGGGCACACCCAGGCGCTGGAGAACGACGTCGTCATCTACATGAAGCAGGCGCAGGTGCCGGCGGTGGCCCGGCACATCGACGACGAGCGGGTCCGTGGCTACTTCCGGCACCAGGGGCACCGGACGGCCGAGTCGCAGCGGGCGTTGCAGGCGCACGCCGACCCGTGGCTGGGCTTCACCGAGCTGGACGGGGTGGGCCAGCTCGTCGCCGAGGTCTCCCCGTACGCCGCCGACCTGGACTGGGCCGACGTCGACGAGCCGGAGGAACTGGCCGGGGTCCTCACCGACCTGGGCCGGGCGGTGGCCCGGATGCACTCGGTCGCCGACGACGAGTCCAGCCACGACCTGGTCGACTACTCGACCGAGGAGGCCATCGTCGCGGCGGTGGGTGACGACGTCGACGGCTTCGTGGCGCACCTGGTCGACTTCGCCCACGCGTACGGGGCGCGGGCGCGCGACGACCACCAGCTCTTCGTCGACCTGTTCCGCAACGGCCGGCTGCCCGGGATCTGAGCCGCGTGCCGCCCCGCCTGCCCCGGTCGGTCGCGTGGAGCCTGCTCGCGATCGCCCTGTCGAGCTTCCTGGCCGGGGTCGGCTGGGAGAGGTTCGCCGCCGACACCATGCAGGCGCACCCGTACCTGGTCAACCTGCTGTCCGGGCTGACCGGGTTCTCCACCAGCGCGCTGGTGGTGACCCTCGGCGTCGACCGGTTCCTCCGGCGCGACCACGTCCGGCGCTGGAACCGGGTGATGGGCGAGGCCGTCGGCCGGATCTCCTCGGACATCCTGGACGTGGTCGAGTGGTACCTGACCGACGGGTCGTACCGCCGTCGCCCGGAGCGCCGCTACGGCGCTGGCCTGCTCGACACCGGGCTGCTCGTCGAGACCATGTCGCGGCTGTCCGAGCGGGGCCTGCGGGCGGGCGTGGACGGCAGTCGGCTCCCGCCGCTGCGGAGCATCCTGGAGCAGCTGCTCACGGTGTCGGCGCCGGCCTTCGACCGGGCCTTCGACGTGGTGGCCGACCCGGCCGTGGAGCAGGCGATCGGCGAGATCCGGGGCGGCGCGGAGCGGCTGTCGGACGACGACCTCGACCGGGACGAGCTGAGGTCGGCGCTGCTGTCGGTGCTGCTCGGGCTGACGGAGCTGGTCAAGGCGTACCAGGCCGTGGAGACGTACCGGCTCTACCGCGCCTCGGTGGCGCGGCGGGACCGGGCCGGCGCGAGCGGTGGCCGCCGGGTCAGGCGGTGAAGTCCAGCACCACCTTGATGTCCTCGCCGCCGCCCGAGGAGTACGCCCGCGCGTACTCCGACACCGGCACCCGGCGGGTGATCAGCGAGTTGAGCCAGGCCTGGTCGGCCCGGGCGAGGGCCTCGGCGGCCTGGTCCCAGTGCCGGCGGTTGGCGTTGACCGAGCCGAAGACGACGTTGTTCTCCAGCACCAGGGCCCGGTTGAGCGCGCCCGCGTCGAAGTCGATGGTCCGGCCCCCGCTGGAGACCCCGGTCAGGCAGACGATCCCGGCCGGCCCGACCTTGCACATGACGTCCAGCACCACCACCGGCGCGCCGGTGCACTCGACCACCACGTCCGGCTCCAGGTCCAGCTCACCCACCGTCTCCGTGTGGTACGTCGCGCCGAGCGCGCGGACCAGGTCCGGCTTCGGCCCGGTGGTGTTGCGGTCCAGCACGTGTACGGAGAGTCCGCGCTGGGTGGCCAGCAGCGCCGCGAGCAGGCCGATCGGCCCGGCGCCGGTGATCAACACGCTCTGCGGCTTCCACTCCGCACGGGCGCCGATCCGCTCGATGTGGTCCCACGCCTTGGCCACCACGCTGGCCGGTTCCAGCAGCATGCCGACCGGGGCGAGGACCGGGTCCAGCCCCACGGCGAACTTGGGCTGCACCCGCCACCGGTCCCGGGCGAAGCCGGGCAGCGCCTTGATGCCGTGCTCGGTGTACTGCCCGTTGCGGCACATGTCCCACTCGTCCACGGCGCAGTTGGGGCAGGGCAGCGGATCGGGGTGCCGGACGACGCCGGCCACCAGGTCGCCGGCCTGCAACGTGCCGGTCGGGTCCTCCAGCACCCGGCCGAGGGACTCGTGCCCGAGCACGAGCCGCTGCTGCCCGGGCGGCGCCTCGCCGTAGTGGCCCTCGATGATCTCCTGGTCGGTGCCGCAGACGCCCACCGCGAGCGCCTCGACCAGGATCGCGCCCTCCTCGGCGGCGGGTTCGGGCCAGTCCGGGTCCAGGCGCAGCGAGTCGGGGACCCCGGGAGCCACAGTCACAGCGCGCACGGCTTCATCTTTCCCCGCTCCGCGCCCCCACGCCGGGCAAAGCGGCAGATGCCCACCCGGACGGCCCGACACGGCCGGCGGCCGGCGGCCATAGGATCAGCGGCATGACTCCGGAAGAGGTCGGCCGGCGGGTGGTCACGCTGCTCGCGCCGGTCGAGGCCACCGCGTCGGTCTCCGGCGGCCAGTCGCACGCCCGCGCCACCGTCGACGTACCGCCGCCGAGCTGGGCCGACGCGCTGCGGGCGGCCCGGGACGACGCCGAACTGGCCTGCGACTTCTTCGACTGGCTGTCGGCGGTGGACGAGTTGGCCGACGGCTTCGACGTGGTGGTCCACCTCTGGTCCACCCGGCACCGGCACGGGGTGCTGCTGCGGACCCGGGTGCCCCGGGAGACGCCCGTCGTGGCCTCGGTGGTCGACCTCTACCCGGGCGCGGCCTGGCACGAGCGGGAGACCCACGAGATGTTCGGCATCGACTTCGCCGGCCACCCCGGGCTGGCCCCGCTGCTGCTGCCGCCGGAGTTCGAGGGGCACCCGCTGCGCAAGGAGTTCGTGCTCGCCTCCCGGGTGGCGAAGCCCTGGCCGGGCGCGAAGGAGCCGGGCGAGTCCGAGGCCGGCGGCGGTCGTCGGGCGATCCGTCCGCCGGGCGTGCCCGCGCCGGGGGAGTGGGGGACGACGCCCACGCCCGCGGGTGCGGCCGGGGTCGGTGAGGGGCCGCGCGGCGGTACGCCGGCCCGTCCGGCCCGGGAGCGTCCCGCCCGCCCGGCCCCGGGCGCGCGTCCGGCGCGTACCCCCCGGACCGGCGCGACCGGCGACGACCCGGCGGCGACTGGGCAGCCGGGCCCCGGCGCTCCGGCGACCGGGTCGTCGGCTGGCGGCGCTCCCGCGACCGGGCGGTCGGCTGCCGGCGCATCTCCGACCGGGGGCGCGGCCGACGGTGGCCCCGCGCCTGCCGACCGGCCCGTCGCGGGTGACGCGGCCGACGACCGGGCGGCGGGCCGGGCCGACGACGAGAGGGGTACGGCCTGATGCCGACCTGGTTGGAGCTGGTGATCCGGGTCGGCGGCGTGCTGGTCGCCTTCCTCACCCTGCCGCTCGTGGTCGGCCAGGCCGAGCACAAGGTGATGGCGCACATGCAGGGCCGGCTCGGTCCGATGTACGCGGGCGGCTTCCACGGCTGGGCGCAGCTCGTCGCCGACGGGATCAAGTTCGTGCAGAAGGAGGACGTCACC
Organism: Micromonospora coxensis; assembly: GCF_900090295.1. Classification (NCBI taxonomy): domain Bacteria; kingdom Bacillati; phylum Actinomycetota; class Actinomycetes; order Micromonosporales; family Micromonosporaceae; genus Micromonospora; species Micromonospora coxensis. The sequence continues at coordinate 2,833,810 of NZ_LT607753.1, read as the reverse complement.
CCGCGCGAGGCGGACCGGGCGGTGTTCCGGCTCGCCCCGGTGGTGGCGCTGGTGCCCTACCTGCTGGTGCTGCTGGTCATCCCGTTGGGCCCGGACGACCTGGTCGGGCAGCCGCTGGACATCGGCCTCTTCTTCGTCCTCGCCGTGGTCGGGGTGGGCGTGGTGGCGGTGCTGATGTCGGCGTGGGCCTCGGCCAACAAGTACAGCCTGCTCGGCGGCCTGCGCGGGGCCGCCCAGCTGCTCGGCTACGAGCTGCCGCTGGTGCTGGCCGCCGCGTCGGTGGCGATGGCGGCCGGGACGCTCAGCCTCGGCGGCATCGTGGAGGCGTGGCGGCCGTGGTGGCTGCTCTGGCAGGCCCCCGCGATGATCGTGTTCTTCGTCGCCGGGCTCGCCGAGATCCGGCGTCCCCCGTTCGACATGCCGATCGCCGACTCCGAGCTGGTCTTCGGCTACATGACCGAGTACACCGGTCTGCGCTTCGCGTTCTTCCTGCTCGCCGAGTACGTCGGCATCGTGGTGATCGCCGCGCTGACCACCGTGCTGTTCCTCGGCGGCTGGCAGGGCCCGTTCGCCGACGCGCAGCTCGGCTGGCTCTGGACGCTGCTGAAGGTCTTCGCGGTCTCCTTCGTCATCATCTGGCTGCGGGTGAGCTACCCCCGCCTGCGCGAGGACCAGCTCCAGCGCCTCTGCTGGCTGGTCCTGGTCCCCCTCGCCCTGGCGCAGCTCGTCCTGACCACCGCCGTCCGCCTCGCCCTCTGACCGCCCTGCCCCGCCCGGCCCGACCGGCATGATCCACCCGCTTCGCGAGGGGCCACCCGGACGCGTCAGGGACGGGTCGTTCGCGCCGGCTGGTCGCAGGCGGCGGCGCGGTTCCGCAGCAGGGTCCGCTCCCGTTCGTTGCGGGTCAGCGACGCCGCCCGCTCGAACTCCGCCCGCGCCTCGGCGTGCCGGCCCAGCCTGGCGAGCAGGTCGCCGCGCACGCCGGACAGCAGGTGGTAGTTCCGCATGGCCGGGACGGCCACCAGCTGGTCCAGCAGCGCCAGCCCGGTCTCCGGCCCGAAGGCCATGGACAGCGCCACCGCCCGGTTCAGCTCGACCACCGGGGACGGCGTCGCCTCGGCCAGCTGCTCGTAGAGCCCGGCGATCCGCCTCCAGTCGGTGTCCTCGAAGCGGCGGGCCCGGGCGTGACAGGCGGCGATGGCCGCCTGCAGCAGGTACGGGCCGGGCCTGCCGTCGGCCAGGGCCTCGGCCCGCTCCAGCGCGGCCACGCCGCGGCGGATCAGCAGCTGGTCCCAGCGGGCCCGGTCCTGGTCGGCCAGCAGGATCGGCTCGCCACCCGGGCCGGTCCGGGCGGCCGCCCGGGAAGCCTGGATCTCCATCAGCGCCACCAGGCCGTGCACCTCGGGCTCGCGCGGAGCCAGCCGGGCCAGGATCCGGCCCAGCCGCAGGGCGTCCTCGCACAGCGCCGGCCGCATCCAGTCGTCACCGGCGGTGGCCGAGTAGCCCTCGTTGAAGATCAGGTAGACGACCTCGAGCACCGAGGCAAGCCGGGCCGCCAGCTCGTCGCCCTGCGGCACCTCGAACGGCACCCGGGCGTTGGCCAGGGTCTTCTTGGCCCGCACGATCCGTTGCGCCACGGTCGGTTCCGGCACCAGGAAGGCCCGGGCGATCTCGCCGGTGGTCAGGCCGCCGAGCAGCCGCAGGGTCAGCGCGGCGCGGGCCTCCGTGGACAGCACCGGGTGGCAGGCCACGAAGACCAGCCGCAGCAGGTCGTCGCCGATGCCGTCGTCCTCGGCGACCGTCGCGCCGATGTCCGGGATGGAATCCGCGAGTTCCCGGCCGATCTCCGCGAGCTTGCGGCTGAAGGTCTCGTTGCGCCTGATCTGGTCGATGGCCCGGCGCTTGGCGGTGGTCATCAGCCACGCGCCCGGGTTGCGCGGCACGCCCTGCGCCGGCCACTGTTCCAGCGCCGCGACCAGCGCGTCCTGCGCCAGCTCCTCGGCCACGCCGACGTCGCGGACGAGCCTGGTCAGCCCGGCGACGAGGCGGGGCGCCTCGATCCGCCAGACCGCCTCGATCGCCCGGTGGGTGTCCGTGGTCATGGCCCGGTGTCCGCCCCACGGCACCTCGACGTACCAGTGCCCGGGCCACGGGTTCGCTGCGGAGCCGGACCCGCGTCTGCCGGGCGGTACGGGTTCAGTTCCCGCCGGCCTTCGCGTGCCGCTGCTCGACCGCCTCCCGCTGCACGGCGGTGAAGGTCTCGCCGAAGTCCTCGGCCTGGAAGACCCGCCGGATCTCGATGTTGGTCCGGGCCCCGGCCGGCTGCCGGATCGGGCAGCGCTTGAACCACTCGACGCACTCCTCCAGCGACTTCGTCTCGACCAGGTAGTAGCCGGCGATGAGTTCCTTGGTCTCGGTGAACGGCCCGTCCACCACGGTCTTCCGGTCGCCGTCGAAGTAGATCCGGGCGCCCGTGGCGCTGGGCTGGAGGCCGTCGGCGGCCAGCAGCACGCCGGCGTCGATGAGCTCCTCGATGAACCTGCCCATCGTGTCGAAGTCCTCGGTGGCGGGCAGCACGCCGGCTTCGCTCTCCGCGGTGGCCTTGGTGATCACCATGAACCGCATCGTCGTCTCCTCGTGTCAGGGTGCCTTCTCACCTGTGCGTCGAACGGCGGTCGGCCCGTTCGACACCCTGCCAGAGGTTCTTCCGCCGACGACGCCCCCGCTGTCACCACTGCCGTGGTGGCGAGGCGGGCGAGCGCGGGCAGGGCGGTCAGCGCAGCGGGGTGTGGGCGGGGTCGACCCGTTCGGCGGGCGGTGGCGGGGGCGGCGGGGTGCCGTCGCCGAAGGGACGACCGCCCAGTTCCTCCCGGCCGTGCGGGGTGAGCCAGCCCGACAGGTCGGGGCCGAGCGGCACCACCCCGGTCGGGTTGATGTCCCGGTGCACCTCGTAGTAGTGCCGCTTGATGTGGTCGAAGTCGACCGTGTCCCCGAAGCCGGGGGTCTGGAACAGGTCCCGGGCGTACGCCCACAGCACCGGCATCTCGGTCAGCTTCTGCCGGTTGCACTTGAAGTGGCCGTGGTAGACCGGGTCGAAGCGGACCAGGGTGGTGAACAGCCGCACGTCCGCCTCGGTGATCGTGTCGCCCACCAGGTAGCGCTGCCCCGACAGCCGCTCGGTCAACCGGTCCAGCCGGTCGAAGAGCTGGTGGAACGCCTTCTCGTACGCCTCCTGGGCGCCGGCGAACCCGCACCGGTAGACGCCGTTGTTGACATCCCGGAACACCACCGCGTTGACCTCGTCGATCTCCGCGCGCAGGTGCTCCGGGTAGAGCTGCGGCGCGCCGGGCCGGTGGTACGCCGTCCACTCGGTCGACAGGTCCAGGCTCATCTGCGCGTAGTCGTTGGTGACCACCTGCCCGGTCGGCACGTCCACCAGCGCCGGCACGGTGATGCCCCGCTCGTAGCCGGGGAAGCGCCGGAAGTACGCCTCCTGCAGGCGCTCGATGCCGAGCACCGGGTCGCGGCCGTCCGGGTCCAGGTCGAACGTCCAGCTCCGGGCGTCGTGGGTGGGGCCGGCCACGGCCATCGAGATGGCGTCCTCCAGGCCGAGCAGCCGCCGGACGATGATCAGCCGGTTCGCCCACGGGCAGGCCCGGCTGACCGCCAGCCGGTACCGGCCGGGCTCCACCGGCCAGCCGTCCCGACCGTCGGCGGTGATCCGGGTGGCGATGTAGCGCTGGTCGCGGGTGAACTCCCCGCCCGGCTCCACGTACTTCCCGCCTGTCTGCTCGCCCACGCCCGCCCCCTGGAGTCCCGACTGCACCGCTGCGACCCATCTTGGCGGACGGTGCACCGGTCGGCGCGTCGAGCGCGCGGGAACACGCCCGTAGCCGGCGGGCGAGCGCCGCTCACCGACGCCGAGGCGCTCGGTCCGGGTCGTCGGTCGTCCACCCGCCCGGCGGCGGAAACTCGTCGGGCTTCGCGGCGGTCGCCGACGGGTCCCTGCCGGTGTGCGGTGCCGCCCGCCCGTCGCCGTACCGCCGGGAAGGGACGGGTGGTGGTCGCGCGCGCCCGGGGCACAGGGCAGGATGAGCGGCATGAGCGAGCGCAGCGAGCGAATCAGCCGGCTCAGTGCGGCCGGGCCTCGCGGCGTCGGTGAGCGAAGCGAGGCGACGTCGTGAGCGAGCGCAGCGAGCGCGGTGGTCTTCCCGGCGAGGGGCTGGTGAAGGGCCTGGCGGTCACGTTGAAGACGATGACCCGCCGGTCGACCACCCAGCAGTATCCGGACGTCGCCCCCGAGTTGCCGCCCCGCTCCCGGGGCGTCATCGCGTTGCTGGCCGAGAACTGCACGGTCTGCATGCTCTGCGCGCGCGAGTGCCCGGACTGGTGCATCTACATCGACTCGCACAAGGAGGAGGTGGCGGTGCCCGGCGCCGCCCGCCCCCGCCAGCGCAACGTGCTCGACAAGTTCGACATCGACTTCTCGCTCTGCATGTACTGCGGGATCTGCGTCGAGGTCTGCCCGTTCGACGCCCTCTACTGGTCGCCGGAGTTCGAGTACGCCGAGTACGACATCAAGGACCTGCTGCACGACAAGGACCACCTGGGCGAGTGGATGGGCTCCGTGCCGCCGCCGCCCGCGCACGACCGCAACGGCGAGCCGGCCAAGGAGGAGGCCACCGCCGCGCGCAAGGCCGCGGCCCCGTCCAGCTCCGCCGCCCGCCCCACCGTGGTACGCCCCGAGCCCGGCCCCGCCCCCGACGGGGGTACGCCAGCATGACCGGTGCGGACGTGCTGCTGCTCGCCCTCGGCGCGGTGGCGGTCGGGGCGGGCGTGCTCGTGGTCGCCACGAAGCACCTGGTCCGGGCCGGCCTCTACCTCGTCGTCTGCCTGGGCGCGCTGGCCGGTGACTACCTGGTGCTCACCGCCGAGCTGGTCGCCTGGGTGCAGGTGCTGATCTACGTGGGCGCGGTGGTGGTGCTGCTGCTCTTCGCGGTGATGCTGACCCGCGCCCCGATCGGCGCCTCCGACGACCTGGACCGTCCCGGCTGGCCGGCCGCGCTGATCGGCGGGGGCGCCGGGCTGGGCCTGGCCGTGCTGCTGGTGGACGCGTTCCGCTGGACTCGGGTCGAGCTGCCGGCGGCGGGCACCGCCGAGCGCCTCGGCGAGCAGGTCTTCCGCTCCTGGGTGCTGCCGTTCGAGGTGCTCTCGGTGCTGCTGCTGGCCGCCCTGGTCGGCGCGATCGTGCTCTCCCGCCCCGACATCGGCCGCCGTCCCGACGCGCCGACCACGGACGAGGGAGGTCGCGGGTGAGACCGGTGATCCCGTACGTCACCGCCGCGTTCCTGTTCGGCCTCGGCGTCTACGGCGTGCTGCGTCGGCGCAACGCCGTGCTGGTGCTGATGGCGGTCGAGGTGATGCTCAACGCGGTCAACCTGATCCTGGTCACCGCCGACACCACGGCGAAGGCGGCCCTGCCGCACGGCGGGCAGGTCTTCGCGCTCTTCGTGATCGTGCTCGCCGCCGCCGAGATCGGTGTCGGCCTGGCCATCGTGCTCCAGCTCTACCGGCTGCGGGCCAGCGTCGCGGTGGACGAGGTGCCGCTGACCGAGCCGGCCGCCGCCGTGGCCGCGCGGCCGGCCACCACGGTCGGCGCCGACCGGCCCTCGGCCGGCTCGGCCGTGGACGGGGCGGAGGGGACGCGGTGACCGGGCTGCTCGGGGCCGCGCTGCCGGCCGTACCCCTGGTGGCGGGCCTGACCGGGTTGCTGCTGCCGCCGTCGCCGAAGGGCGCGACCACCGGGGAGGACCGGGCGCGTCGGGTGGCGACCGTCCTCGGGGTGGCCGGCGCGGTGGGCGCGCTGCTGATCGCGGTGCTCCTGCTGGTCCGGGTCGGCGACCCGGTGGAGACCTCCACCACCTGGATCGACCTCGGCGGCCTGCGGGTCACCCTCGGCGTCCGGCTGGACGGCGCCGCCGCGCTGGTCGCGGTGGCGGTCGCGGCGGTCGCCCTGGCCGTGCAGGTCTACTCCACCGCCTACCTGCGACGCGGCCCGCACGACGACGTCGAGGTGGACCACCGCTACCCGCCCTACGCGGCGCAGATCAGCCTCTTCACCGCCGCGATGCTGGTGGTGGTGGTCGCCGGTGACCTGATCATGCTGCTGGTCGGCTGGGAGGTGATGGGGCTCTGCTCCTACCTGCTCATCGCCCACGACCGGCGGCTGCCCGAGGCGCCGGCCGCCGCGATGAAGGCGTTCCTGGTCACCCGGGTGGGTGACGTCGGCTTCCTGCTCGGTATCGCCCTGCTCGGCGTCTCGGCGGGCAGCTTCGCCATCGCCGACGTGCTCGCCCACGACCACTCGGCGGGCACCCTCACCGCCGCCTGCCTGCTGCTGCTCGCCGGGGTGGCCGGCAAGAGCGCCCAGTTCCCGTTGCACACCTGGCTGCCGGACGCGATGGCCGGCCCCACCCCGATCTCCGCGCTGATCCACGCGGCCACCATGGTCGCCGCCGGCGTGTACGCGGTGACCCGGCTCTGGCCGCTCTTCGCCGCGGCCCCGACCGCGCTGGCGGTGCTCGGCGTGCTCGCGTCCATCACCTTGCTGCTCGGCGCGTTCGCGGCCACCGCCCAGGACGACCTGAAGCGGGTGCTCGCCTGGTCGACGGTCTCCCAGATCGGCTACATGACCGGGGCGCTCGCGGTCGGCGCGCCCGCCGCCGCGCTGTTCCACCTGCTCACCCACGCCGCCTTCAAGGCGTTGCTCTTCCTCGCCGCCGGGGCGGTGATCCACGCGGTGGGCACCACGCTGATGTCCCGGATGGGCGGGCTGCGCCACGACATGCCGGTCACCTTCTGGTGCACGGTGATCGGGCTCGGCGCGCTGGCCGGGGTGCCGCCGCTGTCCGGCTTCTGGAGCAAGGACGGGATCGTCAGCGCGGCCGGCGCGGCCGCCCTGGAGCCGCTCGGCCCGGCGCCGGCCTGGGTCGCGTGGCTGGTCTGGCTCTCCGCGCTGCTCGGCGTCGTGGTCACCGCCTGGTACGCGACCCGCCTGCTGCTGCGGACCTTCTTCGGCACCAACCGCATCCCGCTCGCCCACCCGCACGATCCACCGGCCGCGATGCGCTGGCCGATCGTGCTGTTGGCCGTTCCGGCCGCGCTGCTCGGCCTGCTCGGCTTCTCGTCCTGGTTGGTGGAGCGGCTGGTGGCGGGCGAGCTGGTCCACGTGGCCGTCAGCGGGCTGCTGCCGGTCGTCCTGGCGGCCCTGGGTGCCGGGCTGGCCTGGACCGGCTGGCGGCGGGACCCGGCCGCCGACCCGGCCCGCGCGCTGGGTCCGCTCCGCCCGGTCTTCGCCTCCGCGTTCCGCCTCGACGACGTGCAGCAGGCCGTCGTCGTGCGCCCGGCGGCGGACCTGGCCTGGGTGGCGCAGGTGGGTGACGAGACGGTGGTCGGCGGCGTGGTGAAGGGCGTCGGCCGGGGCGCCGTCGGCCTCGGCGGCGCGCTGGCCGCGCTGCACCGCGCGGCGCTGCCCCGCGCGGCGGCGGCGGTGCTGGCCGGCGCGTTGCTGGTCGGGCTGGCCGCCGTCCTGCTGATCGGAGGGGCGCCGTGAGCGCGAGGAGTGAGCCGGTGTTGCGAGCCCCGCAGTCGCGAACCGAGGTGGCGCCGTGAGCGCGAGGAGTGAGCCGGGTCTGCGAGCCCCGCAGTCGCGAACCGAGGTGGCGCCGTGAGCCTCGGGGAGTTCCTGCTGGTCGCGGTGCTGGCCCTGCCGGCGCTGGGGGCCGTCGCGGTGGCGGCCACGCCCCGGGACCGGGCCGCCCGGCTGGTCGGCACGGTCGTGGCCGGGCTGACCCTGGTCGGTGCGGCGCTGCTGGTGCTCGGCGACCACGGCTGGTCCGGGTACGGCCCGGCGCCGGCGGTGCAGCCGTGGCACCGGCTCGACGTGCCCTGGGCGTCCGGCCTGGACCTGCGCTTCCACCTCGGGGTGGACGGGATCTCCTGGCCGCTGGTGGTGCTCACCGCGCTGCTCACCCTGCTCTGCTGCGGCTACACGCTCTGGCGGGTGCCGCCCGGTGGCAGCGGACGGACGCTGGTGGCGCTCCTGCTGGTGGTCGAGGTGGGCATCCTCGGCACCTTCCTGGCCCTGGACCTGATCCTGTTCTTCGTCTTCTTCGAAGTCGTCCTCCTGCCGATGTACGCGATCATCGCCGGGTGGGGCGGCGAGGACCGGCGGCGGGCGGCCCGCACGTTCGCCCTCTACACGCTCTTCGGCTCGGTGCTGCTGCTGGTCGGCGTCTACGTGGTGGTGGCCGCGGCCGGCACTGCCGACGTGGTCGCCCTGACCGGTGGGGCGGGGTTGTCCCGGGGCACCCAGTTGGCCGCGTTCACCCTGCTGGCGCTCGCCTTCGCGGTGAAGAGCCCGCTCTGGCCGCTGCACTCCTGGCTGCCCGACGCGCACAGCCAGGCGCCCACCGTCGGCAGCGTGATCCTCGCCGGGGTGCTGCTCAAGATGGGTACGTACGGCCTGGTGCGGATCGCGGTCGGGGTGGCGCCCGAGGGCGCCCGGTGGGCCGCCCCGGTGCTCGGGGTGCTCGCCGTCGCCGCGATCCTGGTCGGCTCCCTGGTCTGCCTGGCGCAGTCCGACCTGAAGCGGCTCATCGCGTACTCCAGCGTCGGGCACATGGGCTTCGTGCTGCTCGGGGTGGCCACGCTGACCGCCACCGGCATCCAGGCGGCGCTGATCGGCAACATCGCGCACGGCGTGATCACCGGCCTGCTCTTCTTCCTCGCCGGAGCGGTCAAGGACCGTACGCACACCGGCGCGCTGACGGAGTTGTCCGGGCTGCGGGAGACCGCGCCCCGGCTCGCCGGGCTGCTCGGGTTCGCGGCGGTCGCCTCGCTCGGGCTGCCCGGACTGGCCGGCTTCTGGGGGGAGGCGTTCGCCGTCGTCGCGGCCGTCCAGCGCGGCGGTGGCCTCTGGACGACCCTGGCCGTGCTGGCCGCGATCGGCGGGGCGTTGACGGCCGCGTACTTCCTGCGGCTGCTGCGGCTGGTCACCCACGGCCGGCCCAGCCCGGCGGTGGCCCGGCTCTCGCCCGGCCTGGCCGGGGCGGAGCTGACCGCCTGGGCGCCGCTGGTGCTGCTCGCCCTGGCGGTGGGACTGGCCCCGACACTGGTGCTCGGCCTCGCCGCCGGCCCGGTGGACGCGCTGGTGGGGGTGCTGCGGTGAGGACGGGGACGGAACCGGACGAGGTGGCGGCATGAGCCTGGTGCAGAGCGTCGACAACGTGGCGCTGCTGCCGGCGTACCTGGCCGCCGGCACGGCCGTGCTGGTGCTCCTGGCCGACCTGTTCCTGGCCCGGGCCGGCGCGACGGTGGCGGTGGCCGCCGTGGGCGCGGTCGCCACGGCGGTCGGGGCGGCGGTGGTGGGCGCGGGGGAGACCCGGCGTACGTTCTGCGTCGGCGCCGACTGCTCCTGGGTCCTGGACGGGCGCGCGGCCCTCGTCGCCGCCGTCTTCGCGCTGCTCACCCTCGGGGTGCTGGGGCTCTCCGGGCCGCTGCTGCGCGACGGGCCGACCCCGGCGGGGGAGTACTGCTTCCTGCTCGCCTGTTCGATGACCGGTGGCGTGGTGCTCGGCGCGGCCGGCGACCTGATCACCCTGATCGTCGCCCTGGAGACCCTCACCCTCCCGCTGTACGTCCTGGTCGGTCTGCGCCGGGGCAGCCTGGCCAGCGCCGAGGCGGCGGTCACCTTCTTCGTGGTCAGCGTGGTGGCGACCACGCTGACCCTGCTCGGCGCGGCCCTGTTGTACGCGGTCACCGGCGGCCTGCACCTCGACCGGCTCGGCGCGCTCCTCGGTGACGTGCGCGACCTGCCGCTCACCACCGCCGCGATCGTGCTGGTGGTGGTCGGGCTCGCCGTCAAGGTGGCGGCGGTGCCGCTGCACGCCTGGGCGCCGGCCACCTACGACGGCGCGCCCCTGCCGGTGGCGGCGTACCTCTCCACCGCCTCGAAGCTCGGCGGCGTGGTGGCCCTGCTCGCCGTGGTGCAGCGGGCGCTGCCGACCGACGTCACCGGCCCGGTGCTGGCCCTGCTCGCCGTGCTCACCATGACGGTCGGCAACCTGGTGGCGCTGCGTCAGCGGCGTACCGTCCGGCTGCTCGCCTGGTCGTCGGTGGCCCAGGCCGGCTACATCCTGGCCCCGCTGGGCGCGCTGGCGCTGGCCGCCGGGCGCACCGGGGACGCGCCGACGACCGCCTACGCCGCGGCGGTCGCGTACGCGGTCTTCTTCGTGGTGCTGGAGCTGGCCGCCTTCGCGGCCCTGGTGGCGCTGCGCCCGGCCGGTGCGGACGGCGGCACGGTCGACGACCTGCGCGGGGCGGCCCGCCGGCATCCGTGGGTCGGTGCGGCGTTCGCGCTCGCGCTGATCGGGCTGGCCGGGTTGCCACCGGGCCTGGCCGGACTCTTCGCCAAGGTGACCGTGGTCCGGTCGCTGCTGGACGGCGGCGCGGGGTGGCTGGCCCTGGTGGTGGCGGTCAACGCGGTGATCGGGCTCGCCTACTACCTGCGCCTCTCCGCCACCCTCTACGCCACCTCACCCGCCTCCGGTGCCGCGCCGGCCGCCGGGGTCGTCCCCGGCGACGCGCCGGTCGGTACGGCGTCGGCGGCCCCGGCGGACGCCGGCGCGGTGGCCGTGGGCGGTCGCCCGGCCTGGACGGTCGCCGTGGCGCTCACCCTCGCCACCGCCGTCGCCGTGGTGCTCGGCTTCGCCCCGCAGCTCGTCCTCGACCTCGCCGCCCGCTGACCCGCCGGACCCACCCGGACCGTCCGGCCCACCCGGCGCGGTGACGGTACACGGATCACTCACTGTGACGCCGTGACCGGCGGCCACCGGAACGATCCCGAGGTCCGGGCCGGTTTACAGCGGGCGTACAGCATGCTCCAGGCAACTCTCAGTCATGAGCAGGATGGTTGTGGGGTACCGGTGTTGTTGTACCGGTCGGCGGGCCCCGCGTGGCCCGCGCACCGAAGGAGCGATCGTGCATCACAACCGTCTGAAGACCGCAGCGCTGCTCGGCCTGTTGACCTCGCTGATCCTCGCGGTCGGCTACTGGTTCGGCGGCAGCGGCGGCCTCGTCTTCGCCGTCGTCGTCTCGTTGCTGATGAACGGCGTGACCTACTTCTACTCCGACAAGCTCGCGCTGCGCTCGATGCGGGCGCAACCGGTCAGCGAGGCGGAATTCCCCGAGCTGTACCGGATGGTGCGGGAGCTGGCGACCGAGGCGCGGCAGCCGATGCCCCGCCTGTACGTCAGCCCGACCGCGCAGCCCAACGCGTTCGCCACCGGGCGCAACCCGCAGCACGCGGCGGTCTGCGTGACGCGGGGCATCACCGAGATCCTCGACTACCGCGAGCTGCGCGGCGTGATCGGGCACGAGCTGTCGCACGTCTACAACCGGGACATCCTCATCTCCAGCGTGGCGGCCGGTCTGGCCGGCATCATCACCATGCTGGCCAACATCGCCTGGTTCATCCCGCTGGGCGGTGGCGACGACGAGGACGCCCCGAACCCGGCCGTGCTGCTGCTCACCCTGATCCTCGGTCCGATCGCCGCCACCGTGATCCAGCTGGCGATCAGCCGGAGCCGGGAGTTCCAGGCCGACGCCTCCGGCGCGCAGCTCACCCGCGACCCGCTGGCCCTGGCCAGCGCCCTGCGGAAGATCCACATGGGCACCCAGACACGCCCGCTGCCCGCTCAGGGCCAGCTGACCAGCACCGCCCACCTGATGATCGACAACCCGTTCAAGCGGGGCGGCGGCATCGCCGCGCTCTTCTCCACCCACCCCCGGATGGAGGAGCGGGTCGCCCGACTGGAGCAGTTGGCGGCCAACAGCGGCCCGGTGCAGTTCCAGCGCTGACGCCCCCGTACCACCCCGGGTCCGCCCGGGTCCGGTCCGCCGGACCCGGGCGGATCTGCGCGTACGGGTGGACGGCGTGGTCGCGCGCGTCATATCCGCTTTCCGCCGGAGCGGCCCGGCGTTAGGGTCGGAAGGCTCCCCACCCGTTACATCTCCAGGAGGTCGACCGTGGCCGCTCTGCGCCAGTACCTGGGCGTCTGGCGGATTCCCGGGGCGCCGATGCTGCTGGTCCTCGGCATCGTCGGGCGGCTCGGGATCGGCATGACCCCGCTGGCGCTGCTGCTGGTCGTCGAGGGGGTGACCGGCCGGTACTCGCTCGCCGCCGTGGCCGGGGGCATCTACGCCCTCTCCGGCGCCGCGCTCAGCCCGGTCGCCGGGCGGATCGCCGACCGGGTCGGCCCCACCCCGGTGCTGCTGGCCACCGCCGTCGCCCACCCGCTCGCCCTGTTCGGGCTGCTCTGGGCCAGCCGGTCCGAGGCGGGCAGCCTCGCCCTCATCTACCTCGCCTCGGGCCTGGCCGGGGCCACGTACCCGCCGCTGACCGCCGCGATCCGGGGCGCCTGGAACGACCTCACCGGCCCGGCCTCCGGCCGGTACCACCTGCGCAACACCGCACTCGCCGCCGAGACCTCGCTCTTCGAGGTCGTCTTCGTGCTCGGCCCCCTGCTGGTGGCCGGCTTCGTGCTGGTCGCCGACGCCGCCGCCGCGCTGGTCGGGGCCGCCGTGGTGACCCTGGTCGGCACCGGCGCGGTGGCGCTCGGCAAGGTCATGCGCGGCTGGCGGCCGCACCCGCACGAGCACCACGCCAAGGGGCTCGGCCCGCTGCGCGTCGGGGGTTTCCCCGCCCTGCTGGTCTGTGTCGCCAGCCTCGGCATCGCGTTCGGCGCGGCCGGGGTGATCGTGCCGGCCTACGCCGGCAGCCGGTCGACCGGCGACCCGGAAGGGCTCGCCGGCCTGCTGCTCGCCGTCTGGGGCGTCGGCAGCGCAGTCGGGGGCTTCTGGTTCGGCGTACGCAAGCCGTCACCCCACATGTCCCGCCAGTTCGCCTGGCTGCTCGGCGCGGTCGCCGGCAGCTTCGCGGTCTTCGCGGTGATGCCGACCCCGCTGGCGCTCGGTGTCGCGCTGGTGATCGGCGGGGCCACCATCGCGCCCGCGCTCACCCTGGAGAACACCCTGGTCGGGCGGATCGCTCCGGCCAGCATGCTGAACGAGGCGTACACCTGGGTGGTCACCATGTCGGTCGCGGCGAGCGCCGCGGGCGGCGCGGTGGCCGGGCTCATCGTCGACCAGGCCGGCGGCGTCCCCTGGGCGTTCCTCTTCGCCGGGGCGGCGGTCGCCGTCGGGGCGGCGGTCGCCGGGATGCCCGCCGGGCCCGTCGCCCGCGCCGAGGCCCGAGCGGTACGCGCCGAGCAGCCCACCCCGGTCTGACCGGGTGGGCGTCGGCGAGGTGTGCCGGCCGGAGCGACGGGTACGTCCGCCGTCATGTTCGTCTTCTTCTCGAACCGGCTCGGGTGCCTCGGTTCGATCCTGGTCAGCGCGATCCTGACCGTGGTGCTGATCCTGATCTTCTCGCGCTAGCCGGACACCCTCCTCGCGCCGAAGGCTCTTTCCGCGCTAGCCGGTGCAGCAGCCGTCGCCGCCGCACGCCTTTTCCTCGGTGGTGGCGCCGGCGGGCAGCGGGGCGCAGTCGTCGCAGTGCTCGCCGCGCCAGGCCGCCACGCCCTCCTTGACCGCGACCCCGGCGATGACGAGCCCGGCGACCGGATCCGCCCACGACCATCCCCAGAGCGCGTTCAGCACCAGGCCGACGAGCAGCACCGCCGACAGGTAGGTGCAGAGCATCGTCTGGGTGGAGTCGGCCATCACCGTGGCGGATCCGAGTTCCCGACCGGTACGCCGCTTCGCCGCGACGAGCAGCGGCATCACCAGCAGCGACGCCACGGCCAGACCGATGCCGACGGGACTGGCGTCGGCGTCGCCCCCGGTGAACAGCGAGCGGAGGGCGTCGACGGTCACCCAGGCGGCCAGGGCGAAGAACGACGCCCCGATCAGCCGCAGCGCGAGCCGCTCGCGGTCCTCGGGCACCCGGGATCGGAACTGCCAGATGAGCACCGCTGCGCTGGACACCTCGACGAACGAGTCCAGGCCGAAGCCGATCAGGGCGGTGGAGGACGCCGCCGCGCCGGCGACGATCGCGACCAGGCCCTCCAGCAGGTTGTAGCCGGCGGTGGCGTAGGCGAGCCACAGGCTGCGCCGGGACAGCACCGCCCGGCGTTCGGGGGTCAGCAGAGCGGCGCTCACGCGTCCACCCCCGACCGGGTGGCCGTCGGCGGGCTGTGGGCCGCCCCCGACCGGGTGGCCGTCGGTGCCCCGTAGACCGGGCAGAGGGCGACCGCCTCGCCCGTCGCGGCGAGGACCTGCTCCGCCGAGCGCAGCAGGTCCAGCAGCTCCGGTCGGGTCAGCGCGTAGAACGACTGGCGGCCCTCGACCCGGTAGTCGACCAGGCCGCAGTCGCGCAGGCAGGCCAGGTGCTTCGACACGGTCGACTGGGCCAGCCCCAGCTCGCCGGTCAGGTCGACCACCCGCGCCTCGCCGGACGCCAGCCGGCGCAGCAGCGCCAGCCGGGTCGGATCACCGAGGGACCGGAACAACGCCGCGGCCGGCTCCAGCGCGGAAGAAGCACCCATCGCCATGCCGCGATGATAGCGCCGCTGTGCGATGAGTCCTGGCGGGGGGGTGGGCGATACTCGGGCCAGGTTCCTGAAGGACGGAACGGCGGCGCCCGTTCACCCCTGCCCTGGTCGCCACGCAAGGGGTCGGCCCGCGATCCTGCACGCAGTCCTCGCTGGTCCGGATGAGGTGGGTGCAGGTGTGCCGGATGAAGCCCGATCATCGTGTTGGTGGTGCGGAGAAGTCGCGACCAGCTGTGGAGAAGAGTGGCTGCCGACGGCTGAAGGGCTTGAGTCTCCAGCAGGGGGAGACGCGAGGGTGAGGGCATGCACGGTGACAGGCTCTATTCCATCGGCGACCTGGCCCGACGGACCGGGCTGACGGTCAAGACCATCCGGTTCTACTCCGACCGCGGGATCGTCCCGCCGACTGACCGCAGCCCGACCGGATACCGCCGCTACGGAATTGAGGCCGTCGCACGCTTGGACCTGGTGCGGACCCTCCGCGACCTGGGACTGGACCTGTCCATGATCCGCAAGGTCGTGGACCGGGAGATCTCGCTTCCCGAGGTCGCCGCAGTGCACGCCGAAGCGCTGGCGGCGCAGATCAGGATGCTGCGCCTGCGGCGCGCGGTGTTGGCGGCGGTCGCCAGGCGTGGCTCCACCCCTGAGGAGTTGGATCTCATGCACAAGCTGGCAAAGCTATCCGAGGACGAACGGCGGCGCTTGATCGACGAATTCCTCAACGCGGCCTTCGGCGGCCTGGTCGCCGACCCTGAGTTCGTGGGGATCATGCGCTCGCTGACCCCTGAGCTACCCGACAACCCCGAGGCCGAGCAGGTGGAGGCGTGGGTGGAGTTGGTCGAACTGTCCCAGGACCCGGATTTTCGCGCCACCATGCGGCGGGTGGTTGAGCAGCATGCGGCCGACCGCGCTGGTGACGGCGCGGGTGTTCGACGCGATGTTGTGGCGTTGGTCCGCGACAAGGTCGAACCGGCGCTGGTGGCTGGCCTCGACCCGGTCTCACCGCAGGCCGATCGCTTCATCGCGGCGGTCATGGGTCAGTACGCTCACCTCTGCGGTCGCGCCGATGACGTCGAGCTTCGGCGCTGGCTGATGGTCCGCCTAGAGTGCGCGAACGATCCGCGCAGGGAGAGATACCTGCAGTTGCTCTCTGTGGTCAACGGGTGGCCGGCGACCGAAAGCCTGGCGCCCGTGCTCGACTGGTTCATCCGGGCATTGCGTGCCCGAATGCCGGGGTAGAAGACAGCCCGTCTCCTGCGATCCTTTGCGCCATGTTTGAGGCCGTGCGTGAGAGCGACAGTTCTGCGCGCAACCGGATGCCCGACAAGGAGGAGCGACCGTGACCGCGTTCAGGGTGCGGCTTGTAGCGGTTGTTCTTGTGGGCTCGGCCCTCGGCGGGGTGCTGACCTGGACAGCGGGCTTGTGGCCGGGAGCCGACGATCCGCACGCCACGGTCGATCATTGCTACGTCACGTACGACCGCCAGGAGGTCATGCGCAGCCGGTGTATCGGCAACTGGACCCGTAGCGACCGGGGGCATCGAGGACCGATATACGGCGTCGAGGTCGAGGAGTCCTGGAAGCTGATCGACCCAGAGCCGAATAGTGCCTACGAGTGGGAGGTCGCCATCCCGGAGTCGGTCAAGCAGCCACGGGTGCTCGCCGACAGCCGGCAAGCGTGGGTCATCTCTGCGCAGGCCCTGCCGTGGGGCCTGGTCCCCGCTACCCTCGCGGCGCTGCTGGTAGCGCTGGCCTGGTCGATCACCGCGACAGTCAAGGCCCACAGCCGACGCGACGCGCCCCGGCGCCCGGGCTGAGTGACCAACTGGGTAACGACGGACGCGACCGCTGCTGGACGTCTGCGGACAATTCTGCACCGTCCCCGCAGTTCAACCCCGATGCTCACCGTCCCCGGCCGTACGGCAGGGACGAATGCACGAGACCAACATCAGGAGCACTCCGACGACCGTCAGTATGCGCACGGGACACCGCGACAGGCTCCCGCAGCCTTGAGCGTCCACGCTGTCCCGGAGGCTCCGGAACCGGAGCCGTCGACAGCCCGTTGGGTCGGAGCGCGGGGCGTGCTTCCGGGCGGGTCGACAAGGGCCACGCCCAAGCCGTCACCAGGCCGTCGAACGAAAGCCGATCGCGAGCGACCAACGACGACCACTGGTGACGACGTTTGCCCGGGTGACAAGGTGTGCTCGGCCCGACGGGCAGGTGGGCCGGTCCCCCTACCGGTAGTTGGTGAACTGGAGGGCGACGCCGAAGTCCTCGCCCTTGAGCAGGGCGATGACGGCCTGGAGGTCGTCCTTCTTCTTGCCGGTGACCCGCAACTGGTCGCCCTGGATCTGCGCCTGGACACCCTTCGGGCCCTCGTCGCGGATCTTCTTGCTGATCGCCTTGGCCTTGTCCGAGTCGATGCCCTGGATCACCTTGGCGTCGATCTTGAAGATCTTGCCGGAGGGGCGAGGGTCGCCGGCGTCCAGCGACTTCATCGAGATGTTCCGCTTCACCAGCTTCTCCTTGAAGACGTCCAGAGCGGCCCGGACCCGCTCCTCGGTCTCCGCCTGGAGGCTGATCGCCTCCTCGCCCGACCAGGAGATCTCGGCGCCGGTGCCGCGGAAGTCGAACCTCGTCGCGAGCTCCTTCTCCGCCTGGCGGAGGGCGTTGTCGACCTCCTGGCGGTCGACCTTGCTCACGATGTCGAACGACGGGTTCGCTGCCATGCTCATGCTCCTGCTGTCCGGCGGTCTGTGCTGGTATGTCCCTCGCTGACCAGCGTAGGACCCCCTGACGGTACCCGGTTGCGATGACCCCCGGGACAACCGCTATCCTTGGCTCCGCTGCCGCGCGCGAGTGCGGTGGTACGCCCTGGCGGGTTGCCCGAGCGGCCAATGGGAGCGGACTGTAAATCCGTCGCGAAAGCTACAGAGGTTCGAATCCTCTACCCGCCACCAGGCAACGCAAGGCCCCTGAACTACGGAAACGTAGATCAGGGGCCTTCGTCGTCTGCTGCTGCCTCACCACTGTCGCCCGCGCGGCCGTGGTGAGCGGATGAGGAGGGTCAGCCCGGGGTGAGCAGGCAGAACTCGTTGCCCTCCGGGTCGGCGAGGACCTTCCACCGGACGTCGAGGTCCATGGCGGTGGCTCCGAGACTCCGCAGTCTGGCCACCTCGGCCTCCAGGTCGTCACCCGGGTACGGCCGGACGTCGAGATGGACGCGGTTCCACCCGGTCTTCACGTCGGGAGTGCGGATGAACTCCAGATACGGGCCGACGCCCTTGGCGGAGCGCAGCGTCGCGTGGTGGTCGGTCACCTCGTGCACGGCCCAGTCCATCGCCTCGCCCCAGAAGCGGGCCATGGCTCGCGGATCGACGCAGTCGACCACCACCGCGGCGATCGGTCCGGTGTCCCGGTAGCGCGGTCGGGGTTCCAGCACGCAGAACTCGTTGCCCTCCGGGTCGGCCATGACCGTCCAGGAGACATCGCCCTGACCCACGTCGGCGGGGGTCGCGCCGAGGTCCTTCAGGCGCGCGACCAGCTCCGCCTGATGTGCCGCCGAGGTGGTGGCGAGGTCCACGTGCACGCGGTTCTTCGCCGTCTTCGGTTCCGATGAGACGACCAGGTCGATGCAGACGGCGACGGGGTCGGGGTAGACGATGCCCTCCGGTTCGAGGTTGGTCACGCCGGGTTCCTCG
Source organism: Micromonospora coxensis (assembly GCF_900090295.1). Classification (NCBI taxonomy): domain Bacteria; kingdom Bacillati; phylum Actinomycetota; class Actinomycetes; order Micromonosporales; family Micromonosporaceae; genus Micromonospora; species Micromonospora coxensis. The sequence goes on along the minus strand of NZ_LT607753.1, from coordinate 2,815,498 downwards.
CTGGAGATCTCCCAGCCGAGCACCTCCGCCCAGAAACGTCCCAGCGCGGAGTCGTCCCGAGCCTTCATGTTGATCTGCACAAGCCGCGTCGCCATGCCGGCGATGCTAGCGGCACTCCGGCGCTGAAGATCAACCATTTTGGTCTCGGCCGGACGGCAGGCCCCGACGCACACACTGCCGTGAGTTCGCTGCGCTGTCGCGCATCAGCGTCCGATCACCGGCACCGCGCACAGCTGATGATCCAGAGGTCGGCCGCGTCGGTTCCCGCTCGCGGTGCGGTCACCGACCAGGCATGGAGGTTCAGCGGTCACCTGTGCGCCGACCTCCTCGACGGCTGCGCGCCGGGCCATGGTCCGTCGAGGGCGGCGTGGGCCGCTTTGTGGAGCGGAGGTAGCTCAGGTACGAAGGTGCGTGATCGTCGAACACCTTGCCGGTGCCCTCGTCGCAGCGACGGCGACCTTGGTGGAGTTGGTCGAGTCGGCCGGGGATGCGGCGCGACCCGCCCTCAACACCCTGGAGGAGATCGCCCACCTGCTGGGCCGGATGAATTCCGACGAACGCCAGGAACTCCGTGACGTCCTGGCGCGCCTGGCGGCAGCGGAGCCCGCACGGGCCGACTTCATCCGTAGCCTGCCAAGCGCGCTGGGGTGGGACGGAGCGCCGTAGGTGGGCAGACCTCGGGGCGAGGACTGATCCTCTCCCCGGCAGCGCAGCCATCGAGAGCCACCGGCGTCGGACCTCGCCCTGCTGGTCGTCCGATCCGGTGCCGCGTCGCGGCGGTGTCGAGTCGGTTGCCGCGCCCCGGCCCTGGCCGGGCAGAGGCGGCGGTCAGGGGCCTGCTGCGTGACGGATCACGCGCCGACGTAGGCCGCGAGGTGCTCGCCGGTGAGGGTGGAGCGGGCGGCGACGAGGTCGGCGGGGGTGCCCTCGAAGACGATCCGGCCGCCGTCGTGGCCGGCCCCCGGGCCGAGGTCGATGATCCAGTCGGCGTGCGCCATGACGGCCTGGTGGTGTTCGACGACGATGACCGACTTGCCGGAGTCGATGAGCCGGTCGAGCAGGCCGAGCAGGTGCTCGACGTCGGCGAGGTGCAGACCGGCGGTCGGCTCGTCGAGGACGTAGACGCCGCCCTTCTCGGCCATGTGGGTGGCCAGCTTGAGCCGCTGCCGCTCGCCGCCGGACAGGGTGGTGAGCGGCTGACCGAGGCTGAGGTAGCCGAGCCCGACGTCGGCGAGCCGGTCGAGGACGGCGTGCGCGGCCGGGGTGCGCGCCTCTCCGGCGCCGAAGAACTCCTCGGCCTCGCTGACCGACATCGCGAGCACCTCGCTGATGTCGCGGCCGCCGAGGTGGTACTCCAGCACCGCCGCCTGGAACCGCTTGCCCTCGCACTCCTCGCAGGTGGTGGCGACGCCGGCCATCATCGCCAGGTCGGTGTAGATGACACCGGCGCCGTTGCAGGCGGGGCAGGCGCCCTCGGAGTTGGCGCTGAACAGCGCCGGCTTCACGCCGTTGGCCTTCGCGAACGCCTTGCGGATCGGGTCGAGCAGCCCGGTGTACGTCGCCGGGTTGCTCCGTCGCGAGCCGCGGATCGGGCTCTGGTCGATCGACACCACATCCGCCCCGGCGGGGATCGACCCGTGCACGAGCGAACTCTTGCCGGAGCCGGCGACGCCGGTGACGACGACGAGCACGCCGAGCGGGATGTCGACGTCGACGTCGCGCAGGTTGTGCCGCGTGGCGCCGCGGATCTCCAGTACGCCGGTGGGCTTGCGCACGGTCTGCTTGAGCGCGGCCCGGTCGTCGAGATGGCGGCCGGTGAGGGTGCCGCTGGCCCGGAGCCCCTCGACGGTGCCCTCGAAGCAGACGGCGCCACCCGCCGTGCCGGCGCCGGGACCGAGGTCGACGACGTGGTCGGCGATCGCGATGGTCTCCGGCTTGTGCTCCACGACGAGCACCGTGTTGCCCTTGTCGCGCAGCCGCAGCAGCAGGGTGTTCATCCGCTGGATGTCGTGCGGGTGCAGGCCGATGGTGGGCTCGTCGAAGACGTACGTGGTGTCGGTGAGCGAGGAGCCGAGGTGCCGGATCATCTTGGTGCGCTGCGCCTCACCGCCGGACAGGGTGCCCGAGGGCCGGTCGAGCGAGAGGTAGCCCAGCCCGATCTCCACGAAGGAGTCCAGGGTCTGCTGGAGCTTGGCCAGCAGCGGCGCCACCGACGGCTCGTCCAGGCCGCGTACCCAGGTGGCGAGGTCGCTGATCTGCATCGCGCAGGCGTCGGCGATGCTGATCCCCGCGATCTTCGAGGAGCGGGCCGCCTCGCTGAGCCGGGTGCCGCCGCACTCGGGGCAGGTGGTGAAGGTGACCGCCCGCTCGACGAACGCCCGGATGTGCGGCTGCATCGCCTCCTTGTCCTTGGACAGGAAGGACTTCTGGATCTTCGGGATCAGCCCTTCGTAGGTGAGGTTGACGCCGTCGACCTTCACCTTCACCGGCTCCTTGTAGAGGAAGTCGTGCAGCTCCTTCTTGGTGTACCTGCGGATCGGCTTGTTCGGGTCGACGAAGCCCGACTCGGCGTAGACGCGCACCGTCCAGAAGCTGTCCGACTTCCAGCCGGGGATGGTGAACGCGCCCTCGGCCAGTGACTTGGCGTCGTCGTAGAGCTGGGTGAGGTCGATGTCGGAGACCGAGCCCCGGCCCTCGCAGCGCGGACACATGCCGCCGGTGATGCTGAAGCTGCGCCGCTCCTTCACGGTCTTCCCGGCGCGCTCCAGGGTGACCGCGCCCGCTCCGCTGATCGAGGCGACGTTGAAGGAGAACGCCTGGGGCGAGCCGATGTGCGGCTTCCCGAGCCGGCTGAACAGGATGCGCAGCATCGCGTTGGCGTCGGTGGCGGTGCCGACCGTGGAACGGGGGTCGCTGCCGATCCGCTGCTGGTCGACGATGATCGCGGTGGTCAGCCCGTCGAGCACGTCGACCTCGGGCCGGGCCAGCGTCGGCATGAAGCCCTGCACGAAGGCGCTGTAGGTCTCGTTGATCAGCCGCTGCGACTCGGCGGCGATGGTGCCGAACACCAGCGAGCTCTTGCCCGAGCCGGAGACACCGGTGAACACCGTCAGCCGACGCTTCGGGATCTCGATGCTGACGTCCTTGAGGTTGTTCTCCCGCGCGCCGTGCACCCGGATCAGGTCGTGGCTGTCGGCGACGTGCGACGCGGGCGTCGGGTCGTCCGCTCTCGTGGCCATGCTCATGGTGTCTCCATCTGTCGCCCGGGCCGCCTGCGCGGGTCACTGCCCGGCGTCGCGGCGCAGGTCGTGAGGTGTCTCGGGAACGGTTCAGGGCAGTTGCCGGATGCGGACCAGGTTGCCGGCCGGGTCGCGGAAGGCGCAGTCGCGTACGCCGTAGGGCTGGTCGATCGGTTCCTGGACGACCTCGGCGTCGCCGGCCTGGATCTTGTCGAACGTGTCGTCGAGGTCGGGGGTGGCCAGCATGATCCAGCCGTAGGTGCCCTTGGCCATCATCTCGGCGATGGTGCGGCGTTCGTCGTCGGTGATGCCGGGATCGGCGGCCGGCGGCGCGAGGAGGATGGACGTGTCGGGCTGGCCGGCGGGGCCGACGGTGATCCAGCGCATGGCGCCGGTGCCGACGTCGTTACGGACCTCGAGGCCGAGGGTGTCGCGGTAGAAGGCCAGGGAGGCGTCCGGGTCGGTGTGCGGCAGGACGGTGGTGTGGATGGTCAGGTTCATGGCAGTCAGGCTAGGTGCGGCCAGGTGGCCTGTGCTTCTCGATTCCTGATCGGCCTGCTCACCTGTTTGGCCAGGCACGGCGGCATGCCTGCCGTCGCACGGCAAGCCTCGCGCCGGTAGGTGCTGGGCGGCACCCCGACCAGCTCGGTGAAGCGGGTGCTGAAGGTGCCCAGCGACGCGCAGCCGACCGCGAAGCAGACCTCGGTGACGCTGAGGTCGCCACGGCGCAGCAGCGCCATCGCGCGCTCGACCCGCCGCGTCATGAGATAGCGGTACGGCGACTCTCCGTAGGCGAGCCGGAACTGGCGGCTGAGGTGCCCGGCCGACATGTGGGCGCCACGGGCGAGCGCCTCGACGTCCAGCGGCTGTGCGTACTCCCGGTCGATCCGGTCCCGGACGCGGCGCAGCCGCGCGAGGTCGCGCAGGTGCTGCGCGGTGGCGGAGGTGCTGGTCACCTGGGAGATCGTGCCACGTCGCGCCGATGTCGCACAGCGTCACGGGCGTCGCACCGCACGCCGTGTCCGACCTGCGGGGACTGCCGGGCGCCGGCCCCGGGCTGTCGCAAACAGGTCTTGCGGCCCAGTGACCCCGGGTGGTGACGAGAAGGTATGGTGGTCGATGTGTCGGTGGGTGTCGGTAGCGTGGCGCTGCGCGCGTCCCACCGCACTCGGGGGCGACACGTACGCCTATGCTCGTTAGGGCCCGTTTGTGACCTTGGTCGTTTGTACAGGACGAAGGGCCGTGCCGTGATGACGTGACCTGGCCGGACGGCCCATCGCCGACAACCGGACGGCTCTCCCCGCCACGCAGGTGGACGGACCTCGCCCGTCACGGCTTCTCACTCCTGACACAGCTGTGGCACCATCGTGGAACCTCCATCGTCTTCCCCCTGCCGACAGGAGCGCACTGATGTCTGGTCGTAGGCCTGGCCGGCTGCTCGGCATGACCCTCGCCTCGCTCGCGCTGGCCGCGCTCGTCGCCGGACTCGTACCCGTGTCCGGCGATGCTCTCGGTGACTACGAGTGGGCGGCCCCGCTCGACTACGAGTGGGCGGCGTCGATCTCGCAGGTCGTCTTCCGCTGACGGCTCGCCGCCGCGGAGTTCGCGGCGGCCGGCGGTTCCGAGCCGATCTGACGCGACCCTCTTGAGGAGCGGGATGGCACGGAGTCAAACCTCAGCACGCAGACCGACCGACGCGGCCTGGCTGATCACCGGTCCGATGGCCCTGCTCTCGGTCGTCTGCTGCACCGTGCTCGGCGCGGTCGACCCGCCGGGCCCGGACGACCTGATCCCCGGCGCGATCGTCCTGGTCGCGATGGTGGTGGCGGGCACCCAGGTCCTCCAGTTCATCGTGCGGCGCCAGGCGCTGGCCGTCACGCTTACCGAGATCCCGCTCGTCCTGGCCTTCTTCTACCTCAAGCCGGTGACGGTCATCGTCGTCGCCGCGCTCGCCACCGGGATCGGCCAGCTGCGCCGCCGGCTGACCGCGACGAAGGCCTGGTTCAACGTCGCCAAGGCGGGCGCGACCACCTCGCTGGCGAGCCTCGTCCTGCTGGCCATGCCTCCGATCGAGGGGGTCGGCCCGGCGACCTGGGGCGTGCTCTTCGTCGTGGTGAGCACCTTCGCCCTGGCGGCCCTCGCCGCGGTCAGCGGGGTCATCTGCCTGATCCAGGGCTGGCAGGCCGGCTGGGACATGCTCCGCCGGGCGGCCCCGACGCTGCTGACCGCCGCGGTCAACGTCGCCATCGGTCTCGTCGTGCTCATGGTGCTGGACAGCAACGCCTGGGCGAGTCTGCTGCTCGCCGCGGTGGCGGTGGCCGTGGCCTTCGTGTACCGGTCGTACTCCCGCTTCTTCCGCCAGCACCGGACGCTGAGCGACATGTACGAGCTGACCCGGGCGATGACGCAGAGCGGCCAGGACGGCACCCTCGTTGACGCGCTCCTCGGCCGGGTCCGTGGCCTGATGCAGGCCGAGTACGCCACCCTCTGGCTCCCCTCGCAGGGGCGGCACCCCGAGGTGCTGCTCACCGCCCGGGTCGACGACCCCGGGCTGCTCGACTTCGCGCCCGCCCCGATGGCGGTGCGGGACCGGGTGCTCCGGACGGGCGAGACGGTGGCCGCGGGCCGGCAGCTCGGCACCGAGGTGGATCAACGGACCGGCACCGAGGACAGCCGGGTCAAGGAGTTGATCGTCGTACCGCTGCGCTCCGGGCAGGCCGTCATCGGCACGCTGGAGGTCGTCAACCGGCTCGGCGACACGTACCACTTCACCTCCGCCGACATCCCGGTGTTCGAGACGGTCGCCGCGCACGCCGCCGTCGCCCTGGAGAACTCCCGGTTGGTCGACCGGCTGCGACACGACGCGTACCACGACGCCCTGACGAAGCTGCCGAACCGGCGGCGGATCACCAGCGCGCTGGACGAGGCGGTGCGGATCCGGGCGCCCGGCGAGGTGGTCGCGGTGCTGCTGTTCGACGTCGACCGGCTGCGCCAGGTCAACGAGTCGCTCGGGCACGCCGCCGGCGACAAGGTCCTCGTCGAGGTCGCCGAGCGGCTGCGCGCCTGCGCCCCGTCCAGCGCCCTGGTCGGCCGGGCCGGTGGCGACGAGTTCCTGGTCACGCTCCGCCTGGAGAGCACGGAAGCGGCCCTGGACCTCGCCGCGCAACTGCGCGACCAGATCCGCGACGAGATGGTCTTCGACGCCCTCACCCTGGACGTCGACACGGCCGTCGGGGTGGCCGTCCACCCGGAGCACGGCAGCGATGCCGCGACGCTGTTGCAACGGGTCGACCTGGCGGCCACGGCGGCCAAGTCGGTGCCCGGCAGCGTGCAGCTGTTCAGCCCGGCGCTGGAGTCCCGGTCGCTGCGCCGCCTCGGGCTCGCCGGGGACCTGCGGCGCGCGCTGGACGAGGGTGAGCTGGAGGTCTACTTCCAGCCGAAGGTGACGCTGCGGGACCGCCTCCTGGTCGGCGTGGAGTGCCTGGCCCGGTGGGAGCACCCGGCGCACGGCACGGTCGCCCCGGAGGACTTCGTCGCGGTGGCGGAGCACACCGGCCAGCTCGGCCGGCTCACCGAGTTCGTGCTCCGCGAGGGGTTGCGGCGCAGTCGGGACTGGGGCCACGGCGACCAGTCGCTCGCCGTCGCGGTCAACATCTCCGCCCGTACGCTCACCGACCAGCACTTCCCGGCGCGCGTGCGGGACCTGCTCGACGAGTACGGCGTGCCGCCGCAGCGGCTGACGTTGGAGATCAAGGAGTCGGGGGTGCTGGACGGCACGGACCGGCCGATCCCCACCCTGCGCCGGCTGCGGGACCTCGGCGTCCGGCTCTCGGTGGACGACTTCGGCACCGGGGACTCCTCCCTGGCGCACCTGCGCCGGCTGCCGGTGCACGAGGTCAAGGTCGACCGCTCGTTCGTGCAGGGCATGGCGACCGATCCGGGCGACCTGGCGATCGTCAACGCGGTGGTCACCCTCTCCCAACAGTTCGGGCTGGCGGTGGTGGCCGAGGGGGTGGAGAGCGAGCTGACCCTGGAGCTGCTCCAGGACATCGGCTGCGAGATCGGCCAGGGCTTCCTGTTCAGCCGCCCGTTGCCGTACGAGCGCCTGGAGGCCTGGTTCGGTGCCCAGGTGGACCCGGAGACGATCTCCGCCGGCGAGCTGCCCCGCCTGCGAGTGGTGCCCTGAGCTGGGCGGACGTCTCCATGGGGGATCCGATTTCGTCCCCGGCTCGGGGCCGTGTAATGTATCCCCTGCGCGACGCCCCCCGGGGTGATCGGGCAGGCCCCCTTAGCTCAGTCGGCAGAGCGTCTCCATGGTAAGGAGAAGGTCTACGGTTCGATTCCGTAAGGGGGCTCAGAGGGTCCGGCTGGACCCGCCTGCGGCGGTGTAGCTCAGATGGCAGAGCAAGCGGCTCATAATCGCTGTGTCGCCGGTTCAAGTCCGGCCACCGCTACTCTCGTCCTCCGGGCTCGTTCCCGGCGGTCGGTGGGACGGGCGCCACAGGCGCCCACTTTGCATGTCCGCGCATTGTCCGCGTAGGCTGATGCGCCGTAGTTGTTACCCGTTAACGAGGAAGGCACTCCGCCGTGGCGAAGGCGACCGATGTCCGGCCGAAGATCACTTTGGCGTGTGTGGAGTGCAAGGAGCGCAACTACATCACGCGCAAGAACCGTCGTAACGACCCGGACCGCATCGAGCTGAAGAAGTTCTGCCCCCGGGACGGCAAGCACACGGTCCACCGCGAGACCCGCTGACCCACGGCCGGCCCTCGCCGGCCCGGTCCCGCAGCGACACCCCGAACGCCGATCCGCACGGATGGCGCGGCTCCGGCCGCGCGTCCCGTCCGGGTCGGCGTTCGTGTCGTACGTGTAGTTTCGGCGGCATGTCCCTGGACCCGTCCTTCGTCGGCCGGACCTATCCGCCGACCGCCCCCTACCAGGTGGGCCGAGAAAAGATCCGCGAGTTCGCCACCGCCATCGGCGCCACCGAGCCCGCGCACCACGACCCGGAGGCGGCCCGGTCGCTGGGCCACCCGGACGTGGTCGCCCCGCCGACCTTCCCCGTGGTGCTCACCATGGCCGCCACGCAGCAGATCGTCGACGACCCGGCGCTCGGCGTCGACTACAGCCGGGTGGTCCACGGCGACCAGCGCTTCGCGTACACCCGGCCGGTGGTGGCCGGGGACGAGCTGGTCTGCGTGAACACCATCGAGGAGATCACCAACCGGGGCGGGCACGGGTTCCTGACCACCCGCACCGACGTGACCGACGCCGCCGGCGAGCCGGTGGTCGCCGTCTGGTCCAAGATCGTCGTACGCGGGGAGGCCTGAGATGGAACTGCCCACCCAGACGTTCCGGGTCACCCGGGCGGACCTGGTCCGCTACGCGGGGGCCTCGGGCGACTTCAATCCGATCCACTGGAGCGACCGGGTCGCCACCAAGGTCGGCCTGCCCGGGGTGATCGCCCACGGCATGTTCACCATGGCGCTGGTCGGCCGGGCGGTCACCACCTGGGCCGGCGCGCCCGACGCGGTGGTCGACTTCGGCGTCCGGTTCACCCGTCCGGTCGTCGTCCCCGACGACGACGAGGGCACCGAGATCGAGGTGAACGCGGTGGTGAAGGAGGTCACCGAAGCGGGCCTGACCAGGCTCGACATCACCGCCACCTGCCACGGTGAGAAGGTCCTCTCGCAGGCCCGGGCGCTCGTGCGCGCCTCCCGCTGACAGGTCTTCCGGATGTGATGGGCGGGACCGGTTGGGAAAGTCGGGGCGCTACCCGTACACTGGTCCGCCGTGGGGCAAGTGACCCCTGCCCGGTCGTGCAGACCGAGCGGGGCGAGCGTTGCCGCACAGGGGTGTAGCTCAATTGGCAGAGCAGCGGTCTCCAAAACCGCAGGCTGCAGGTTCAAGTCCTGTCACCCCTGCGCCTCAGGCCTGACCGTTCCCGTGGGTCGCGCCGCCGAACGGCGGCGTCCGGCCCGTGGTGGTGGCATCGGCGGGGTGGTTCCGAGGCATCGGGGCCCCTTCGTCCGGTCCGCCGGCCGCGGCCCGTCGCGGGACGGCTGGTCCGGCCGGCGTGACCAGCGCCGCGTGCGCCCATCGGCGTACGACCGACATCCCGCGACGGAGGGCGAAGTGGCCGAGAGCAAGCGGCGCGGCGAGGACGCCGGCGACGAGGGTCTGCGCGACGAGCGCGACGAGCTCGTCGACGACGTGGCCGCCGACGACGACGCCACCGGCGCGGACGAGCCGGTCTCCCGGGGCGGCACCGCGACCCGGGAGCGGGCTGCCGACAGCAAGCCGAAGACCCGCACCGAGAGCGACAAGGTGGGGCTCTTCGCCCGCATCGCGCGTTTCTTCCGCGAGGTGGTCGCCGAGCTGCGTAAGGTCATCTGGCCGACCCGCAAGGAGCTGCTGACCTACACCGCCGTGGTGGTGACGTTCGTCGCGGTGGTGCTGACGATCGTGGGCCTCCTCGACTACGCCTTCGCGAAGGGCGTGCTGTGGGTCTTCGGCAACCCCAGCTGACCGGCCGACTGAGCCGATAGTGACGGAAGTGAGCAAGCGTGCCTGAGTACGACGAGACCGCCGAGACCACGGACGAGCAGTCCACGGTGGCGACGGCGGCCAGTGACGAGTCGGTCGAGGCCGCCAGCGAGCCGGAATTCCCGACCACCGAGCCCGCCCCGGACGAGGACTACGACCCGGTCGCCGAGCTGCGCCAGAAGCTGCGCTACGCCCCGGGCGACTGGTACGTGGTGCACTCGTACGCCGGCTACGAGAACAAGGTCAAGACCAACCTCGAGACCCGGATCACGTCCCTCGACATGGAGGACTACATCTACCAGGTCGAGGTGCCGACCCGGGAAGAGGTCGAGGTCAAGAACGGCAAGCGGTCGCAGGTTCAGGCCAAGGTCTTCCCCGGCTACATCCTGGTCCGGATGGAGCTGACCGCCGAGTCGTACTCCTGCGTGCGCAACACCCCGGGCGTCACCGGCTTCGTCGGCGCGACGGACCGGGCCGACCGTCCGGCGCCGCTCAGCCTCGACGAGGTGCTGAAGTGGCTGGCCCCGGCGGTGGAGACCGAGCAGAAGAAGGCCAAGCCCGAGGTCAAGGTTCTCGACTTCGAGGTCGGCGACTCGGTCACCGTCACCGACGGCGCGTTCGCCTCGCTGCCGGCGACGATCAGCGAGATCAACGCCGACCAGCAGAAGCTCAAGGTGCTGGTGTCGATCTTCGGCCGGGAGACCCCGGTCGAGCTGAACTTCAACCAGGTCGCCAAGATCTGACGCACCGGACGCCGGCGGTGGGCAGCGGCCCGCCGTCGGCGTCCGTGCTTCCGGCCTCCGTGACGGACCTCGGCGGACGGGCCGGCGAAGGGCTGCGCTACCCTAGAACGTCGCCGTTGTCGCACCGCGCTGACCGTGCGCGCCCGCGGCCGGTGAAAATCCCAGTTCCAAGCCCCAGGAAGAGACATGCCTCCGAAGAAGAAGCTCGTCAAGACGTTCACGCTTCAGCTGCCGGCGGGCCAGGCCACGCCGGCGCCGCCGGTCGGCCCCGCGCTCGGCCAGCACGGCGTGAACATCATGGAGTTCTGCAAGTCCTACAACGCGCAGACCGAGTCCCAGCGGGGCGACATCGTCCCCGCCGAGATCAGCGTGTACGAGGACCGGTCCTTCACCTTCGTGCTGAAGACCCCGCCCGCCGCCCGGCTGCTGATCAAGGCCGCCGGCGTGCAGAAGGGCTCGGGCGTCCCGCACAAGGAGAAGGTGGGCTCCGTGACCCGCGCCCAGCTGCGTGAGATCGCCGAGAAGAAGATGGCCGACCTCAACGCCAACGACATCGACCAGGCCGAGAAGATCATCGCCGGCACCGCCCGGTCGATGGGCCTGACCGTCGCCGACTGACCTCGGTCACCGCTTCACCCGATCAGTTCGTGGGAGGGCGCGCGGACGCCGCGGCCCGCCATAGACCACAGGAGTAACGAGAAATGCAGCGCAGCAAGAGCTACCGCAAGGCCGCGGACGTCATCGACCGCTCGAAGCTCTACACCCCCGCCGAGGCCGTCAAGCTGGCCAAGGAGACCACCAACGTCAAGTTCGACGCCACGGTCGAGGTCGCGATGCGCCTCGGCGTCGACCCCCGCAAGGCGGACCAGATGGTCCGCGGCACGGTCAACCTGCCGCACGGCACCGGTAAGACCGCCCGCGTGATCGTGTTCGCCGCCGGCGCGAAGGCCGAGGAGGCCGCCGCCGCCGGTGCGGACGAGGTGGGCACGGACGAGCTCGTCGCCCGGATCCAGGGCGGCTGGCTGGACTTCGACGCCGCGATCGCCACCCCGGACCAGATGGCCAAGATCGGCCGGATCGCGCGGATCCTGGGCCCGCGCGGCCTGATGCCGAACCCGAAGACGGGCACGGTGACCATGGACGTCACCAAGGCCGTCTCGGACATCAAGGGCGGCAAGATCACCTTCCGGGTGGACAAGCACTCGAACCTGCACCTGATCATCGGCAAGGCCTCGTTCTCCGAGACCCAGCTGATCGACAACTACGCCGCCGTCCTCGACGAGGTGCTGCGGGCCAAGCCGTCCGCGGCCAAGGGCACGTACCTCAAGAAGGTCACCCTGACCACCACCATGGGCCCGGGCGTCCCGGTCGACCCGAAGCTGGTCAAGAACCTGCAGGAAGCCGGCGCCGAGGGCTGAGCACGACCTGAGTGACAGGGGCCCCGCCACACTGTGGCGGGGCCCCTTCCCGTCTGTCCGCCGCAGGTGAGCCACACCGCCCACCACGCCCCGCCTCCCGTACATCCCCGACGCGCCTTGGCGCCGCCACCTCCTCCGACGCGCGCAGACGCCCGTCCCCTCTCTCCGAGCCGCCGCGCAGTTTCACGGAAAGAGTGGCTATGGCAGGCGGAATAAGCACTCTTTCCGTGAAACTGCGCGGTCCCCGGCCGCTCCCCGGCCGCTCCCCGGCCGCTCCCGGGCTGGGGCGAGGCGGTGAGGCGGGTGTGGCGGTGAGGCGGGACGGTGAGGCGAGTGAGGCGGGGCGGTGAGGCGAGTGAGGCGGTAGCGGGGTGGGGTGGGGGAGTGGGGGCGTGAGCGGGCGCACGTGGGGGCGATTTGGTGCTCACGGTCGCGTCGCGTAACCTAGTGGCGAAGTTCCACCCAGAGACCGCTGGTCACCGTGCCCCGGCACGGTCGAAGGTCCCGCGATGACGGGCGACCCGCGCAGGGCGGCAAGCGTAACTCGGCTCCTCCCGTGGTCCGCCGACCATGGTGATCGTGCCGGCCCTCGCCCCGTGCGCCCTGCGCCGGGGCTTTTTCGTTGTCGTGATGCCTACGCCGCCGTCCAGGACCGACCGGTCCCACGACGGCGACCAGCTCCGAGTAACGAGAGAGGAGGGACATGGCGGACAAGCCGATCCGGGCCGACAAGGCCACGGCCGTCGCTGAGCTGACCGAGAGCTTCCGCAACGCGGGCGCTGCGGTGCTCACCGAGTACCGTGGTCTGACGGTTTCCCAGCTCACCCAGCTGCGGCGCTCGCTCGGCAAGGAGACCACCTACACCGTCGCCAAGAACACGCTGGCCAAGCGTGCTGCGGCCGACGCGGGGATCTCCGGCCTCGACGAGCTGTTCTCCGGTCCTACCGCGCTGACTTTCGTTTCGGGCGACGTCGTCGAGGCGGCGAAGGGGCTTCGCGACTTCGCGAAGGCCAACCCGAAGCTCGTCATCAAGGGCGGTGTCTTCGAGGGCAAGGCCATTTCCGCGGCCGAGGTCACGAAGCTCGCCGACCTGGAGTCCCGTGAGGTGCTGCTGGCCAAGCTGGCCGGCGCGATGAAGGGCAACCTGAGCAAGGCCGCGGCCCTGTTCCAGGCGCCGCTCTCCAAGACCGCCCGTCTGGCGGCTGCCCTGCAGGACAAGCGCGAGAAGGAGGGCGCCGAGGCGGCCTGAGGCCACCCGGCGCACCCACGTTCTTAGTTTCCACTTTGAGAAAGGACGCCAGACATGGCGAAGCTCAGCACTGACGAGCTGCTCGACGCGTTCAAGGAGATGACGCTGATCGAGCTCTCCGAGTTCGTGAAGCAGTTCGAGGAGACCTTCGAGGTCACCGCTGCCGCCCCGGTCGCGGTCGCCGCTGCCGGTGGCGCTGCCGCCCCCGCCGAGGCCGAGCCGGAGAAGGACGAGTTCGACGTCGTCCTCGAGAGCGACGGTGGCAAGAAGATCCAGGTCATCAAGGTCGTGCGTGAGCTGACCGGCCTGGGCCTCAAGGAGGCCAAGGACGTCGTCGAGGGCGCTCCGAAGGCCATCCTGGAGAAGGTCAACAAGGAGACCGCCGACAAGGCGAAGGCCAAGCTCGAGGGCGAGGGCGCCAAGGTCACCCTCAAGTGACCTGAGGTCGGCCTCTGGTCGACCTGGCGCGCGTCCGGCTCACGTGAGCCGGGGCACATCGCGTCACAGCGGGCGGTGATCCGGGAACGGGTCGCCGCCCGCTGTGGTTGGTGGACTCCGGCGGCAGCGGCGTGAGCAGGGCGTCCAGCGCCGGGCGTACGGCACCGGGGCGGCGTGCGACGGTAGTCCGTCGGTGGGAAAGACGACGGCGACCCCGGCCGGCCCTTGACGCGGCACCGGCCTCCCAGGCACGCTGACACCAGCAAGACCTTCCGCGCTTGCGACGGCCACCTCTTGGGTAATGGCAGCGGCAGCACCACCCGCCGCGACACCCGAGCGGCCCGGCAGGAACGACGCGTTCCGAGCGGCCCGGAGACCCGGATCCAGAGGTCCCGAGGCACGTTCCGCGACGACCTGCGGGATGGGCTGGACAGCGGTTAGCCTCTCGGCTACACTGCTAGTTTGCGCTGCCTTCCGAATTGACCCCTGCTCGGAAATGTCCGTTTGTGGATATTTCCGGTGGGGTCATTGGAGTGCACGCGTACCAGCCGTTCTGCAGCACCGGTCCTCGGAAGGACGCATCTTGGCAGCTTCCCGCCCTGCGAAGACCAGTCGTACGTCGAGCGCTTTCGCGCCCCGCCGAGTTTCTTTCGGCAGGATCACCGAACACCTCGAGGTCCCCAACCTCCTCGCCATCCAGAACGAGTCCTTCGACTGGCTCGTCGGCAACGAGGCTTGGCAGGGCCGGTCGGCGGACGACCCGCACGCACGCTCGGGTCTCGCGGAGATCCTCGACGAGATCAGTCCCATTGAGGACTTCTCCGGCACCATGTCGCTCTCCTTCTCGGCTCCGCGCTTCGACGAGGTCAAGGCCTCGATCGAGGAGTGCAAGGAGAAGGACCTGACCTACTGCGCCCCGCTGTTCGTGACCGCGGAGTTCACCAACAACACCACTGGCGAGATCAAGAGCCAGACGGTGTTCATGGGTGACTTCCCGATGATGACGCCGAAGGGCACCTTCATCATCAACGGCACCGAGCGCGTCGTGGTCAGCCAGCTCGTCCGGTCCCCGGGCGTCTACTTCGACAAGCAGCCGGACAAGACCTCCGACCGCGACCTCTCCAGCGTCAAGGTCATCCCGAGCCGGGGTGCCTGGCTGGAGTTCGACATCGACAAGCGCGACACGGTCGGCGTCCGCATCGACCGCAAGCGCCGGCAGGCCGTCACCGTGCTGCTCAAGGCCATCGGATGGTCGGCCGAGCAGATCCGCGAGCGGTTCGGCTGGTCCGAGCTGATGATGACCACGCTCGAGAAGGACCACATCGCCGGCCAGGACGAGGCCCTGCTCGACATCTACCGGAAGCTGCGCCCTGGCGAGCCGCCGACCCGCGAGAACGCGCAGACCCTGCTCGACAACCTCTTCTTCAACCCGAAGCGGTACGACGTCGCCAAGGTCGGCCGGTACAAGTTCAACAAGAAGCTCGAGCTGGACGTGCCGATCACCACCGGCACGCTCACCGAGGACGACATCGTCGCCACCGTCGAGTACCTCTGCCGGCTGCACGCCGGTGAGGAGGGCTACGAGGCCGACGACATCGACCACTTCGGCAACCGGCGCCTGCGTACGGTCGGCGAGCTGATCCAGAACCAGGTCCGGGTCGGTCTCTCCCGGATGGAGCGGGTCGTCCGCGAGCGGATGACCACCCAGGACGTCGAGGCGATCACCCCGCAGACCCTGATCAACATCCGCCCGGTGGTGGCGGCGATCAAGGAGTTCTTCGGCACCTCGCAGCTGTCGCAGTTCATGGACCAGACCAACCCGCTGGCGGGCCTGACCCACCGGCGCCGGCTGAGCGCGCTCGGCCCGGGTGGTCTGTCCCGGGAGCGGGCCGGCTTCGAGGTCCGCGACGTGCACCCGTCCCACTACGGCCGGATGTGCCCGATCGAGACGCCGGAAGGCCCGAACATCGGTCTGATCGGCGCGCTCTCCACCTTCGCCCGGGTCAACCCGTTCGGCTTCATCGAGACGCCGTACCGGAAGGTCGTCAACGGTCGGGTCACCGACCAGATCGACTACCTGACCGCGGACGAGGAGGACCGGTTCGTCAAGGCGCAGGCCAACGCCCCGCTGAAGTCGGACGGCACGTTCGCCGAGGACCGCGTCCTGGTCCGCCGTAAGGGCGGTGAGACCGAGGACGTGCCGCCGGAGGCCGTCGACTACATGGACGTGTCGCCGCGGCAGATGACCTCGGTCGCGACCGCGATGATCCCGTTCCTCGAGCACGACGACGCCAACCGCGCGCTCATGGGCGCGAACATGCAGCGCCAGGCGGTGCCGCTGGTCAAGGCCGAGTCGCCGCTGGTCGGCACCGGCATGGAGTACCGTGCCGCGGTCGACGCCGGTGACGTGGTCGTCGCCGAGGTCGGCGGCGTCATCGAGGACCTCTGCGCCGACTACATCACCATCCACCAGGACGACGGCCACCGCCGGACGTACCTGCTGCACAAGTTCCGCCGCTCCAACGCCGGCTCCTGCGTCAACCAGAAGCCGGTCGTCTTCGAGGGCGACCGCGTCGAGGCCGGCCAGGTCATCGCCGACGGTCCGTGCACCGACGAGGGCGAGATGGCGCTCGGGCGCAACCTGCTCGTGGCGTTCATGACCTGGGAGGGCCACAACTACGAGGACGCGATCATCCTGTCGCAGCGCCTCGTGCAGCAGGACGTGCTCACCTCGATCCACATCGAGGAGCACGAGGTCGACGCCCGGGACACCAAGCTCGGCCCGGAGGAGATCACCCGGGACATCCCGAACGTCAGCGAGGAGATGCTCGCCGACCTCGACGAGCGCGGCATCATCCGGATCGGCGCCGAGGTCGTCCCCGGCGACATCCTGGTCGGCAAGGTCACCCCGAAGGGTGAGACCGAGCTGACGCCGGAGGAGCGGCTGCTGCGCGCGATCTTCGGTGAGAAGGCGCGTGAGGTCCGGGACACCTCGCTGAAGGTGCCGCACGGCGAGACCGGCACGGTCATCGGCGTGCGTACCTTCTCCCGCGAGGACGGCGACGAGCTGCCTCCGGGCGTCAACGAGCTGGTCCGGGTCTACGTCGCCCAGAAGCGCAAGATCCAGGACGGCGACAAGCTCGCCGGCCGGCACGGCAACAAGGGCGTCATCTCCAAGATCCTGCCGATCGAGGACATGCCGTTCCTGGAGGACGGGACCCCCGTCGACATCGTGCTGAACCCGCTGGGTGTGCCGTCCCGGATGAACATCGGCCAGGTCCTGGAGACCCACCTCGGGTGGGTGGCCAAGACCGGCTGGAGCGTGGACGGCGACGACGCCGAGTGGAAGCGTCAGCTCCGCTCGATCGAGGCGCACGAGTCCGAGCCGGACACCAACGTGGCCACCCCGGTCTTCGACGGTGCCCGCGAGGAGGAGATCTCCGGTCTGCTCGCGTCGACCCTGCCCAACCGGGACGGCAAGCAGCTGATCGGCTCCTCCGGCAAGGCGCAGCTGTTCGACGGTCGCTCCGGCGAACCGCTGCCGGACCCGATCGCGGTCGGCTACATCTACATCCTGAAGCTCAACCACCTGGTGGACGACAAGATCCACGCCCGGTCGACCGGCCCGTACTCGATGATCACGCAGCAGCCGCTGGGTGGTAAGGCGCAGTTCGGTGGCCAGCGCTTCGGTGAGATGGAGTGCTGGGCGATGCAGGCGTACGGCGCCGCCTACGCCCTGCAGGAGCTGCTGACGATCAAGTCCGACGACGTCCTGGGCCGGGTCAAGGTCTACGAGGCGATCGTCAAGGGCGAGAACATCCCCGAGCCGGGCATCCCCGAGTCGTTCAAGGTGCTGCTCAAGGAGCTGCAGTCGCTGTGCCTCAACGTCGAGGTGCTCTCCAGCGACGGCGTGGCCCTGGAGATGCGCGAGACCGACGACGAGGTGTTCCGGGCCGCGGAGGAGCTGGGCATCGACCTGTCCCGGCGCGAGCCGAGCTCGGTCGAAGAGGTCTGAGGTGAGTGGTCGGGGGCCGGCTCGCCGGCTCCCGACCCCACCCACTAGCTAAGCAGTACAGACGACGACATAGGGGACATAGTGCTCGACGTCAACTTCTTCGACGAGCTGCGCATCGGCCTCGCCACCGCCGACGACATCCGTCAGTGGTCGCACGGTGAGGTCAAGAAGCCTGAGACGATCAACTACCGCACGCTCAAGCCGGAAAAGGACGGGCTCTTCTGCGAGAAGATCTTCGGTCCGCAGCGGGACTGGGAGTGCTACTGCGGTAAGTACAAGCGGGTCCGGTTCAAGGGCATCATCTGCGAGCGCTGCGGCGTCGAGGTGACCCGTTCCAAGGTCCGTCGTGAGCGGATGGGGCACATCGAGCTGGCCGCTCCGGTGACCCACATCTGGTACTTCAAGGGCGTGCCGAGCCGGCTGGGCTACCTGCTGGACCTCGCCCCCAAGGACCTCGAGAAGATCATCTACTTCGCCTCGTACGTCGTGACCAGCGTGGACGCCGAGTCGCGTCACCGTGACCTCTCGACCATCGAGAACGAGATCCTGGCCGAGAAGCGGCAGTCCGAGAACAGCCGCGACTCGGAGATCGAGAAGCGGGCCGCCAAGCTCGAGGCCGACCTGGCCGAGCTGGAGGCCGAGGGTGCCAAGGCGGACGTCCGGCGCAAGGTCAAGGAGGGCGGAGAGCGCGAGATGCGCCAGATCCGCGACCGGGCCCAGCGCGAGATCGACCGTCTCGACGAGGTGCTGGAGACCTTCCGCAAGCTGGAGCCGAAGCAGCTGGTCACCGACGAGCTGCTCTACCGCGAGCTGCGCGACCGCTTCGGCGAGTACTTCACCGGCGGCATGGGCGCCGAGGCCATCAAGGCGCTGGTCCAGAACATGGACCTTGACGCCGAGGCCGAGAGCCTGCGCGAGACCATCCGCTCCGGCAAGGGCCAGCGCAAGATCCGCGCACTGAAGCGGCTCAAGGTCGTCGCGGCGTTCCAGAACACCCGCAACTCGCCGCTCGGCATGGTGCTGGACTGCGTCCCGGTCATCCCGCCGGACCTGCGTCCGATGGTGCAGCTCGACGGTGGCCGCTTCGCGACCTCCGACCTGAACGACCTGTACCGCCGCGTGATCAACCGGAACAACCGCCTCAAGCGGCTGATCGACCTCGGCGCGCCCGAGATCATCGTCAACAACGAGAAGCGGATGCTGCAGGAGGCCGTCGACGCGCTGTTCGACAACGGCCGCCGCGGCCGGCCGGTCACCGGCCCGGGCAACCGCCCGCTGAAGTCCCTCTCCGACATGCTCAAGGGCAAGCAGGGCCGGTTCCGGCAGAACCTGCTCGGCAAGCGCGTCGACTACTCCGGCCGTTCGGTCATCGTGGTCGGCCCGAAGCTGAAGCTGCACCAGTGCGGCCTGCCCAAGCAGATGGCGCTGGAGCTGTTCAAGCCGTTCGTCATGAAGCGGCTGGTCGACCTCAACCACGCGCAGAACATCAAGTCCGCCAAGCGGATGGTCGAGCGGCAGCGGCCGGTCGTGTGGGATGTGCTGGAAGAGGTCATCGGCGAGCACCCGGTGCTGCTGAACCGCGCGCCGACCCTGCACCGCCTAGGCATCCAGGCCTTCGAGCCGCAGCTGGTCGAGGGCAAGGCGATCCAGATCCACCCGCTCGTCTGCACCGCGTTCAACGCGGACTTCGACGGTGACCAGATGGCGGTGCACGTGCCGCTGTCGGCCGAGGCCCAGGCCGAGGCGCGGATCCTGATGCTCTCGTCGAACAACATCCTCAAGCCGGCCGACGGCAAGCCGGTCACCATGCCCACCCAGGACATGGTCATCGGCCTGTACCACCTCACCCACCTCACCCCGGGTGGCAAGGGCGAGGGCCGGGCGTTCAGCTCGGACGCCGAGGCGCGGATGGCCTTCGACAACGGCGAGCTGCACCTCCAGGCCCCGGTCAAGATCCGCCTGCGCGGCGTGGTCGGTGTCGACAACGGCGCCGGCGCCGAGCCGTGGGTCGCGCCCGAGGGCTGGGTCGAGGGCGAGGCCCTGACCGTGGAGACCACGCTGGGCCGGGTGCTGTTCAACGAGACGCTGCCGCAGGGCTACCGCTTCGTGAACTACGAGATCCGCAAGGGCCAGCTCTCCGCGATCGTCAACGACCTCGCCGAGCGCTTCCCGAAGGTGGCCCTCGCGGCCACCCTGGACGGGCTCAAGGAGGCCGGTTTCCACTGGGCCACCTGGTCCGGCGTCACCATCGGCATGGAGGACGTCATCGCTCCGCCGCGCAAGCGGGAGATCCTGGAGCGGTACGAGAAGGAAGCCGACCGGATCGACAAGCAGTACCAGCGTGGTTTGATGACCGCCGAGGAGCGTCGCGGCGAGCTCATCGAGATCTGGACCAAGGCGACCAACGAGGTCGCCAAGGAGATGGACACCGCGCTGCCGCAGGAGAACCCGCTGTGGAAGATGATCAACTCGGGTGCTCGCGGTAACCTGCTCCAGCTCCGGCAGATCGCGGCGATCCGCGGTCTGGTGGCCAACCCGAAGGGTGAGATCATCCCGCGGCCCATCAAGGCCTCGTACCGGGAGGGTCTGTCCGTGCTGGAGTACTTCATCTCCACGCACGGTGCCCGTAAGGGTCTCGCCGACACCGCGCTGCGTACCGCCGACTCGGGTTACCTGACCCGTCGTCTGGTGGACGTCTCGCAGGACGTCATCATCCGCGAGGAGGACTGCGGCACCGACCGGGCGATCCCGATGCAGATCGGGCAGCGCCTGGACGGCCGGGTCGTCGCGCACGAGCACGTCGAGACGAGCGTGCACGCCCGTACCCTGGCCGACGACATCAAGGGGCCGGACGGCACCGTGGTGGCGGAGCGGGGCTCGGACCTCAACTCGATCCTGGTCGACAAGATCGTCGCGGCCGGGGTGGAGACGGTGCGCGTGCGCAGCGTCCTGACCTGCGAGTCGAAGCTGGGCGTCTGCGGTGCGTGCTACGGCCGCTCGCTGCCGACCGGCAAGACGGTGGACGTCGGCGAGGCGGTCGGCATCATCGCCGCCCAGTCCATCGGTGAGCCGGGTACCCAGCTGACGATGCGTACCTTCCACACCGGTGGTGTCGCGGGTGAGGACATCACCCAGGGTCTGCCCCGTGTCACGGAGATCTTCGAGGCCCGGGTGCCGAAGGGCAAGGCGCCCATCGCCGACACCCCCGGCCGGATCCGGATCGAGGACGGCGAGCGGTCCCGGAAGATCATCGTGGTGCCGGACGACGGCAGCGACGAGATCGTCTACGACAAGATCTCCAAGCGGGTCCGGCTGCGGACCCACGACGGGGACCACGTCGAGGTCGGCGAGAAGCTCACCGAGGGCACCATCGACCCGCACGAGCTGCTGCGCATCCTCGGCCCGCGCGCGGTCCAGGTCCACCTGACCCAGGAGGTCCAGGAGGTCTACCGCTCGCAGGGTGTGCTCATCCACGACAAGCACATCGAGATCATCATTCGCCAGATGCTCAAGCGGGTGACGGTCATCGACTCCGGCTCGACCGAGTTCCTGCCGGGCGTGCTGGTCGACCGGGCGCTGTTCGAGTCGGAGAACCGCCGACTCGTCTCCGAGGGTGGCGAGCCCGCCGCCGGTCGCCCGGTGCTGATGGGTATCACCAAGGCCTCGCTGGCCACCGACTCCTGGCTCTCGGCGGCCTCCTTCCAGGAGACCACCCGGGTGCTGACCGACGCGGCGATCAACTCGCGTAGCGACTCGCTCGTCGGCCTCAAGGAGAACGTGATCATCGGTAAGCTCATCCCGGCCGGTACGGGCATCAGCAAGTACCGCAACGTCCGGGTCGAGCCGACCGAGGAGGCGAAGGCCAAGGTCTACTCGATGACCGGCTACCCGGAGACCGACTACGGCTTCGGGCCGGCCAGCGGCCAGGCGGTGCCGCTGGACGACTTCGACTTCGGGTCGTACCGCTAAGCAGTGCGCCGACGAGGCCCCCGGCACCCCGCCGGGGGCCTCGTCGCGTCCCGGGTCGTCGACGGACCCGCCCGGGGTGGGGTGGGTGCGGGCATGATGGACGGCATGACGACCGCTCCCGGGCAACTGCCCGTGGCGCACCAGCCGCCACGCCACCCGCTCGACCCCGACCCGGCGCCCGCCTCGAAGGCGCGCGCCGTCTTCGCCCTGGGCCTGATCGCGGCGTTGACCGGGCTGTTCGTCGGCGGCGTGGTGCCGGCGACGGTCGCGCTCCAGCTCGCCCGGCAGGCCCGCCGCGAGGCGTACGCCTCCGGCGGGTACCTCACCGGCGCCGCCTGGCTGCGACGCGGTGAGCGGCTGGCCTGGACGGGGCTGGCGCTGGTCGCGGTGGCGGTGGTGACGCTTGTGGTGATCGGGGTGGTCCGCTACGCCGAGGCCCCCTTCGGTCAGGACTTCAACTCGAACGTCGACTGATCCCGGTGACGACCGCTCGCGGCCCCCACCGGCCGTGCACGCCGGCGGTAGCCTGGCCGGTGTCCGTCGCGCGGCGGTGGACCTGACTCTCTCGACAGGAGGACCACGTGACGGAACCGGCGTCGCCGTCGGGAGCCGACCCCGGCGACCGGCCCGTGGGGTCCCCGGAGCCCGGCGCGCCCGGTGCTGCCTGGCCGACCCCGCCGGCCCCCGTGCCGCCGGCCGCGCCTGTTTCGCCGGCCCCCGTGCCGCCGACCCCGCCGGCTCCCGCGCCGCCGGCCGCGCCAGGCTCCGCCGCGCCGCTTCCGCCGGCCCCCGGGTCGCCGAATCCGGTGCCGTCCGCACCCGTGCCGTCCGAGTGGGCGCAGCCCGGTCCCGTCTCACCCGGTCCCGTCTCACCCGGTTCCGTGTCGTCCGGGGCGGCGCAGCCCGGTTCCGTGTCACCTGACTCCGTGTCGCCGGGGTCGGGGCAGCCCGGACCCGTGTCGCCAGGGCCGGGCCAACCCGGAGCCGGGTCGTCGGGCTCCGGGCCGGTGTCGCCCTGGCAGGCAGGCGGCGGGTCGCCCTGGTCGGCCCGGGGCCCGTCCGACGGCGGCGCCGGCACGCCGCCGGAAGCCGCCCCCATCGGGTACGCCCCGCCGCCGTTCCCGTCGGACCCGTACCGGCCGGCCTCCCCGGGCGGCCCGTCCGCAGCGCACCCCGGCCAGTCGGCCGGCCCGTCCGGGACGTACCCGGGGCAGCCGGGCGGCTCGTCCGGGGCGTACCCGGGGCAGTCGGGCGGGCAGCCGGGGGCGTACCCCGGCCAGCCGGCCGGCCTGCCTGCGGCGTACCCGGGGCAGCCGGACGGCTCGTCCGGGGCGTACCCGGGGCAGTCGGGCGGGCAGCCGGGGGCGTACCTCGGGGGGAGCCCGCCGGGCGCGTGGCCGGCGGCGTCGTCGCCCGGCCCGGCGCCGCTGCCTCCGCCGCCGCAGGAGGCGCCGCGGCCGCCGAAGCGGGTCGATGCGGTCCCCGGCACGCCGTTCGGCGTGGTCCACCTCGACGTGCCGGCGGTCACCTCCGGCCCGGCGGTCGGCTCGCTGGTCGCCGGCATCGGGTCGATTCTGGTCTCCCTGGTGGTGATCTGCTTCGGGGTCGGGGGAGCGCGGTTGGGTGGCGCCTGGGCCGCCGGGGCGTTCACCGTGCCCGGCTCGCTGGCCGGGGCCGCGGCGATCGTCGCCGGCCTGCTCGCCCGCCGGCAGATCCGCCGGGCGGCGCCGCCACCGGCCGTCCGGTTCACCGGCAGCGGGATCGCCGTCGCGGGGATCAGCTGCGGCGCGGTGGGGCTGCTGCTCAGCCTGCTGGGCCTGGGGCTGGCGCTGCTGCTCCAGTTCGCCTGACGGCGTCCCCGACGGGGCCCGACGGGCCGCCTCCGGGGGTAGCCGGTACACTTGAGTGCATAGGTGCCCATCACGGGTGAGCAGGCACGACGGGCGGGGCGACCGGCGGGATCTGAGATCCGCCGGACCATTCCGTTTTGACCTGCGAGGCTGTGGTAGGTACTCTTTCCCCTTGTGCCCGGGCCTGCCCGGGCAGTTCGTGCGTGCGCGGGATCCGGTCCGTCCGGCGATCAGGCGGTGGCACGACACAGTCGAAGAGCCGGCACGCGGTCCGCCGTGCGCCGGTGAACACATCCGGTGGCACGCGCGAGCGACGGCACCGGACCGTGATCTGGGCGACACGCCCGACCGCGGGTGCTGGGACCTCCGTGAGGCGGCCCTGGTTGGAATGTAGGAGAGCCGTCCATCACGGGCGGCTGACGAGCAGACGGCGCGGTCGCCTCGCAGCGGCCGAAGGGAGCGGAGAAACCCGGTGCCCACCATCCAGCAGCTGGTCCGAAAGGGCCGCCAGGCCAAGACGACCAAGACCAAGACCCCGGCGCTGAAGGGTTCCCCTCAGCGGCGCGGTGTGTGCACCCGCGTGTACACCACCACCCCCAAGAAGCCGAACTCAGCGCTCCGCAAGGTCGCGCGTGTCAAGCTCAGCAGCCAGATCGAGGTGACCGCCTACATCCCGGGCGTCGGTCACAACCTGCAGGAGCACTCGATCGTGCTCGTCCGCGGCGGTCGTGTGAAGGACCTCCCCGGCGTGCGTTACAAGATCGTCCGCGGTTCGCTGGACACCCAGGGTGTCCGCAACCGCAAGCAGGCGCGCAGCCGTTACGGCGCGAAGAAGGAGAAGAGCTGACATGCCGCGTAAGGGGCCCGCTCCGCGGAAGCCGCTGGTCGCTGACCCGGTGTACAACTCGCCGCTGGTCACCCAGCTGGTGAACAAGATCCTGCTGCGCGGCAAGCGCCAGCTCGCCGAGCGCATCGTGTACGCGGCCCTCGAGGGCTGCCGCGAGAAGACCGGCACCGACCCGGTCGTGACGCTCAAGCGCGCGATGGACAACGTCAAGCCGACCCTCGAGGTGCGCAGCCGCCGCGTCGGTGGCGCCACCTACCAGGTGCCGGTCGAGGTCCGTCCCGCCCGGGCGACCACCCTCGGTCTGCGCTGGCTGGTCAGCTACTCCCGCGCCCGGCGCGAGAAGACCATGGTCGAGCGGCTGATGAACGAGCTGCTGGACGCGAGCAACGGTCTGGGTGCCGCCGTCAAGCGGCGCGAGGACACGCACAAGATGGCCGAGTCCAACAAGGCCTTCGCGCACTACCGCTGGTAACACCTGGGTTCCGGCGCCGCAGGGCGCCGGAACCGCCACCAGTTGTGTCGAGACGACGATAAGTAGGGATTGAAGTGGCCGCCGCAGACGCGCTCGCCAACGTACGCAACATCGGCATCATGGCGCACATCGATGCCGGTAAGACCACTACCACCGAGCGGATCCTGTTCTACACCGGTATCACGTACAAGATCGGTGAGGTCCACGAGGGCGCTGCCGTCATGGACTGGATGGAGCAGGAGCAGGAGCGTGGTATCACCATCACCTCCGCTGCCACCAAGTGTGAGTGGAAGGGCCACACGATCCAGATCATCGACACGCCCGGCCACGTCGACTTCACGGTCGAGGTCGAGCGGTCGCTGCGGGTTCTGGACGGTGCGGTCGCGGTCTACGACGGTGTCGCCGGCGTGGAGCCGCAGACGGAGAACGTCTGGCGTCAGGCCGACAAGTACAACGTCCCGCGGATGTGCTTCGTCAACAAGCTGGACCGGACCGGTGCCGACTTCTTCCGCTGCGTGCAGATGATGATCGACCGGCTGAACGCCACCCCGCTGGTGCTGCAGATCCCGATCGGCAACGAGTCCGACTTCATCGGCGTCGTCGACCTGGTCGAGATGCGTGCCCTCACCTGGCGCGGCGAGACCCAGAAGGGTGAGGACTACGCGGTCGAGGAGATCCCGGCCGACCTCGCCGACTCGGCCGCCGAGTGGCGCGAGAAGCTGATGGAGACCCTGGCCGACGTCGACGACGCGGTGATGGAGAAGTACCTGGAGGGCGAAGAGGTCTCCGTCGAGGAGATCAAGGCCGCCATCCGTCGGGCCACCATCGCCGGCAAGGCCAACCCGGTCCTCACCGGCACCGCCTTCAAGAACAAGGGCATCCAGCCGATGCTGGACGCGGTCGTCGCGTACCTGCCGTCGCCGCTGGACATCCCGGCGATCGAGGGCACCGCCACCGACGGCGAGACCCCGATGCAGCGCAAGCCGTCGGTGAAGGAGCCGTTCTCCGGTCTGGCCTTCAAGATCCAGACGGACAAGCACCTCGGCAAGCTCACCTACGTGCGGATCTACTCCGGCACGCTCGAGTCCGGCTCCCAGGTGGTCAACTCCACCAAGGACCGCAAGGAGCGGATCGGCAAGATCTACCAGATGCACGCCAACAAGCGGGAGGAGCGCAGCTCCGCCCAGGCCGGCGACATCATCGCGGTGCAGGGTCTGAAGCAGACCACCACCGGTGACACCCTGTGCGA
The DNA here is from genome assembly GCF_900090295.1 of Micromonospora coxensis. NCBI lineage: Bacteria > Bacillati > Actinomycetota > Actinomycetes > Micromonosporales > Micromonosporaceae > Micromonospora > Micromonospora coxensis. Next base: position 2,789,463 of record NZ_LT607753.1, on the reverse strand, counting down.
CCCGGCGAACCCGGTCATCCTGGAGTCGATGACCTTCCCGGAGCCGGTCATCGAGGTGGCCATCGAGCCGAAGACCAAGGCCGACCAGGAGAAGCTCAGCACCGCCATCCAGCGGCTGGCCGAGGAGGACCCGACCTTCCGCGTCAAGCTGGACGACCAGACCGGTCAGACGGTCATCTCCGGCATGGGCGAGCTGCACCTGGACATCCTGGTCGACCGGATGCGCCGCGAGTTCAACGTCGAGGCGAACATCGGTAAGCCGCAGGTGGCGTACCGCGAGACCATCCGCCGCAAGGTGGAGAAGGTCGAGTACACCCACAAGAAGCAGACCGGTGGTTCCGGCCAGTACGCCCGGGTGATCATCAGCCTGGAGCCGCTGCCGCTGGGCAACGACGCCCCGACCTACGAGTTCGCCAACGCCGTCACCGGTGGCCGCATCCCGCGGGAGTTCATCCCGTCGGTGGACGCGGGCGCGCAGGACGCCATGCAGTACGGCATCCTCGCCGGCTTCCCCCTGGTGGGCATCAAGCTCACCCTGGTGGACGGCCAGTACCACGAGGTCGACTCGTCGGAAATGGCGTTCAAGATCGCCGGCTCGATGGCGATGAAGGAGGCGGCCCGCAAGGCCGACCCCGCGCTGCTCGAGCCGATGATGGCCGTTGAGGTCACCACTCCTGAGGAGAACATGGGTGACGTCATCGGCGACCTCAACTCCCGCCGTGGCATCATCCAGGCGATGGAGGAGCGCAGCGGCGCCCGCGTCGTCCGGGCCCTGGTGCCGTTGTCGGAGATGTTCGGCTACGTCGGCGACCTGCGGTCGAAGACCCAGGGCCGGGCTAGCTACAGCATGCAGTTCGACTCCTACGCCGAGGTCCCGCAGGGCGTCGCGAAGGAGATCATCGCCAAGGCGACGGGTGAGTGACGCTCACCTGAGCTGATCCGGTGATCCGGGGTCGGTCGCGGGAGGGATCTCCCGCCCGCGGCCACCTCGGTCGGGTTGTGTGAATCCGGGCCTGTAGGCTTCATCGCCGCAGAACCCACCAAGCTCTCCGGCCATCAGGCCGGAAAGGCTGTCGACAGAGTCCTAAGCGCCAATCGGCGCGCCGGGGCGAACGAACCAAGAAGTCCACAGGAGGACACCAGTGGCGAAGGCGAAGTTCGAGCGGACTAAGCCGCACGTCAACATCGGCACCATTGGTCACATCGACCACGGTAAGACGACGCTGACGGCGGCCATCACCAAGGTCCTGCACGACCAGTTCCCGGACCTCAACCCGTACACGCCGTTCGACGAGATCGACAAGGCGCCGGAGGAGAAGGCCCGCGGCATCACGATCTCCATCGCGCACGTCGAGTACCAGACCGAGGCGCGTCACTACGCGCACGTCGACTGCCCCGGTCACGCCGACTACATCAAGAACATGATCACCGGTGCCGCGCAGATGGACGGCGCGATCCTGGTGGTGGCGGCGACCGACGGCCCGATGCCGCAGACCCGCGAGCACGTGCTGCTGGCCCGTCAGGTCGGTGTGCCGTACATCGTCGTGGCGCTCAACAAGAGCGACATGGTCGACGACGAGGAGCTCCTGGAGCTCGTCGAGCTCGAGGTCCGCGAGCTGCTCTCCTCGCAGGAGTACCCGGGTGACGACCTGCCGGTCGTCCGGGTCTCGGCGCTCAAGGCCCTGGAGGGCGACCCGGAGTGGACCGGTCGCCTGATGGAGCTCATGAACGCCGTCGACACCGCGATCCCGCAGCCGGAGCGTGAGACCGAGAAGCCGTTCCTCATGCCGATCGAGGACGTCTTCACGATCACCGGTCGTGGCACGGTCGTCACCGGTCGCGCGGAGCGCGGCATCCTCAAGCCGAACGAGGAGGTGGAGATCGTCGGCATCCGCGAGAAGTCGATGAAGACCACCTGCACCGGCATCGAGATGTTCCGCAAGCTGCTCGACGAGGCCCGCGCGGGCGAGAACGTCGGTCTGCTGCTGCGCGGCATCAAGCGCGAGGACGTCGAGCGCGGCATGGTGGTCGTCAAGCCGGGCACCACGACCCCGCACACGGAGTTCGAGGCGACGGTCTACATCCTCTCCAAGGAGGAGGGTGGCCGGCACACCCCGTTCTTCCAGAACTACCGTCCGCAGTTCTACTTCCGGACCACGGACGTCACCGGCGTCGTCACGCTGCCCGAGGGCACCGAGATGGTCATGCCGGGCGACAACACCACCATGACCGTGAAGCTGATCCAGCCGATCGCCATGGAGGAGAACCTCAAGTTCGCGATCCGCGAGGGTGGTCGTACGGTCGGCGCTGGTCGCGTCACCAAGATCATCAAGTGACCTGGGTAACCCCGATTAGCGTCGCCGCCGGTCGTGCGGCATACTAGTCAGGTTGCGTAACGACGGTTAGTCGCCCGCGTCCGGCGCAAGCTGGACCTCCGGGAAGACCAACAGTCGCGCGTAGGGTGGTTGATCGCCCCTGGTGATCAACCACCCTCGCACGGCGTCCAGATCGCTGTGATGCGATCGGCGCCTTGACCCACCGCGTGGTCAGGAGAACCGCTCCGGAGTCCCGGGGCGGAGCCTGGTCCGAGGGCGCGACACGCCCGACCGCGGGGGTCGGCGAAGTGGGCCTGTACCAGCCGGTACAGGTGCCCGCAACACAGCGGCATCGAGAGAAGGAACAGAAGCCACCATGGCGGGACAGAAGATCCGCATCCGGCTCAAGGCCTATGACCACGAGGTCGTCGACTCCTCGGCGCGGAAGATCGTCGAGACGGTGACGCGTACTGGGGCGCAGGTCGCAGGCCCGGTGCCGCTGCCCACGGAGATCAACCGTTTCTGCGTTATCCGCTCGCCGCACAAGTACAAGGACTCGCGCGAGCACTTCGAGATGCGCACGCACAAGCGGCTGATCGACATCATCGACCCGACCCCGAAGACGGTCGACTCGCTCATGCGCCTCGACCTGCCGGCTGGCGTCGACATCGAGATCAAGCTGTAGGGACCGGACAAATGGACAGGCAAGTCAAGGGGATCCTGGGCGCAAAGCTCGGCATGACCCAGGTCTGGGACAACAACAAGGTTGTCCCCGTGACCGTGGTTCAGGCCGGCCCGTGCGTCGTCAGCCAGGTTCGTAGCGCCGAGAAGGACGGTTACTCCGCGATCCAGCTCGCCTACGGCACGATCGACCCGCGCAAGGTCAAGAAGCCGATCAGCGGGCACTACGCGAAGGCGGACGTGGCGCCGCGCCGGCACATCGTCGAGCTGCGCACCACGGACGCCGCGGACTACTCGCCGGGCCAGGAGGTCACGGTCGAGGAGTTCCCGGCGGGCGTCGTCATCGACGTCACCGGCAAGACCAAGGGCAAGGGCTACGCCGGCCCGATGAAGCGGCACGGCTTCCACGGTCTGCGCGCCAGCCACGGTGTGGAGCGCAAGCACCGCTCGCCGGGCTCGATCGGCGCCTGCGCCACCCCGGGTCGCGTCTTCAAGGGCACCCGGATGGCCGGTCGGATGGGTGGCGTGCGCTACACCGTCCAGAACCTGACCGTCCAGGCGATCGACACCGAGAACAACCTCCTGCTCGTCCGTGGCGCCATCCCCGGCCCCAAGGGCGCGCTGGTCCTGGTCCGTACTGCGGCGAAGACCAAGGTGAAGAAGGGCGGTGCGGCCAAGTGACCACCGTTGACGTCCTCAACGTCGAAGGCGGCAAGGCCGGCTCCGTCGAGCTGCCCGCCGACATCTTCGACGTGCAGGCCAACATCGCGCTGATGCACCAGGTCGTGGTGGCCCAGCTCGCCGCGGCCCGGCAGGGCACGCACAAGACCAAGACCCGCGGCGAGGTCGCCGGTGGCGGCAAGAAGCCGTACAAGCAGAAGGGCACCGGTCGTGCCCGCCAGGGCTCGATCCGCGCGCCGCAGTTCGCCGGCGGTGGCGTGGTGCACGGCCCGGTCCCGCGCGACTACAGCCAGCGGACCCCGAAGAAGATGAAGGCCGCCGCCCTGCGTGGGGCCCTCTCCGACCGGGCGCGCGCCGGCCAGGTGCACGTCGTCGAGGCGTTCGTCTCGGGCGAGAAGCCGTCGACCAAGGCCGCTCTGGCCACGCTGGCCAAGCTGACCGAGGCCCGTCGGGTCCTCGTCGTGCTGAGCAGCACCGACGAGCTGAACTGGGTGTCGCTGCGCAACGAGCCGCGGGTGCACCTGATCGAGGCCGGCCAGCTCAACACGTACGACGTGCTGGTGGCCGACGACGTGGTCTTCACCAAGGAGGCCCTGGACGAGTTCCTGGGCGTTCCCGCCGAGACCACCGAGGAGGGTGGCAAGTGAGCACGATCGCCGACCCGCGGGACATCATCGTCGCGCCGGTCGTCTCGGAGAAGAGCTACAGCGAGCTGAACCGGAACTGGTACACCTTCCTGGTGCACCCGGACGCCAACAAGACCGAGATCAAGATCGCTATCCAGCAGATCTTCAACGTCCGCGTCCTGACGGTCAACACGCTCAACCGCGAGGGCAAGCGCAAGCGCACCAAGACCGGCTTCGGTCAGCGCAAGGCCACCAAGCGGGCGATCGTGAAGCTGGCTGACGGTGACCGTATCGAGGCCTTCGGCGGCCCGGTCAGCTGAGGGGTGTAGACAATGGCTATCCGTAAGTACAAGCCGACGACGCCGGGCCGGCGTGGCTCCAGCGTCGCCGACTTCGCCGAGATCACCCGGTCGACGCCCGAGAAGTCGCTGCTGGCTCCGCTGCCGAAGAAGGGCGGACGCAACGCCCACGGCCGGATCACCACCCGGCACCACGGTGGCGGCCACAAGCGGCAGTACCGTCTGATCGACTTCAAGCGGGTCGACAAGGACGGCGTGCCGGCCAAGGTCGCGCACATCGAGTACGACCCGAACCGCACCGCGCGCATCGCGCTGCTGCACTACGCCGACGGCGAGAAGCGCTACATCATCGCGCCGAAGGACCTGAAGCAGGGTGACCGGGTCGAGTCGGGCCCGAGCGCGGACATCAAGCCGGGCAACAACCTGCCGCTGCGCAACATCCCGGTCGGTACGACGATCCACAACGTGGAGCTTCGTCCGGGCGGCGGCGCCAAGCTGGCCCGTTCGGCCGGCGTCGGCATCCAGCTGCTCGGCCGTGAGGGCGCGTACGCGACCCTCCGCATGCCGTCCGGCGAGATCCGGCGGGTGGACGTGCGCTGCCGCGCCAGCATCGGCGAGATCGGCAACGCCGACCAGTCGAACATCAACTGGGGTAAGGCCGGCCGTATGCGGTGGAAGGGCAAGCGCCCGACCGTCCGTGGTGTCGCGATGAACCCGGTCGACCACCCGCACGGTGGTGGTGAGGGTAAGACCTCCGGTGGTCGCCACCCGGTCAACCCGCAGGGTAAGCCCGAGGGCCGCACCCGTCGTAAGGGCCAGCCGAGCGACCGGCTGATCGTCCGCCGCCGCTACGCCACGCGTAAGCGCGGCTGAGGGAGATAGAGCATGCCTCGCAGCCTGAAGAAGGGCCCGTTCGTCGACGACCACCTGCTCAAGAAGGTGGAGACGCAGAACGACAAGGGCTCGAAGAACGTCATCAAGACCTGGTCGCGGCGCTCGACGATCATCCCCGAGATGCTGGGGCACACGATCGCCGTGCACGACGGACGCAAGCACGTCCCGGTGTTCGTGACCGAGGCCATGGTCGGGCACAAGCTCGGCGAGTTCGCGCTGACCCGCACGTTCAAGGGTCACGAGAAGGACGACCGGAAGAGCCGCCGGCGCTGACGCCGCGGGCATACGGATAGAGGAACAAGGGGTTACAGCGATGCCAGGAAAGGGCGACGCTCCGGTGCTTCCGGGCGCGCGGGCGGTTGCGCGGCACGTGCGCATCTCGCCGATGAAGGCGCGCCGGGTGGTCAACCTCGTCCGCGGCCTGCCCGCGAAGGAGGCGCTCACGGTGCTGCAGTTCGCGCCGCAGGCTGCGAGCGAGCAGGTGTACAAGGTGCTCGCGAGCGCGATCGCCAACGCGGAGAACAACGAGCGGCTGGACCCCGATGCGCTGCTCGTCAGCGAGGCGTTCGTCGACGAGGGCCCGACGATGAAGCGGTTCCGGCCGCGGGCGCAGGGCCGGGCGTACCGGATCCGCAAGCGGACCTGCCACATCACCGTGGCGGTCGAGGCGGTCGCGCCGGCCGCGCCGAAGAAGTCGGCGAAGAAGGCCGCTCCGGCCGCGCAGGCCGAGGCTGCCGAGGGGCAGAGCAAGACGGAGGGTGCCGAGTAATGGGTCAGAAGGTTCACCCCACTGGGTTCCGGCTCGGCATCTCGACCGACTGGAAGTCCCGCTGGTTCGCGGACAAGCTCTACAAGGACTACATCGGCGAGGACGTCAAGATCCGCCGGATGATGTCCAAGGGCCTGGAGCGCGCCGGCATTTCCAAGGTCGACATCGAGCGCACCCGGGACCGGGTCCGCGTGGACATCCACACCGCCCGGCCGGGCATCGTCATCGGCCGTAAGGGTGCGGAGGCCGACCGGATCCGCGGCGAGCTGGAGAAGCTCACCGGCAAGCAGGTGCAGCTCAACATCATCGAGGTGAAGAACCCCGAGTCGGACGCGCAGCTCGTCGCCCAGGGCGTCGCCGAGCAGCTGTCCAGCCGGGTCAGCTTCCGTCGGGCGATGCGCAAGGCGATGCAGTCGGCGATGAAGAACCCGGTCTGCAAGGGCATCCGGGTCCAGGTCTCGGGTCGTCTCGGCGGCGCCGAGATGAGCCGGACCGAGTTCTACCGCGAGGGTCGGGTCCCGCTGCACACGCTGCGGGCCAACATCGAGTACGGCTTCTTCGAGGCCCGTACCACCTTCGGCCGGATCGGCGTGAAGGTCTGGATCTACAAGGGCGACGCCGTCCCGGGCCGGGAGGCTCCGGCCGAGGCCGGTCCGTCCCGCCCGCGCCGTGACCGCGGCGACCGCCCCGAGCGGCCGCGCCGTGGCCGGTCGGGTTCGTCCGGCACGACCGCCGGTGGCACCGAGGCCGGCCGGGCTGCTGCGACCACCATCGCGCAGCAGGCCGAGACGCCGAGCGGCGAGCCGGTTGACGCCGGCGCCGTCGCCGCTGCGGCAGAAACGCAGCAGGAGGGCTGACAGATGCTGATGCCGCGCAAGCCCCCGAAGGGCTTCCGCAAGCCGCACCACCCGGACCGCAGTGGCGCGTCCAAGGGTGGTAACCGGGTGGTGTTCGGCGAGTTCGGGATCCAGGCTCTCGAGCCGGCGTACGTGACCAACCGCCAGATCGAGTCGGCGCGTATCGCGATGACCCGTCACATCAAGCGTGGCGGCAAGGTCTGGATCACGGTCTTCCCGGACCAGGCCCTGACCAAGAAGCCGGCCGAGACCCGGATGGGTTCCGGTAAGGGCTCGCCCGAGTGGTGGGTCGCGAACGTCAAGCCGGGGCGGGTTCTCTTCGAGATGTCCTTCCCCAACGAGCAGATCGCGCGAGAGGCGATGCGTCGCGCGATCCACAAGCTCCCGATGAAGTGCCGCATTGTTACGCGCGAAGTGGGTGAATCCTGATGGCAGCGGGCGTCAAGCCTTCCGAGCTGCGTGAGCTCTCCGAGGAGGAGCTGGTCACGAAGCTGCGCGAGGCCAAGGCGGAGCTGTTCAACCTCCGCGTGCAGGCCGCGACCGGTCAGCTGGACAACAACCGGCGGCTGCAGGTCATCCGTCGGGAGATCGCCCGGATCTACACGATCATGCGTGAGCGCGAGCTGGGTCTCTCGGCCGCGCCGACTGAGGTGACTGCATCATGAGCGAGAACACCACCGCCACCGCGCGGGCCACGCGTAAGGTGCGTGAGGGCCTCGTGGTCAGCGACAAGATGGAAAAGACCGTCGTGGTCGAGGTCGAGGACCGGGTCAAGCACGCGCTGTACGGCAAGATCATGCGCCGTACCCGCAAGCTGAAGGTGCACGACGAGCAGAACTCGGCCGGCATCGGCGACCGGGTCCTGATCATGGAGACCCGGCCGCTCTCCGCCACCAAGCGGTGGCGGCTCGTGGAGATCCTCGAGAAGGCCAAGTAGCGAAGGCTCGAGCTCGGCCGGCATCGGTCGGGCGCAGGTTCCGCCAGGCTCCGGCCGCCCCCGGGCGGCCGGAGAACCGGCAGACATAGGAGATAGACGTGATTCAGCAGGAGTCGCGACTGCGCGTCGCCGACAACACGGGTGCCCGGGAGATCCTGTGCATCCGGGTTCTCGGTGGCTCCGGTCGGCGCTACGCGAGCATCGGCGACGTCATCGTGGCCACGGTCAAGGACGCGATCCCGGGCGCTGGTGTGAAGAAGGGCGACGTCGTCAAGGCCGTCGTCGTCCGCACCGCCAAGGAGAAGCGGCGGCCGGACGGCTCGTACATCCGCTTCGACGAGAACGCCGCCGTCATCATCAAGGACGGTGGGGACCCGCGTGGTACCCGTATCTTCGGCCCGGTTGGTCGTGAGCTGCGGGACAAGCGGTTCATGAAGATCATTTCTCTCGCGCCGGAGGTGTTGTGACCGTGAAGGTCAAGAAGGGCGACACGGTCGTCGTCATCGCCGGCAAGGACAAGGGTGCCAAGGGCAAGGTCATCGCGGCCTACCCGCGGCAGGACAAGATCCTGGTCGAGGGCGTGAACCGGGTCAAGAAGCACACCCGCATCAGCACCACCCAGCGTGGCGCCAAGACCGGTGGCATCGTCACCCAGGAGGCCCCGATCCACGTCTCGAACGTGATGGTCCTGGACTCCGACGGGAAGCCGACCCGGGTCGGTTACCGGATCGACGACAACGGCCAGAAGGTCCGCATCGCGCGTAGCACCGGTAAGGACCTGTGATGACCACGGCTACCGAAACCAAGACCATGCCGCGCCTCAAGGAGCGGTACCGTAACGAGATCGTGGCCGAGCTGCAGAAGCAGCACAGCTACGCGAACCCCATGCAGGTTCCGCGGCTGGTCAAGATCGTCGTCAACATGGGTGTCGGCGAGGCCGCTCGCGACGCCAAGCTGATCGACGGCGCGGTCCGTGACCTGGCCACCATCACCGGCCAGAAGCCGCAGGTGCGGCGCGCGACCAAGTCGATCGCGCAGTTCAAGCTGCGTGAGGGCATGCCGATCGGCGCGAAGGTCACCCTCCGCGGCGACCGGATGTGGGAGTTCCTGGACCGGCTGCTGTCGATCGCGCTGCCGCGTATCCGCGACTTCCGCGGCCTGGACGGGCGCAAGCTCGACGGGCACGGCAACTACACGTTCGGTCTGACCGAGCAGTCGGTGTTCCACGAGATCGACCAGGACAAAATCGATCGCCAGCGGGGCATGGACATCACGGTGGTCACGACCGCCACGACCGACGACGAGGGCCGGGCGCTGCTCAAGCTCCTGGGCTTCCCGTTCAAGGAGAACTGAGCGAATGGCCAAGAAGGCGCTGATCCTCAAGGCGGCCGCGAAGCCGAAGTTCTCGGTTCGCGCGTACACCCGCTGCCAGCGGTGCGGGCGTCCGAAGGCGGTCTACCGCAAGTTCGGTCTCTGCCGGGTGTGCATCCGGGAGATGGCCCACCGCGGTGAGCTGCCCGGCGTGTCCAAGGCTTCCTGGTAATAGCTATTGCTCTTCGCCGTAGGCCCGGGGCTGATCGCCCCGGGAACCCCGGCGAGAAAGGCTGACGAATTCCATGACGATGACCGACCCGATCGCAGACATGCTCACGCGTCTGCGTAACGCCAACCAGGCGTACCACGACCGGGTGACGATGCCCTACTCCAAGATCAAGGCGAACATCGCCGAGGTCCTGAAGACCGAGGGTTACATCGCCACCTGGTCGGTCGAGGAGCCCGAGGAGGGCGCCGTCGGCAAGCGACTGGTCGTCGAGCTGAAGTACGGCCAGAACCGCGAGCGGAGCCTGGCCGGCATCAAGCGCGTGTCCAAGCCCGGTCTCCGGGTGTACGCCAAGTCGGACGGGCTCCCGCGGGTGCTCGGCGGGCTGGGCGTGGCGATCATTTCGACGTCCCAGGGGCTGCTCACCGACCGGCAGGCCCGCAAGCGGAGCGTTGGCGGGGAAGTCCTCGCCTTCGTCTGGTAACGGGAGACAGGTAGAAATGTCGCGTATTGGACGTAAGTCGATCCCGGTACCGGCCGGCGTCGACATCACGATCGACGGCCAGACCGTGAAGGTCAAGGGCCCGAAGGGCGAGCTGTCGCACACGCTCGCCGAGCCGATCACCGTGGAGCGGGCCGAGGACGGCCAGCTGCACGTGAACCGGCCGAACGACGAGCGCAAGGCCAAGGAGCTGCACGGCCTGAGCCGTACCCTGGTCGCCAACATGATCGTCGGGGTGACCGAGGGCTACCGCAAGAGCCTGGAGATCGCCGGTACCGGTTACCGCGTCACCGCCAAGGGCAAGGACCTGGAGTTCGCGCTCGGGTTCTCGCACCCGGTGCTGGTGCCGGCCCCGGACGGCATCACCTTCACGGTGGAGAAGCCGACGCTGTTCCACGTGGCCGGCATCGACAAGCAGCAGGTCGGTGAGGTTGCCGCCAACATCCGGAAGATCCGCCCGCCGGAGCCCTACAAGGGCAAGGGCGTGAAGTACCAGGGCGAGGTCATCCGCCGCAAGGCTGGAAAGGCAGGTAAGAAGTGAGCGCCACGCTGCTCAAGCGCCGCCGCGGCGTCGCCGCCAAGCGTGCCGTCGGGCGTGCGCGCCGGCACTTCCGGGTCCGCAAGAACATCAGCGGCACCGCCGAGCGTCCCCGCCTGGTGGTCACCCGTTCCCTGCGGCACATCGTGGCCCAGATCGTGGACGACACCAAGGGTCACACCCTGGCGTCGGCCTCGACCCTGGACGCGTCGCTGCGCGGTACGGAGGGCGACAAGAGCGCCCTGGCCGGCAAGGTCGGCGCCCTGCTCGCCGAGCGGGCCAAGGCGGCCGGCGTCTCCAAGGTCGTCTTCGACCGCGGTGGCAACCGGTACGCGGGGCGGGTCGCCGCGCTTGCCGACGCCGCCCGCGAAGCCGGGCTCGAGTTCTAGAAACCCCGTCACGAGAGAGAAGGAAGGCTGCTGATGCCAGGTCAACAGCGCCGTGGCGGCGGGTCCGGTGGCAACGAGGGTGGTCGCCGCGACAACCGCCGTGAGGGCGGCCGCGGAAACGCGCCCGTCGAGAAGACCCCGCACCTCGAGCGGGTCGTCGCGATCAACCGCGTCGCCAAGGTCGTGAAGGGTGGTCGTCGCTTCAGCTTCACCGCCCTGGTGATCGTGGGCGACGGCGACGGCACCGTCGGCGTGGGCTACGGAAAGGCCAAGGAGGTGCCCGCGGCGATCGCCAAGGGTGTCGAGGAGGCCAAGAAGCACTTCTTCAAGGTGCCGCGGATCGGCCAGTCGATCCCGCACCCGGTGCAGGGCGAGGACGCGGCCGGTGTGGTGCTGCTCAAGCCGGCCTCGGCCGGTACGGGTGTCATCGCCGGCGGTCCGGTCCGCGCCGTGCTGGAGTGCGCGGGTATCCACGACGTGCTCTCCAAGAGCCTCGGTTCGTCGAACCCGATCAACATCGTGCACGCCACCGTGGCGGCCCTGAAGGGGCTCGAGTCCCCGGAGCAGGTCGCGGCCCGTCGTGGCCTGCCGGTCGAGGACGTCGCGCCGGCGGCCATGCTGGCCTCGCGGGCGGGGGTGCAGTCCTGATGGCACGCCTGAAGGTCACCCAGGTCCGGTCCGAGATCGGGACCAAGCGCAACCAGCGTGACTCGCTGCGTTCGCTCGGTCTCAAGCGGATCAACGACGTGGTGGTCAAGGAGGATCGTCCGGAGATCCGCGGCATGATCTTCGCGGTCAACCACCTCGTGAAGGTCGAGGAGGTCGAGTAATGACGATCAAGGTTCACCACCTGCGCCCGGCGCCCGGTGCCAAGACCGACAAGACCCGCGTGGGTCGCGGTGAGGGCTCCAAGGGCAAGACCGCCGGTCGCGGTACCAAGGGCTCCAAGGCCCGCAAGAACATCTCGGCGGCGTTCGAGGGTGGGCAGATGCCCATCCACATGCGACTGCCGAAGATGAAGGGCTTCAAGAACAAGTTCAAGGTCGTCTTCCAGGTCGTGAACCTGGACCGGCTGGCCGAGCTGTTCCCGAACGGCGGCCAGGTCGGCCCGCAGGAGCTGGTCGACGCCGGCGCGGTCCGCAAGGGCCAGCCGGTGAAGGTCCTCGGCACCGGCGACCTCGGTGGTGTGGCGCTCCAGGTGTCGGCGCACGCGTTCAGCGCGTCGGCCAAGGAGAAGATCGCCGCCGCCGGTGGCTCCGTCACCGAGCTGTAAGCACGAACATGGCGCCCGCTCAGTTGTCACCGACTGGGCGGGCGCCATGGTCTACATGGTCCGTGTGCGCCAAGTAACATCGGATTCGGTTTATGTAGCCGGGCACATCTGCCCGGACCGGGATCGGGCTGTTAGAGTCCCTTCCCAGCTATGGATATCGGGCACTCGCCCGGCACCCACCCCGCCCCGCCAGGGAACACCGGCGGCCCGCCTCGCGCAGGAGGAAGAAGTTGCTGTCCGCCTTTCTCAGTGCGTTCCGTACGCCTGACCTGCGCAAGAAGCTGCTGTTCACAGTAGGCATCATCGCGGTCTATCGGCTGGGTGCCACCCTGCCCAGCCCAGGCGTCTCGTACGGCAACGTGCAGAAGTGCCTCGACACGATCCAGGGTGACACCACCGGGGTGCTGAACCTGCTGGATCTCTTCTCCGGCGGCGCGCTGCTGCAGCTCTCGGTCTTCGCGCTGGGCATCATGCCCTACATCACCGCGTCGATCATCCTGCAGCTGCTGACGGTGGTCATCCCCCGGCTGGAGCAGCTCCGCAAGGAGGGCCAGGCCGGGCAGGCGAAGATCACCCAGTACACCCGCTACCTGACCCTCGGGCTGGGCATTCTCCAGTCCTCGGCGTTCGTGGCGCTGGCCCGCTCCGGGCAGCTCTTCAACAACCAGTGCGACCAGTTCCCGATCGTGCCCGAGGGCACCGGCATCCCGAACTGGCTGACGCTGAGCATCCTGGTCATGACGATGACCGCCGGCACCGGCATGGTGATGTGGCTCGGCGAGCTGATCACCGACCGCGGCGTCGGCAACGGCATGTCCGTCCTCATCTTCACCTCGATCGCCGCCCGGCTCCCCAGCGAGGGCTGGAAGATCAAGACCAACGAGGGCTGGGCCAAGTTCGCCCTGGTGCTCGTCCTGGTCCTGGTGGTCATCACCGCGGTCTGCTTCATCGAGCAGGCGCAGCGCCGGATCCCGGTGCAGTACGCCAAGCGCATGATCGGCCGGCGGATGTACGGCGGCACCTCGACCTACATTCCGCTGAAGGTCAACCAGGCGGGTGTCATCCCGGTCATCTTCGGCTCCTCGCTGCTGTACCTGCCGCAGCTGGCGCTGCAGTTCTTCGACCCGAACGACCCGGGCAAGGTCCAGGCCTGGATCCAGAACCACATCGTGAAGGCCACCGCGCCGGAGCACATCGCCCTCTACTTCCTGCTGATCATCTTCTTCACGTACTTCTACGTGTCGATCACGTTCAACCCGACCGAGGTCGCGGACAACATGAAGAAGTACGGCGGCTTCGTGCCGGGCATCCGCCCGGGCAAGCCGACGGCGGAGTACCTCGACTTCATCCTCAGCCGGATCACCCTGCCGGGCGCGCTCTACCTGGGCATCATCTCGATCCTGCCGAACTTCTTCTTCATCTGGCTGAACAGCGAGCAGTTCCTCAACTTCCCGTTCGGCGGCACCGCTGTGCTCATCATGGTCGGCGTCGGTCTGGAGACCGTGAAGCAGATCGAGAGCCAACTCATGCAGCGGAACTACGAAGGGTTCCTGCGGTAGATGCGACTCGTTCTGGTTGGCCCGCCGGGCGCGGGCAAGGGCACACAGGCGGAGTTCATCGCCGCTCACCTCTCGGTGCCGAAGATCTCGACCGGGGACATCTTCCGGGCGAACGTCTCGCAGGGCACGCCGTTGGGTGTCGAGGCCAAGCGGTACATGGACGCCGGCAAGCTGGTCCCCGACGAGGTCACCATCAACATGGTCCGGGACCGGCTCGCCGAACCGGACGCCGCCGAGGGCTTCCTGCTCGACGGCTTCCCGCGTACGACGCCGCAGGCCGCCGCGCTGGACAAGCTGCTGGCCGATCTCGGCACCGCGCTGGACCTGGTGCTGGAGCTGGTCGTCGACGACGACGAGGTGATCCGGCGGCTCTCCGGTCGGCGTACCTGCCGGGGCTGCGGCAAGATCTGGCACGTCGAGTTCGATGCCACCACCCGTGAGGGCATCTGCGACCGGTGCGGCGCCGAGCTGTTCCAGCGGGACGACGACAAGCCGGAGACGATCGCGGCCCGGCTGCGGGAGTACGCCGACAAGACCGCGCCGCTCGTCGACTACTACGGCGCCCAGGGCAAGCTGGTCGGGATCGACGCGACCGGGCCGGTGGAGGACGTCACCGTCCGCGCCATCGACGCGCTGCGTTCGTACGGCGGCTGAGGTCCCGCCGGCATCCGGCGGATAGAGTGCGAACAGCGGGGTACGTGCGACGTGCCCCGCTGTTCGGCAACGAAAGGTAACTGCTCCATGCGCCGTCCCCAGCTGGACATCCAGCTGAAGACCCCCGACCAGATCGACAAGATGCGGGCCGCGGGCCTGGTGGTCGCCGAGGCCCTGCGTCGGATGCGCGAGGCCGTCGCCCCCGGGGTCAGCACCGCCGACCTGGACGCGATCGCCGAGGCGACGATCCGCGAGGCCGGTGCGGTCCCGTCGTTCAAGGGCTACCACGGCTTCCCGGCCTCGATCTGCTCGTCGGTCAACGAGCAGGTGGTGCACGCCATCCCGTCCGCGCAGCAGGTGCTCCGCGACGGGGACCTGATCTCCATCGACTGCGGCGCGGTGCTCGACGGCTGGCACGGCGACGCGGCGATCACCGTCGGGGTGGGCGAGGTCGACCCGGCGCTGCTGAAGATGGCCGCGGTCGCGGAGGACGCCATGTGGGCCGGCATCGCCGCCGCCGCCCGTGGGGCCGCCAGCGGCAAGGGCCGGCTCACCGACATCTCGCACGCCGTGGAGACCGCCGTCCGCAAGGGCGGCCGGTACGGCATCGTCGACGGCTACGGCGGCCACGGCATCGGCACGGAGATGCACCAGGACCCGCACGTGCTCAACCACGGCCGCCCCGGCAAGGGTCCGCGCCTGGTGCCGGGCATGGCCCTGGCCATCGAACCGATGATCACCATGGGCTCGCCCCGGACGGTGGAGCTGTCCGACGGCTGGACCGTGGTCACCCGGGACCGGTCGATGGCGGTGCACGTCGAGCACTCGATGGCGCTGCTGGAGGACGGGGTGTGGGTGCTGACCGCGTTCGACGGCGGCCGGGCCCGCCTCGGCGACCTGGTCACCGCCCGGCAGCCGGCCGACTCCCCGACCGCCTGACCCGCCGTCCGGTCACCGCGACGCTCGGCGACGGCGGGCCCGGGCCACGGCCGGGCCACGGCCGGGCCTCCGGCCGGGAGCGCGCCGGGCCGCCGGTCGGGCCTCCGGCCGGGAGCGCGCCGGGGTACCGGTCGGGAGCGCGCGCCGGGCCGCCGGTCGGGAGCGCGCGCCGGGCTACGGCCGGGAGCGTGTCGCCCCCTGGCGGATCGGCCCCGGGCGACGGTTGCGCGGCGTTGTCACGCTGGCCGTATGCAGGGGCGCGACGGGATGCGGGCCACTGACGGCGACCGTCAGACGGTGGCGGATCGACTTCGGGTGGCGGTCGACGAGGGCCGGCTGAGCCTCGCCGAGTACGACGAGCGGTTGCAGCGGGCGTACGGCGCCCGGACCTACGGCGAACTCGACGCGGTCCTGGCGGACCTGCCGGGGGCGCGGGTGGGTGAGGTGGCGGTTCCGGACCGGGGGCTGCCGGCGGTGCCCGGACCGGGCGAGGGACGGCGCTCCGCCACCGCCGCGTGGCTCGTGGCGCTCTGGGAGCCGTACCTCAAGGTCGTCGGCATCGTGGTGGCGGTCTGGGCGGTGACGGGTGTGCTCGCCGGCGAGCTGCTGTACTTCTGGCCGGGCTGGGTGGCCGGGCCGTGGGGTGCGGTGCTGCTGGTCCGCACCGTGGGAGGGTTGGCCTCCGGTGAGCCTCGGCGCCGGGCCGCGAAGCGGGACCGCCGCCGGCGGGCGCGAGCCGCGAAGCGGGACCGCCGACGGCAGGCGCGAGCCGTGCAGCGGGAGCACCGGCGACGTGAGCTGACCGACTAGCGGGTCGGGACCGCAGCCGGTGGCGGGCCGACGGACCTGGCCGGCCGGTCTGACCGCCGGTGGCGGGAGACCCTGGACGGCAGCAGGGGAACCGGACACACCGGTCGTCCAGGGCATGCCGGGGCACGCTGACCACCCGGGTGACGCTGCCCGGTCGGGGGATTTTGCCCCGTGTTCCGGCGAGTATGGTGGCCGGTTTGGCGACCGCCGGCAGGCGGGCGTACACTTTCAGATCGGCGCACAGCGTCCACTCCGGCATGCCCACCCTGCGCTTCGGTGGGAGTCGGAGCCGCGGCTGGCGCGGGCTCTCGATCACGATCGCGGGCCCGTGTAAGACGTTGTGGGCCGTCCGGAGCAACCGACGTCAGGACAGCGGAGGACATGCCGAAAAAAGACGGAGCCATCGAGATCGAGGGTCGGGTCATCGAGCCCCTGCCGAACGCCATGTTCCGGGTGGAGCTCGCGAACGGCCACAAGGTGCTGGCTCACATCAGCGGCAAGATGCGGCAGCACTACATCCGCATCCTGCCGGAGGACCGGGTCGTCGTCGAACTCTCGCCGTACGACCTGACCCGCGGGCGCATCGTCTACCGCTACAAGTAATCCTGACGACGGCCGGGACGTCCCCGTGTCCGTCTTCGACGTCCGGCGTCGCGCCTCGTCGCGTCTCCGGGCCAGATGGGAAGTAAGGCAACCGTGAAGGTCAAGCCGAGCGTCAAGAGGATCTGCAACAAGTGCCGGGTGATCCGCCGGCACGGCCGGGTCATGGTCATCTGCACCGACCCGCGCCACAAGCAGCGCCAGGGCTGAGCCGAGTCCGCCGACCGTGACGAGCGGTGGCGGAACGAGGCCCGGGCCGCAGATCCCGACAACACATCACCAGCTCGTCCCAGCCGCGAGCGGTACGCAGCGCGTACTCGATCGTGGCCGACCCCCGGTCGGAGGCCGGGGCCCGCTTGGGCAGCGACCACTCCCGGTCGCCGGCGCCGATGGCGTCGGAAGGACGGGACGGTCGGTAGCGGGGTGGGACGGGTCCACACCTCCGCCACAACATCACGAGGAGTACGCCCGCACATGGCACGTCTAGTCGGCGTGGATCTCCCCCGCGAGAAGCGGATGGAGATCGCGCTCACCTACATCTTCGGGGTCGGTCGCACCCGCGCCCTGGAGACGCTCGCCGCCACCGGCATCTCGCCGGACAAGCGCGCTCGGGACCTCACGGACGAGGAGCTCGTGCAGCTCCGCGACCACATCGAGGCCAACTACAAGGTTGAAGGTGACCTGCGCCGCGAGGTCGCCGCTGACATCCGCCGCAAGGTCGAGATCGGCTGCTACGCCGGTATCCGCCACCGCCGTGGTCTCCCGGTGCGTGGCCAGCGGACGCGGACCAACGCCCGCACCCGCAAGGGCCCGAAGCGGACCGTCGCCGGCAAGAAGAAGCCCGGCAAGAAGTAATTAGGAGCGCACAGACTTATGCCACCGAAGGCTCGTGCCGGAGCCGCCGTCAAGAAGGTCCGGCGCAAGGAACGCAAGAACGTCGCCCACGGGCAGGCGCACATCAAGAGCACCTTCAACAACACCATCGTGTCCATCACGGACCCGACGGGTGCCGTCATCTCCTGGGCCTCCGCCGGCCAGGTCGGCTTCAAGGGCTCCCGCAAGTCGACTCCGTTCGCCGCGCAGCTCGCCGCCGAGGCCGCCGCGCGTCGGGCCATGGAGCACGGCATGCGCAAGGTCGACGTGTTCGTCAAGGGTCCCGGCTCCGGCCGGGAGACCGCCATCCGTTCGCTGCAGGCCGTGGGTCTCGAGGTCGGTCAGATCTCCGACGTGACCCCGCAGCCGCACAACGGGTGCCGTCCGCCGAAGCGTCGCCGGGTCTGAGAGGTTAGAGAGAGATGGCTCGTTACACCGGTGCTGACTGCCGCCGTTGCCGGCGGGAGAAGATGAAGCTGTTCCTCAAGGGCAGCAAGTGCGATGGTCCGAAGTGCCCGTTCGAGTCCCGGCCGTTCCCGCCCGGGCAGCACGGCCGCGGCCGCACGAAGGAGACGGAGTACCTGCTCCAGCTCCGTGAGAAGCAGAAGGCCCGCCGTGTCTACGGCGTGCTGGAGAAGCAGTTCCGCGGTTACTACGAGGAGGCCGTGGCCAAGCAGGCCAAGACCGGTGAGGTCCTCCTGCAGATCCTCGAGTCGCGGCTGGACAACGTGGTCTACCGGGCCGGCTTCGCCAAGTCCCGGGACATGGCCCGCCAGCTGGTCAAGCACGGCCACTTCACCGTGAACGGCAAGAAGGTCGACATCCCGTCGTACCGCGTCAAGGAGCACGACATCATCGAGGTCCGGGGCAAGAGCAAGGAGCTCACCCCGTTCATCGTCGCGCAGGCCGAGGCCGGCTCGAAGTCGGTTCCGGCGTGGCTGGAGGCCATCCCCAGCCAGATGAAGGTGCTCGTGCACTCGCTCCCGGCCCGCCAGGTGATCGACACCCAGGTCCAGGAGCAGCTGATCGTCGAGCTCTACTCGAAGTAAGGGCTCGTTGCGGTGGCCCGCCCTCCGGGGCGGGCCACCGGAACAGTTTTGTCGTGGGCGTCATATAGCGGGCGTCCCGGAAGAGAAGAGAAGAAATGCTCATCAGCCAGCGACCGACTCTCTCCGAGGAGTCGATCAACGAGACCCGGTCCCGGTTCACCATCGAGCCGCTGGAGCCCGGCTTCGGCTACACCCTGGGCAACTCGCTGCGTCGTACGCTGCTGTCGTCCATCCCGGGTGCGGCGGTCACCTCGATCAAGATCGACGGTGTGCTGCACGAGTTCACCACCATCCCCGGGGTCAAGGAGGACGTGGTCGAGCTCGTCATGAACATCAAGGAGCTCTGCGTCAGCTCCGAGCACGACGAGCCGGTCAGCATGTACCTGCGCAAGCAGGGCCCGGGCGACGTGACCGCGGGCGACATCCAGCCCCCGGCCGGCGTCTCGGTGCACAACCCGGACCTGAAGCTCGCCACCCTGAACGGCAAGGGCCGGCTCGACATGGAGCTGACCGTCGAGCGGGGTCGGGGCTACGTCACGGCGGCGCAGAACAAGCAGGCCGGCGCCGAGATCGGCCGGATCCCGGTCGACTCGATCTACTCGCCGGTGCTCAAGGTGACGTACCGCGTCGAGGCGACCCGCGTCGAGCAGCGGACCGACTTCGACCGGCTGATCATCGACGTCGAGACCAAGCCGTCGATGGGCCCGCGTACCGCGCTGGCCTCGGCCGGCTCGACGCTGGTGGAGCTCTTCGGCCTGGCCCGGGAGCTGGACGAGACCGCTGAGGGCATCGACATCGGGCCGTCCCCGCAGGACGCCCAGCTGGCGGCGGACCTGGCTCTGCCGATCGAGGAGCTGGACCTCACCGTCCGCTCCTACAACTGCCTCAAGCGCGAGGGCATCAACTCCGTTGGTGAGCTGATCGGGCGCACCGAGGCCGACCTCCTCGACATCCGGAATTTCGGTCAGAAGTCGATCGACGAGGTCAAGATGAAGCTCGCCGGGATGGGTCTGGGGCTGAAGGACTCGGCCCCGAACTTCGACCCGGCGCACGTCGTGGACGCCTTCGGTGAGGCCGACTACGACACCGACGACTACCGCGAGACCGAGCAGCTCTAGTCCGCGCTGCCGCCACACCTGAGGAGCACCAAGCATGCCCACGCCCACCAAGGGCCCCCGCCTCGGCGGCAGCCCCGCGCACGAGCGGCTGATGCTGGCCAACCTGGCCACCGCGCTGTTCCAGCACGGCAAGATCCAGAC